>JAJXUF010000012.1 GCA_021783175.1 Pseudomonadota bacterium
TGTCTTCATGCAGACCGTCCCTGACTTGTTTTCTCATCGTAAATACTGGGCTGCCCGCTTTGGTATCGCCCCGGTCCTTCCTACGTCACGCAGCGAAATGGACGCGCTCGGCTGGGATGCCTGCGACGTGGTGATCGTGACCGGCGATGCCTATGTCGATCACCCTAGTTTTGGTATGGCAATCGTCGGACGATTGCTCGAGGCACAGGGTTTTCGTGTTGGCATTATTGCGCAGCCGGATTGGCACAAAAAAGATGCGTTCATGGACCTGGGACAGCCGAGGCTGTTTTTCGGCATTACCGGCGGGAATATGGATTCCATGGTGAATCGATATACCGCCGAGCGGCGAATACGCTCGGACGATGCGTATTCGCCGGGGGGTGAGGGCGGACGGCGTCCGGACCGTTCCGTGATTGTTTACGCCCAACGCGCCCGCGAGGCGTATTCAGATGTACCGATCATCATCGGCGGCATTGAAGCGAGTTTGCGCAGAATCGCGCATTACGATTATTGGTCTGACAAAGTGCGCCGCTCGATTCTGTTGGATGCCAAGGCGGACCTTCTGGTATACGGAAACGGAGAACGGCAGATAACGGAGATTGCGCATCGTCTGGCACGCGGTGAGCCGATCGAAGCGATCACCGATGTGCGTGGCACGGCATTCATTCGCAGGGATCTGCCGGGCGATTGGACAGAAATCGATTCAACCCATATTGATGTTCCAGGGCCGCTAAATCCGCCGGTCGATCCGTATGCCATGAGTGGAAGCGGGTCGACCACGCCGACATGCGATGCAGCGGGCAGCAAGACCGAGAGGGTGCACTTTCAGCGCACGCCAGCAAAGGTAAGTCGCGACCGCAGTGTGATTCGCCTGCCGGCGTTCGAGCAGGTCGCGGCCGAACCAGTTCTTTACGCGCACGCCTCGCGCATACTCCATACCGAGTCCAATCCGGGAAACGCACGCGCCCTGGTGCAACGACATGGAGAGCGTGATCTTTGGCTAAACCCACCTGCAATTCCGCTGACAACACGCGAGCTAGATCGCGTGTACGAGTTACCGTTTACGCGGCGGCCGCACCCGTCTTACGGCGACGCGAACATTCCGGCGTACGAGATGATTCGTTTTTCAATTTCCATCCAGCGGGGATGCTTTGGGGGGTGTACCTTCTGCTCCATAACAGAACACGAGGGCCGCATCATCCAAAGTCGATCCGAGGATTCAGTGATCCGAGAAATCGAGGCCGTGCGCGACTCGGTCCCCGGTTTTACTGGCATCATATCGGATCTTGGCGGACCCACTGCCAATATGTATCGCCTGCATTGCAAGAGCAGCGAGGTGGAAGCCGCCTGCCGCCGACCATCTTGTGTTTATCCTGGTATTTGCCGAAACCTGAATACCGACCATGCGCCGCTTATCCGACTATACCGGCGCGCGCGGGCAGTGCCAGGGGTGAAGAAGGTGCTTATTGCCTCGGGTGTACGCTATGACCTTGCGGTCGAATCGCCAGAGTATGTAAAGGAACTAGTCAGTCACCATGTTGGCGGCTACCTTAAGATCGCTCCCGAGCATCTGCGGGAGGGCCCCCTCAGCAAGATGATGAAGCCCGGCATGGGATCATATTACCGCTTCAAGGAGATGTTTGACCGCTTCTCGAACGCGGCAGGCAAGGAGCAGTACCTGATTCCGTATTTCATTGCTGCCCACCCCGGCACTACCGATGAAGACATGCTCGAACTGGCGCTGTGGTTGAAACAAAACGGGTTCCGCGCAGATCAGGTTCAGGCATTTTTGCCCTCGCCCATGGCTACGGCCACCGCCATGTATCATTCCGGCAAGAATCCGCTGCGCAAGGTTACGGTGGAAAGCGAAGACGTGGAAATTCCAAAGGGGTTGAAGGTGCGTCGGCTGCACAAGGCCTTCCTGCGTTATCACGACCCTAACAACTGGCCAGTATTGCGACAGGCCTTGCGCCGTATGGGTCGTGCCGACCTCATTGGCGGCGCGAAACATCATCTCGTTCCCGCCCATCAACCGCTTGGACGAATGCAGTTTCGCGCGTCCAGTTCTGCGCCGGCTGCGGAACCGACCGGCCACAAGCAGCTCGATCGTCCTAAGCTTGGCAACCCGCCAAGGGCCCTGGGCAGAGGGGGCCGCTTTCGTACGCAACACACCGGGTCTCCAGAACGTGCAACGGTGGATCCCCAAGGCCGGCCACAGCCTTTGCTTAACCCCGGAAGTCCTACGGGTCGAGGCAAACGCCGACGCGGGCGCTAATGGGCGTGATAGTTTGGCGTCAGGGACCTGTCGCCGTTAGTTACGCGCCCTTGGGGCGAAATGCCTTGATAACGGCCTCATTGCATTCCAGGTAGGGTCCTCCGATTAAGTCGATGCAGTACGGGATAGCCGGAAACACGGCGTCCAGACATTCGCGTATCGACTTTGGCTTTCCTGGCAGGTTCACGATCAGTGCGTTCGCGCGGATTCCCGCTGTCTGGCGCGATAGTATTGCCGTGGGAACATAACGCAAGCTCACCTGGCGCATCAATTCGCCGAATCCCGGCATCATTTTGTCGCATATCGCCTCGGTGGCTTCGGGCGTCACGTCGCGTGCGGCGGGACCGGTACCGCCTGTCGTGACAACCAGGCAACACTTTTCCCGATCGACGAGATCAGTTAGGGTCGCCTCGATCGTCGGTTGGTCGTCCGGAATGAGGCGATAGATCGACTCCCACGGCGATGCGAGGTAGGCCTTGAGGGTTTCAATAATGGCCTTGCCGGACAGGTCCTCGTACACGCCGGCGCTGGCGCGGTCGGAAGCTGTAACTATGCCGATTCTCGTCGTCACGCGGATTTCCTCTCGTCGATTGCAACAAATTTTGCGTAACCATCATTGTAGCTCGAAGCACTGGCGCTAATGTTGCTGCCGGACACGCCTGGCCGCCGCGGCAGAACGACAGCAATATTGGCCTGCCCCGTTCGGACTTTCGGACGCGATCCAGGCTGGCGGATGCGAGAAGTCATTTTGCGGACGTTCGCATGGTCTGCGAAAAAATTGATTTCTCGGAAACCAACCGGTCTACGCAGCGGCAGGATCAGTCCCCTGTCTTCAACGGAACGCGCAATCGTGTTCCAGACGCGCGCGACCTGCCAGCACTTGCAAGCCGACGTCTGGTCATGTCTAAATATAGCGCGTGCGCGATCCCAGCGCGTCAAAATAGTCTTTTGAAATCAAGCTTGAAGGAGTGTATACGATGTCCGTTGACCGTCTTGTGTTGGCCTTTGCCGGCGCCTTTATCCTTATCAGCCTCGCATTGTCGCAATTGCATAGCGTGTACTGGCTGTGGTTCACCGCATTTGTCGGCGCGAACCTGCTGCAATCCGCGTTCACCGGGTTTTGCCCGCTTGCCATGATTCTGAAGGCATTCGGAGTCAAGTCAGGCCAGGCGTTCTAGGATCTGTCCACCCGATCCCGCGCAATGCGGGGTCGGGCTATTCGTAACGCAAGGCCTCGATGGGCTTCTGATGAGCGCCCTTGCGGGCTGGGTAATAGCCAAAGAAGATTCCGATACCGGCTGCCACCAAAAAGGCCAGCACCAATGACCAGAGAGTCACCACAACGGTGATTCCAGCCAGGACACTCACGATCCAGGCGCCAGTCATTCCTAGCGCGATACCGATAATGGATCCGAGTATCGATATGATCATGGCTTCCAGCAGAAACTGAATCATTACCTGCCAGGGCAGGGCTCCAACTGCCATGCGAATACCAATCTCGCGTGTTCGCTCGGTCACAGATACCAGCATGATATTCATTATGCCGATACCTCCGACAAGGAGTGAAATGGATGCAATAGCGCCGAGCATGAACGACAGGATGCGTGCCGTCGACGCCGCTGCCTGGAAAAGGGCCGTCAGGTTACGAATCGTAAAATCATCATCTTCGGCCTTTCCAATGCGATGCCGCTGTCGCAACAGCTGCTCCATGCTCTTCTGCACCTGCTCCATCAGATTCGCCGATTGGGCCTGGACCATGATAAAGCGCACGCTTCCCGGCAGTTGTGTCCCGAAAAGCTTTCGCTGCGCGGTGGTTACCGGCACGAGTACGGTGTCGTCCTGATCCCGTCCGTCGAGGCTCTGGCCTTTGTCGGCCAACACACCGATTACCTGGAACGGGCTGTTAAGGATGCGCACTGTTTTGCCGATTGGATTCTCGTCGCCAAAGAGATTTGTTACCACGGTCTGTCCAAGCAGCGCTACGCGTGTCGCTGCCCGCAGATCGGCGTTTGAAAAAGCGTGGCCGGACTTAAGACTCCAGTCTCGCAACTTAAGGTAACTCGGCGTCGTTCCAGTGACCAGTGTGCTCCAGTTGGCGCCGCTATAAACCAGTTGTGCTGAGCCAGACGCTATCGGGGCTACCGCAGCTACACCCTTCACATCTTCTAGTGCCTCCGCATCCCCCAGGTTCAGTGTGGCGACCGACCCGGCCCCAAAGCGCATGCCGCCTGAGGTCGAGGCGCCAGGAAGAATGATAAACAGGTTGGCACCCATTGAGGTAATCGACTGGTTTATGATGAATTGCGCACCTTGGCCAATGGCAAGCATGAGCACCACGGCGCCTACGCCGATGATCATGCCCAGCATTGTGAGCAACGTGCGCAGGCGATTAACCGCCATTGCGCGCCAAGCTTCGCCAAGCAGGGCGGGAATCAATTGTCGGTCCCCGAAAGAAGCTCATTCGTTGCCCCGTCCTGCACGATGCGACCATCCAAAAAGCGTACGAGGCGGTGGGCGTAGCGCGCAATATCGGCCTCATGCGTAACGAGAAGTATCGTTATCCCGCGCGTGGTATTGAGGTCGGTGAAAAGTCCCATGATCTCCTGACTGGTTTTGGTATCAAGGTTGCCGGTGGGTTCGTCGGCAAGTATGAACTGCGGTTGGTTAGCCAGCGCGCGGGCTATGGCCACGCGCTGTTGTTGGCCGCCGGATAACTGATTCGGTAAGTGATGCGCGACCGCGCCGAGTCCTACCTGTTCGAGCAGTTCCTGCGCACGCTCGCGGCGCTCACGTCGGGCCATCCCTGAATACAGCAACGGAAGAGCGACATTATCGCGGGCATCAACCCGCGACAGAAGGTTGAACCCTTGGAACACGAATCCAAACAAACGATTGCGCAGCCGTGCCAGTTCATTCACGCCGAGTGAAGCTACGTCGCGGCCATCGAGGTAGTAATGACCCGCGGTCGGGGCATCGAGGCAGCCAAGAATATTCATGAACGTTGATTTGCCCGAGCCCGAAGGTCCCATGATTGCAACGAACTCGCCCGCATAGATGCTGAGGTCGACGCCTTTTAGCACCGGCACTGGCGCAGCCATGCCTGTCGAGTATTCCTTTCGAATGCCCTCAGCACGGATAAGCGGTGCGCCATTCATTTAGAGAGCCCGAAAATGGAACTGGCCGCTGCTCGCAGGTTTCTTTGCTTCTCGGTCCTCCACAATCAGCCGATCTCCCGGCTTCAGATCGCCGCCCACCACTTCGGTAAATTTGTTGTCCGTAATCCCGGTCTGGATCCGCACCGGCGTTACCTGGTTGTTGCGCAGCAGGTAGACCGTCTTGCCTTCGGAGCTATCGGCGGTCGGTGAGTCTGCTGTTGGTGTCGGAGCCTGGGCAGCCGCGGGACGATAGCGCAGGATGCTGTTCGGAATCCTAAGAACATCCTTGCGCTGGGCCGTGATAATGTGGACATTTGCCGTCATGCCCGGCATCAAGAGCCTTTCGCGATTGTCCACAGAAACCACGACGTCATAGGTCACCACATTCTGCTGGATCGTCGGATTAAGGCGAACCTGGAATACCTTTCCCTGAAATTCACGATCTGGAAAAGCATCGACGCTGAAATTCACAGTTTGTCCCTTCCGCACGCCGCCAATGTCTGCCTCGGCAACACTGGTATCGATCTGCATGCGCCGCAAATCCTGGGCAATGGTAAAAAGTGTAGGAGTCTGGAAACTTGCAGCAACGGTTTGCCCGACATCTACGTTACGTGCCACAACTACGCCGGAGACGGGTGAGCGGATGGTCGCGTAATTAAGATTTGTTCGATCGCGATTGACCTGGGCGCGGGCGAGTTCCACTTGTGCCTGCGCTGCCGCGAGCGCCTGCGCAGTCTGATCCAGGTTGGCTTGAGACACCATCTGTTGCTGGAAGAGAAGGCGCGAACGGTTGGCATTCGACTCGGCGAGGGTCAGATTGGCCTGTGCGCTGGCCAGATTCGCCTGGCTTTGCAGCAGCTGAGCCTTGAGCAGTGCAGGATCGAGCTTCGCCAGCACCTGGCCGGCTTTGACGTGATCGTTGAAGTCCGCGTACAGCTTGCTGATGGTGCCGGACACCTGGGTGCCGACATTAACTAGGACCACGGGATTGAGTGTGCCACTCGCGATGACTATCTGTACGATGTTTCCGCGATCCGCCGCAGCCGTTTCATAGCGCTCAGCCGCCTTCGGCGCATGCGTGACCTTCCAGGCGTAGCGCGCACCGATGACAACAGCCAGCACGGCCGCCGCAATTGCGATCCAACGGGGAAAACGAATGGACATGAAGGGGTAAACCTCTATCGCCTATTCGACCTATTCTACGCGGTTTCACCGCCAGCCGGCTACGCATGTTGTTTTACAGGAATAGATACGTCGGATGTATCGCAAGTTCCCATGGCGCAAGGCTGCTTCCTTTGATCATTTGCTGTGATAGAGTGACCTTGGCTCCGATACCAACTGAATGATCAGGGGTTACCTATAGCCTTGTATGCGCAAATTGCTGGCATCCATCTTTTTGGTTTTCCTCATTGCGCCTGCATGCCGGGCTCAGGATGCTGCGGCGATCGTCAAGGCTGCGATTGACTACTGGCGGGACGTTTCGTCTTATTCAGTCATCGAGATGGTCATTCACCGGCCCGACTGGGAACGGACGATGACCTTGCGGGTATGGACGCAGGGCGAGAAGAAATCACTGGTACGCGTAACAGCGCCGCCTAAGGACGCGGGCAATGCAACGCTGCTTGTTGGCAACGACATGTGGAGTTTTAGTCCGAGGATCAACCGGGTAATCAAAATCCCGTCAAGCATGATGAGTCAGAGTTGGATGGGGTCGGATTTCTCCAATAACGATCTGGCCAAGGCAGATGACCTCATTCGGCAATATCGCCACAAGTTGCTTCGAACTGAAGTCCGAGATGGACACAAGCTGTTTATTATAGAGTCCATACCGCATGAGAGTGCGCCGGTGGTCTGGGGCAAGGAGATAGTCACCATCCGCGACGACCATATTTTGTTGCAGCACGATTTTTACGACCAGAACGGCGTTTTGTTGAAGAGATTGACGACCGAAGAAATCAGGGTTATGGGTGGCAAAGCCATCGCTGTGCGCGAGCGCATGCAGCGCATGGATAAGCCGAACGAGTGGACCCAGGTAATCACCAAAGAGGCTCGCTTCGATATCAACGTGCCGGAGAGTCTGTTTACCCTGTCAAACCTGCGCAATCCGCGCGACTGACCTCGGGGGTAAGGTATGGGCATCACTCTGCGCATGGCCTGGCGCAACCTGTGGCGTCATTCCCGCAGGACTTGGCTCACGGTATCGGCAATCGCCTTCTCGGCGGCGTTGCTGGTATTCATGATCGCCTTGCAGCTCGGTTCCTACGCTATGATCATCAACGTCACCTTGCGCGTATTCCCTGGAGACATTCAGGTGCAGCATGCTGGGTACAACAGCAGGCCGAAAATACGCAGTACCGTTCCCGCTGCAGATGCCCTGGCGGAGCGAATCCGGCAGGATACCATTGCCCATTCTGTTGCAGTGCGCGGGTACGGATTCGCTCTTGCATCCTCGCGGGACCGGAGCTACGGAGTCCAGGTGGTCGGTGTGCAACCGCAGTATGAAGGAGGGGTATCGACTATTCCTGGTCTGGTCAGGAATGGTCGATACCTCGCTTCTAGTGGAAAGGACGAAGCGGTAATCGGTGCGCTGCTGGCACGCAATCTGCGTATCAAAGTCGGCGATGAGTTAACCTTGCTCGGGTCCGCCAAGGATGGATCAATGGCGGCCACCGTTCTGCCCGTGGTAGGCATTTTTCAAAGCGGCTCGCCCGACATCGACAGGAACATGGTGGAAATCCCGCTCGCGACTTTTCGCAACGTATTCAGCATGGGCACCGACGCGCACGCGATTGTTATCGATGCGTCGGATATCGGGCAGTTGCCCAAGCTTTTGAACGAAGTGCGATCCTTGCTTCCGCAACGGGCCAATCTGGTGGCGCTCCCATGGCAAGAGCTGGTACCCGGGTTAGAGCAGCTGATACGGATGGACATGGCTTCGGCCTGGTTTACGTATCTGTCGCTCATAATTGTGGTCACTTTCAGCATATTGAACACCTTTCTGATGGCCGTGCTTGAGCGTACACGCGAGTTCGGCCTCATGTTGGCGTTGGGCTCGTCGCCGCTTACCATCGGGCGTCTCATTCTTCTGGAGTCTTTGCTTCTGACGCTAATTGGCTTGGCCGTGGGCGTGGTGCTTGGTGCCGGAGTATCCTGGTATTTCTACGTCCGCGGTCTCACATTTCCGGGCATGAAAGAGCTTTATGCCCAGTACGGGCTGCCAGGCGTTCTCTACCCGCAGATTTCTCTGCTTGCGCTGTTTCTTGGACCGGCGGCCATATTGGTTTTTACATCGATGGCGGCTCTTTATCCTGCGCTGCGTATCCGCAGACTGCGTCCTGTGGATGCGATGCAAGCAATATGATCGCAAATCCGACGAGTCTGCCGCTTCTGACACGGCTGGCTTGGCGCAATCTGTGGCGCCAGCGGCGGCGAACGACAATTATGCTGGCCGCCGTTGCCCTCGGCGTGTGGTCAATGGTGGTTCTGGCGGCGCTGTATCGCGGTCTCATGGAGCAGCAGGTGCGTACGGAAATTTTGAGCCTCACTGGACACATCCAGATCCATGCCCCGCACTTTCTCGACGACCCAACAGTGGAACACAGCATGCCTGCTCCGGATACGATGCTGCGTGCAGCCCTGGATAACCGGGATATCGTTGCATGGGCGCCGCGCGTTCGGGTGCCGGCAGTAGTTTCGAGCGAACGTGAGTCAGCAGGCGTAGTGCTGGTGGGGATCGATCCTGCGGCGGAACGCGGACTGTCATTCATTCCCGACGCAGTGGTTGCGGGACGTTATCTGAAGGACAGCGACGACCAAGGTCTGCTGTTGGGCCGCGAGCTCGCTGAGCGCCTGGAGACCGGTTTGGGCAAGCGCGTGGTTATCCTGAGCCAGGATGCCGATAACCAGATCGCCGACCGGGGGTTCCGGGTGGTCGGCATTTTTGGCGCCGAGGGTGGCAACGATGAGACTGCCTTTGTGTTTACCGGACTGCACGTGGCGCAAGGAATGCTTAAACTTGGGACAAAAATATCAGAGATCGGAGTCATGACGCAGGATCGGGATGCCGTTGCTGCGCCACTCGTGCGTCTGCGCGCGGCAGCAACTGGACTCGATGTCGAGCCATGGACTGCAATTCAACCGTTGCTCGTGCTTACGGTCAGAATTTCCAACATTTTTATGTACATCTGGTTCGGTATCGTTTTCCTCGCCATGTCTTTCGGATTGGTCAATACGCTGCTGATGGCGGTCTTCGAGCGTACACGGGAAATCGGCCTGGTCCAGGCACTGGGCATGAAGCCCGGACTGATTCTTTTTCAGGTGATCATCGAATCGGTCATGCTACTGGTTGTCGGCCTTGGTGCGGGAAATCTGTTGGCATGGACAACCATTGCATTGCTGCACAAGGGAATTGACTTGTCGCGATTCGCCCAGGGTATGCAGATGGTGGGTTATGGGACCCATCTATATCCTTATGTTGCCACCGAGGATGTCGTCGTCGCCAATGTGCTGGTCATCGTGCTTGGCATTTTGGCCAGCCTGTATCCCGCCTACCGGGCATCGCGTTACGTTCCTGTGGAGGGCATCACGAGAACATGACCGTGATCGCGTCTGTGGATAATACCGTTGTATGTCGCGAACTGACCAAGGTGTACAGGCAGAATTCGGTTGCCGTTCACGCGCTCAGCGACATCGAACTCGAAGTGCCAAAACGCGATTTCCTCTGCCTGTCAGGGCCGTCGGGTTCGGGCAAGAGCACGTTGCTAAACTTGATTGGCGGGCTGGACTCCCCCACGAGTGGTACGGTCGAAGTGGACGGCCGGCGCCTCGATACCATGAGCAAAGGCGAGCTTGCAGCGATGCGGTTGCGCCATATTGGCTTCGTATTCCAGGCTTACAACTTGATTCCTGTGCTCAGCGCACGTGAAAACGTAGAATTTGTCATGCAGTTGCAGGGGATTG
Source organism: Pseudomonadota bacterium (assembly GCA_021783175.1). Next base: position 10,390 of record JAJXUF010000012.1, read on the forward strand.
AAGCGAAAACCCGCACGGAAAAGGCGCGAGCGATAATGCAGGAAGTGGGACTCGAAGGTCTCGAGGAAAGGCGACCGAACGAGCTGTCAGGCGGACAGCAACAGCGAGTGGCGGTGGCGCGCGCTATCGTTTCCGAGCCGAGCCTAGTGCTTGCGGATGAGCCGACTGCAAACCTGGATTCCAAGAACGCAGAGATGTTGATGGCACTATTGCGCCACATGAATGAAGAACATCACGTTACCTTCATTTTTTCTACGCATGACAGGCTAGTGATGAATCTATCGAAACGCCTCATAGGCCTGCGTGATGGCCGCGTTGTTTCTGATCAGCGGCAAGATTGATGAACCGGCTTCTTTGCGGTATCGGCGCTGGACTAATGTTGGCCAGCGTGGGCGTGGCGCATGCTGATCCCTGGAGTTTCGGCGGGCATCTCAAGCTGCAATTGAGTCAGTCATACTACAGAAGCGACGATCTCGCTGCGCTCTACGCAGGGCGTGAGCCAACCGATTCCAACCTGGATTTCAGACTGAAAGCCGAGCGCCACCAAGGGCCTTGGGAAACAATTGTCCATTACGAAATTCTCGGCGTCGGGGGCGATTCTTTGTCAGCCAACCGCGCACTTGCCGCAATCTATCCAATTCTGGGTGCAGGGGTAAGTGCCGATGGATTGCCAAACGACAAGCGGCGGTTGCTCGATCTGACTGAAACCCTAACGGACGCCAATCGCTCGGCTGCGGTCCAACGGCTGGACCGTTTGTCACTCGGATACCTAGGAGAAAATGACGTGATCCGGGTGGGCCGACAGGCAGTAAGCTGGGGTGACGGGCTCGTTTTTAACCCCATGGACATCTTCAATCCGTTTTCACCCGTCGCCATCGATAAGGAATACAAGACCGGCGACGACATGGTGTACGGACAGCGGTTGTTTGCCTCGGGTGCGGACTTGCAGGCAATTGTGCTGCCACGCCGCAATCCAGCGAGTGGGCGCGTGGAAGGTGATCAGAGCTCCTACGCCTTGAAGTACCGATGTCAGGTCTCGGGCGCAGATCTGAATCTGCTCGGTGCTCATCATTTTGGTGAAAACCTACTTGGTGCCGGGTGGGTACAAAATGTCGGCGGTGCTGTGTGGCGCACCGATGTCGTGGTAACAGAGTTGGAAATGGGCGGCCATGCTACTTCTGCGGTGACCAATGCAGATTATTCCTGGACCGCATTTGGAAGGAACTGGTATGGATACGTCGAATATTTCCGCAATGGTTTTGGCGAAACCAATAGCGCCAATTACCTCACGCCAAATGCCGAACTGGCCGCGCGCATCGGGCGGGGGGAGTTGTATACGTTGGGGCGCGATTATTTAGCCGCTGGTTTTCGGGTTGAGTCGACGCCGCTCGTAAATATTTACGCCGGCCTGATTCGTAATCTCCATGACGCCAGCGGCTATTTTCAGCCCCGGATTGTGTACGATTGGCAGGAAAACCTACAGCTGATGGTGGGCCTTAGTCTGCCGTTCGGGGCGAGGGGTAGCGAGTTTGGAGGTATCCCGGTGTCGACCGGCGGCCCTTACATTACCCCGGCAAAGACGGTTTACGTGCGTGCCGGATATTATTTCTGAATTCGTCGGACAGTCCGAGCGCCGGCGTGTCTCCGCATCGATGGTGTAATTCGTCCCACATACTGTGTCGACGTTCATTCTTGTGTGCCGCTACAGTGGCATCCATGGAAGGGAGGATTCGAAAACTTCTTGCAAGGCGGGTTCGTCTTCTGCGTGCTGGACGCGGCTGGTCGCAAGAAGCCCTGGCCGCTGCAAGCGGACTGCATCGTAATTACATTGGTCACGTGGAGCGTGCGGAATTGAATGTTGGTCTCGATAATCTGGATAAGATTGCAAGTGCGTTCGGCGTTTCCCTTTGTGAATTGCTTGAGCCCGATGCTGTCAGTCTTGGGGATCTGTTAGTGCCATCCAGCGATAAGAAGCACGGCGGATAAGGAGGGCTCCATGCTGATACTTTCGCGACGACCTGGGCAGGTGCTGCGGATACTCCCTGGGCCAGAAGTCGACCCCAGCACTCCCGTTGCGACATTGTTCGACCACGGCCCCATTGAAATAATTGTTGCGCGCGTACTTGGTGTCCATGTACGTCTCGGCATTTCTGCCCACCCGCAATTGATAGTTTTGCGCCGAGAACTTGTGCAGCCTGACGGTTAATCTCGGCAATAGAACGCTGCAAAGCGAAAAGAGTGGCAGGCGATAACCGACTGAGATTGATTAGTTTCTCCCCCTGGCGGTGTTCCAGGCTGCCCTTGCGATATGTCAGTTAGCCGGGCCTTGATAAATGCTGCATAACGCGATATTTCACGCTGTTCGACACGTTCTCGCATATGCCAGATATTTGTCGATGTGTTGATCCGTGTGGTCATGCCAGCGTTGCAAATTGGCCCGATATAGATGCACCCCGGACCGCCTATGCGAGGCCGTACTGCCACCGCCGGCCGATAAGATCTGCGCTGCACCGCCAATTATCGGCGTGTTACGATTCGCCAAATTCGAAGTTGCAACGGCGAATTACAATGGCAGGCGAAGAGAGCTCCAATCCTCACTACCAGCGCCTCGGCGGTGCAGAAGTCCTGCGCGCTCTGGTTGATCGATTCTACGATTTAATGGACGAGTTACCGGAAGCATACGCTGTGCGTCGGCTGCATCCGCCTGAACTTGCCCAGTCGCGCGAGAAGCTTTTCATGTTCCTTTCGGGCTGGCTCGGCGGACCTCCGCTTTATGTGGAGCACTACGGTCACCCGCTGTTGCGCGCGCGCCATTTGCCCTTCGCGATTGGCGATGCCGAGCGCGATCAGTGGCTGGAATGTATGTACCAGGCGATGGCCGACGTAGGGATTGTCGAGCCACTGCGCAGCGAGTTGGCAGGCGCTTTCTTCCGGATTGCCGATCACATGCGCAACCAGAGTTGATCTTCATCTGTAAGTCGGGCTTTCAAACGGTCATCGAGTTGCGCATGGATTGACGCCGCGACGCATTTGCGCAGCATACCCGATGGCAGCATACCCGATGACAGTGCTCCCTGTCGCAGCTTCGCGACGTGCGATCATTCTGGAGGCTCGATGCTACAAACCAGCGGCGCCAGACTTGAGGCGGCACGATGCGACCGAGCGTGCGCCTGTGGTCGTGGCCCGGCTTTGGCGAAAGAGTAATGGCCCGCGGTTTCTCCGAGCTATTGGAGCAGTCTACTTGTTGATGGTTGCACCTGCTCCAATGTCATTTTTGCCAGTTGCTCCAATGTCGCCGTGTCTGGTATTTCCTGGATATTGGTAAACCACACGTTTTCTACCTGGCAGTCATCATCATCCGATTCCGCGACGACCAGGGGTCGCCCGATAAATACGCCGCGTTGTCCGTTTTCCAAATCAATGATGACCATCTGCAGCGGCAACATTTTCATCTGGTAACCTCCGGATAATCGTTATGAATATGCCCACCAACACCCATGCAGCAAATCATTGGCGGGTTCCGGCGAAACGGGGCTGCTAAATTCAATTAAAGCACAAATTGCGGCGCTGACCAGCGTAAAGACAAAACCGTACGTCGGCGTGGTACCCAGCCTGCGGCACGGCTCAATTTCGCTTGGTTACGTGTAACTGCCGCAGCTCGCTTCAAATTGCGGTTTTGCGGATCGGACTCGCGACGTATATGGCGAGTGGTGGATTGCACTCGTGACCGTCGGCTCTGGCGATGAGTTGCGACATACGTATACTTGGCATTTGCCATATGCAGATGCTCAATTGTCGCAGTTCCTTCAGGGATGCGCATGGAGATGTCACTTGACGGATAATGGAAATGCAATTCAGGTTGGTCCGCCTTCTCGTGTCTTGCTACGGCGCGCAACGCAGTAAAGGCTGTTGACCTCCCGATTTGCAAGGATCACGGTGTTATCAAGGTCGGGCATGAAGCGAATGGAACGAAGAGCGCTACGCAATCCGTCAACCGCCTTAGAATTTGTCCAAGCATGAAGAACCGGCTTCCGACAGTGCTAGTGCATGGTGGTGCTGGCCGCAAATTGCGCCGTTCCGGGCAGGTATTGGCAGGTTGTGCCGATGCTGCCGCCGCAGCATGGGACATCTTGAGCCGCGGTGGGTCGGCGCTGGATGCTGTGCAAATTGCAGTGACAAATCTTGAAAATAATCCTTTGTTCAATGCCGGGACTGGGTCGGTCCTCAACAGTGATGGCCGCGTAGAGATGGATGCGGCTATCATGGACGGGGACACTTTGCGTGCCGGTGCGGTTGCTGCCATTGGCCGCATCAAGAATCCCGTGATACTGGCACGCCACGTTCTGGAAGAAGGCCGTCACGTACTGCTAGTTGGCGCCGGCGCAATGAAGTATGCGAGGCAGATCGGAATGCCGCGCTGTAGTGAACGGTCACTGGTTGTGGCGCGCGAGCTGCGGCGTTGGCAGCGGGCGCAAGGTACCGTCGGGGCGGTTGCGGCGGACGTTGACGGCAGAGTTGCGGCTGCAACATCTACCGGGGGCATGTTTGGCAAACGGCCTGGCCGCGTTGGCGATTCACCATTGATCGGCTGTGGGACGTTTGCCGACGCACTTGGGGCGGCGTCCTGTACCGGAGTGGGTGAGGCGATCATTCGTGTTGTCCTAGGCAAGACCGCGGTCGATCTCCTGCATAAGAATATCCATCCACGCTTGGCGGCCAAGCGGGCTGTTGCGGCACTTGAGCGCGCAACAGGGGCCGAGGGGGGAGTAATTCTGGTGGATGCCCGCGGCCGGCTGGGTTGCGCGCACAATGCAGCGTCGATGCCGGTCTGCGCGATTGCTGGCAAGCAGGGCCGGGTGACAAGTCAGATATGACGGCCGTGGGCGTCCTGGTTATTTTTATGTAGCTGCGCCATTTATCGCAGCTGAGGCAGTGCCGGGCATGTCTTCCGCAAAACATGCGTACTTTGGGAATTCCGGGCGCGGCGGCGCGGATCGCTTTCACACATTGGTCGGCGAAGATATTCGGCATCGTGTCTTAGTCAATAGACGATGATGGGAAATCCGCTTAAGAACTTCGACACAAGGTTGCTCAACGCAGGAGGGTGCCGTGGCAACTACCTTGAATATCCTTGTCGTGCCGGATTCTGAGGAAGACGCCCAAGGAATCTTTGAGACACTTCAAAAGGAGGGCTTGCGCCCGCTTCGCGTGCGTATTGTGTCGGAAAATAATCCACGTATCGCGGCAGAAGAGCAGAAGGTTGATGTTTCCACGCGCGGCGCGGAAGTTCCGGGGCGGGGCGTAGACGCCGCGCCGCTAGTGGCTTCGGATCCCGCCTCCATTCGCACTGCAATAGTCGTTGCCGAGGCTACGATTGCAACGCCGGCTGTGACTTCGCAAGTCGCCGCAATCGGAACGTCACCTCTTCTGAACGAAATCCGTTGCCTTGGTACGCTGTTGCGTCAAAATTTTGATGAACATTTCAAGCACGGCGCAAGTCCGGCGGATCATGCGATAGATCATAGCCAAGCCGCCAGTCACCCTGTGACCTCTACGCGCAACGATGTTTTTGTATCCGGCGCGCAGAGCGATGCGCTATTTCATCAGCTTGCCGAGCGCATACGCGACGTTTTCCTTGCCTGGGATGTGCGGCAGAAACGTATCGTCTACGTGAGTCCATCATACGAAACCGTATGGAATCGCCCGAGGGCAAGACTTTATGAGGACGCCAGCGAGCTTGTGCGCTACATACACCCAGATGATCGTCTTAATGCTGGTCAGTTTTTTGACAAGGTGGCCGAAGGAAACCCCGCTTCTCTGGAATTCCGAATTCTTTTGCCAGACGAGTCGTTTCGATGGCTATCGGCCCGCAATTTTCCGATTTTTGACGCGGCTGGTGAAGTATGTTGTTTTGCCAGTCTCCTCGCGGACGTCACTTGCGTGCACTTGTCAGAACAGGGTCGTGCGGTCGCGGAAAAGCAGCAACGCGATAACTTGGTTCGCGAAGTTCACCATCGCATTAAGAACAACCTGCAGGGAGTGGTCGGGCTGCTGCGCCAGCACGCGACCCGCTATCCCGAGTTGAAGCCGCCTCTGGAAAGCGCGATTGCTCAGGTCAATGCTATGGAAGTGGTGCACGGGCTTCAGAGCAAGGTATCGGGAGAGGCACTCTTGCTTTGCGAGATGGTCGAGGCAATCTGCCGCACTGCAGTCGGTTTGACTGGAGTTCCAATAAACCCGGTTCTCGATAAAGTGATTGATCGTCCGGTGTTTCTGGCTCAGGAGGAAGCGGTACCTCTGGCGCTGATCCTGAATGAACTCGTATTCAACGCGGTAAAACATCGAGGTCAATCGGCAAAGGCCGGTCCGCTGAGCGTAGCGGTTGATCGAACTGAGACGTCTGCGTCTGTGCGCATCTTGAATTCAGGAGTTCGGCTACCCGAGGATTTCGACTTTGCCACCGGAAGGGGGCTGGGTACCGGCCTGATGTTGGTCAAGTCGTTGCTTCCGCGGGCAGCGGCACAGCTTTCAATTCGCACTGAACCAGAGGGCGTCGTGGCACTTCTCGAACTGGAGCCCCCGATAATCAAAATCCGCAAACCCGACTGAGACGGTCTCCAGGCAGTATAAGTCTGCAGCAGTGCCAGCGGAGGGAGATCCGTGACCAGTCGGCTTCCAGGCAGGATATTGAGGCAATCGCAAAGGCGATAACGCGAGACGCCGGGATACATCGATTCGTCGATCCGTAGCTCCTTGTGGCGCCACTAAATGGCGAGCTGCGATACGCTGATGTTGCGAATCATCATTCGAAAAGGTGTGTTGTATCATTATCTTAGGATCATATTCCGGCATGAATTCGCCACTTTTGTAGGAATTATCTCCATGCTGTTCGCTACTTGGCTGATGCCGCGCGGTGTGCGCAACGAGACGACCCGATTTCTACCCGCAATTTCCGTTGAGGACATAGTCCTCAAGAGGTGTCGGCTGGCTACCTTGCAGGTTCGTCCGGAGCCATCTAAAGTGACGAGGAATGTGTGTGAATTATTGGGATGGGCGCGCCACCTGAATGGCATTTGCGAATCTGCAACTATGCATAAACCAACAATATTACTGGCGGACGATGACCGCCTGATCCTGGCAACCTTGGGCGCGGGTCTGAGGAATGCCAATTACGAAGTGCTTGAAGCAACCTCAGGCGAAGAGGCAATTCGTGTCTGCGAAGCACGACAACCTGCACTTGCTATTCTTGACGTACGAATGCCAGGAATGTCCGGGGTAGAGGCTGCGCAGGTGATCCGCCAAAACGCCAAGGTGCCGGTCATGTTCTTATCGGCGTACAGCGATCCTGAAGTGGTCCGTGAGGCCGTTGCCGAGGGTGCGCTCGGGTACCTATTGAAACCCATTGACGTGTTGCAGCTTCCGCCGTCAATTGAAGCGGCGCTTGCACGGGCTGCGGAGTTCCGCAAACTTAAAACTACGGAATCAAATCTCAATACTGCGCTCAGCGGCAACCGCGAAATCAGCATGGCCGTCGGAGTCGTGATGGAACGTTATCGGCTTCAACAAAGCGCAGCGTTCGAGGCGTTGCGCACCTTTGCACGCTCACACCGCCGCAAACTTTCCGAAGTTGCTTCCGATTTGATAAGGGCGGTCGATATGGTCAACATGCCAATTGGCGAGAAGTCCGGCGGTCCAGAAGACCTTCAAAGCTAACAAAAGCGGTTCGAGTTAGGTTTTTTCGGCTCGCGTAGCCGCTTTTCTGAAAGGTCGGTTGCGGACCGGGAATTGGCGCGGATGCCCAGACTGGCGACTATGATGCAACGCGGACGTCAGAAATTGCCAGCCCCACCACCGCGGGACGCCTTCTATGGCAACCATGCCGTATCATGTGCCAACCTCGGCGCTTCTCTGTCCAGATTTCTCAGCAGCCAGAGTAATAAGATGGTGCGCTTTCTGACCACATGGCGTGGGTCAACGCATGTGCTGGACGGTAGTTGTCGCGCCCTCGTATGCGGCGCATGCGGGAATGCACGAATCCGCGGGCGATTGCACGACATATCGCACTGGCGGCATTGGGGGGCACAGCCTCATTGTGACCACATCGCAAGCGGGAATTTCAAGTCGTTTGGGTATAGATATCGCGAATGCATGGCGACGGACGCCATGCAGCCGGCGGAAACTGCAGGATTGCAGCCATTTCTCGCGTCTTTAGAAGGTGTGCGGAACTTCTCGGTGCAAGGCCGCCATCGCCTGGCCTTCGCAATGTTGTCGCGCGCCCGATTGGGTTAAACTTGCTACGTCAGATTGCTAATGGATTCCTATGCCTCGCAGACTGTATATCAAGACTTTTGGCTGCCAGATGAACGAGTATGATTCCTCGCGCATGGCAGATTTATTGCACGCCACTCACGGGATGGAGCAGGTTGCCGACCCCGAGCAGGCAGACGTGCTGCTGTTGAATACCTGCTCTATCCGCGAGAAGGCACAGGAAAAAGTATTTACCCAGCTTGGATTCTGGAAAGCGCTAAAGCAGGCACGACCCGGAGTCATCATCGGCGTTGGCGGCTGTGTCGCCAGCCAGGAGGGTGAAGCGCTGCGCCGGCGGGCGCCACAGGTCGATGTGGTGTTTGGCCCACAAACGCTTCACCGGCTGCCGCAAATGATCGATCGCGTGCTGAATGAGCGCGCGGTGTCGGTAGACGTATCTTTCCCCGAAATTGAGAAGTTCGACCGCCTGCCAGAGCCGCGCGTGGACGGTGGGCGTGCCTATGTGTCAGTCATGGAAGGCTGCAGCAAGTATTGCAGCTTCTGCGTCGTTCCCTACACCCGAGGCGAGGAATTTAGCCGTCCTTTCGACGATGTAATTGCTGAAGTGGTTGCGCTTTCTGACCAGGGCGTGCGTGAGGTGACGCTGCTCGGGCAAAATGTCAACGCCTATAGAGGGGCTCGCCATGACCACGGTGTTGTGGATCTGGCGGAGTTGATCCGATACGTGGCGGACATTGATGGTATAGATCGAATTCGCTACACGACATCTCACCCTTTGGATTTTTCCCAGGCACTTGTCGATGCCCACCGCGATGTACCAAAACTTGTCGGCCATGTGCATCTACCGGTGCAGAGTGGATCTGATCGTATTCTGGAATTGATGAAGCGAGGTCATACTGTCGCTGAGTACAAGGAGAAGATTGAACGTCTGCGCTCGGCGCGCGCTGATATCAGCGTTACAAGCGACTTTATTATCGGATTCCCGGGTGAAACCGAAAAGGATTTCGAGGCCACAATGGATCTCATAGAGACCATTGGTTTTGACCAGTCGTTCAGTTTTATCTACAGCTCGCGTCCCGGTACTCCTGCTGCGCAGCTCGCCGATGACACCCCGCTGGAAGTCAAGCAGGAACGGCTTAATCTCCTGCAGCAGCGGAACGAGAAAATTGCCGCAGAGATCAGCCGGAGCATGGTCGGTACACGGCAGCGCATACTGGTAGAGGGCATGGCCCGGCGTGGCCATCATCAGTTGTGTGGCCGAACGGAGAACAACCGTATGGTGAACTTTACCAGCACAGACGCAAACCTGATCGGAAGCTTTATTGAAGTAGAGGTTACTGAGGCGCTTCATTTTTCTCTTCGTGGACAACTGATCGACGGTGCTGCGGCCGCTTAATGTGTCCTTGCGCCGCCCAAGTTCAAGGCATTGACAGCTAAACCAAAACACATCGAGTTCAGTTTGCTGCCGGCTGACAATGCCCGGTTGGCGACTCTTTGCGGTCGTCTCGATGAACACATTCGACAGATCGAGGGGCACCTTGGTGTCGAAATCGCAAACCGGGGCAATGTATTCCGTATTACAGGGAGCTCGGGCGTGGCGCGCCATGCTGAGCGTCTTCTTAAGGATCTCTATGAAACTACCGCGCGCAATAAAGCGCTGAGCCCGGCGGCGGTGCGTACGGCGCTGCAGAAGATAGACGCAAGGATGACCGGTGCCGAAGACAGCGAAATCACCTTGCGGACTCCAAAATGCGTGATCAACGCGCGCACTGTCCATCAACAGACTTATATTCGCAACATTCTTACCCATGACATCAACTTTGGGATCGGTCCAGCAGGCACAGGCAAGACCTACCTCGCGGTCGCCTGTGCAGTGGACGCGCTTGAGCGGGACGAAGTAGGCAGAATTGTGCTTGTGCGCCCGGCTGTCGAGGCGGGTGAACGACTTGGCTTTTTACCGGGAGCCCTGGAAGAGAAAGTCGACCCCTATCTGCGACCGCTCTACGATGCGCTTTATGAGATGCTGGGATATGAGCGTGTTTCTCGATTGCTTGAGAAGAATGTCATTGAGCTGGCGCCGCTTGCTTACATGCGCGGGCGCACGCTCAATGAGTCATTTATCATTCTGGATGAGGCGCAGAATACAACGACAGAGCAAATGAAAATGTTTCTTACGCGAATCGGCTTCGACGCCAAGGCTGTAATAACCGGGGACGTCACCCAAGTGGATTTACCTCGTACCCAGAAGTCCGGATTGCGCGAAGCCATGGAGATCCTGACCGGTGTCGATGGGATAAGTTTTATGCATTTTACGCCGCAGGATGTTGTGCGTAACCCGCTCGTTCAGAAAATCGTCGAGGCATACGAAGCCAAACGTGATGCCGAACATTGATTGGATCGCGGCGTGAAGCTTCAGGTCGACGTGCAGTATGCGTTCAACGGTGCAGGGGTGCCGGACGAGACCAGCATAGCCACGTGGGCACGCGCGGCATTCAGGGGGCACCCTGGTGTGGCTTGGGAGCTTGTCGTGCGTATCGTGGATAAGAAGGAAAGCGCTACTTTGAACCGCCGCTATCGACACAAGAGCGGACCGACCAATGTGTTATCGTTCGCTTACGACAGTGCCGAAACACCGCTCAGGGGGCAACGGGAGTTGCTTGGGGACATCGTTATCTGCGGGCCGATTGTTGAGCGCGAAGCAGCAGCGCGGGGCGGCGATGCGGTTGCACATTGGGCGCATATGGTGGTTCACGGTATAATGCATTTGCGGGGATACGATCACGTTGACGAGGACGAGGCAAGGATAATGGAACATTTGGAATCTCAAGTCATGCAACGATTGGGCTTCGCAGACCCTTATGCCTAAGCGCTCGACAATTTGACTATGATGCAGGAGAACGGCGAACAGGGTGGCGGGGAAGGTCAGCCGCGTTCATTTCTGGACCGGCTTGGCATGGCGTTGTTGCGCGAGCCGGGCACGCGCCAGCAGCTTATCGAGGTGTTGCGCGACGCGCAAAGCCGCGATCTCCTGGACCGTGATGCCCTCGACATGATCGAAGGCGTACTGCAGGTTTCAGAGATGCAGGTGCGTGACATCATGGTTCCCAGGGCGCAGATGGATATCGTCGACAAAAATGCTGCGCCAGAGGATTATCTTCCGCGTGTCATAGAGACAGGGCACTCGCGTTTTCCGATGGTGGACGGCGACAAGGACAAGGTCATTGGAATCCTTTTGGCAAAGGACCTGTTGCGTTATTTCCATAGCGGCAAGCGCAAAAAAACTCACATCGATCTACATGATTATTTGCGACCGGCGGTCTTCGTGCCGGAAAGCAAGCGCCTGAACGTGCTGTTGCGGGAATTTCGCGCGAGCCGCAATCACATGGCCATTGTGGTGGATGAATATGGCGGTGTCGCCGGATTGGTCACTATTGAGGATGTTCTTGAGCAAATAGTGGGAGAAATCAAGGACGAGTACGATATTGATGCAAACGATGTCATGATTGTCGAGCGTCGTGACGGAGAGTTTGTTGTCAAAGCGCTAACCGCTCTTGAAGAATTCAATTCCAAACTGAATGCCAAGATTGATCACGGTGGGGTCGACACGATTGGTGGTGTAGTGGTTACCGCATTTGGGCACTTGCCCAAACGTGGCGAGAAAATCGAAATCAACAAGCTGCTTTTTGAAGTTCTGCGTGCGGACAGTCGCCGAGTTCACCTGCTCAAGGTAACTCGCTTGGGCGCCGGGCAAGGCGCGGCTGCTTCTTCCCCCTGAACGTAAAGGTCCCAGGCCCCAAGACCGATGTCACCTAAGCTGAGAGCTGCTCGCCTCGACGGGCTGGCCCTGCTCGCCGGCGCCATTTTTCCGTTCGCCTTTTCCCCCCTATCGGTTTACCCGCTGGCCGTTTTGTCATTGACGCTGCTGTTCAGCTTGTGGCAAGAGATTTCGGCCAAGCGTGCGGCCTGGCGTGGCTTTCTGTTTGGGCTTGGTCAGTTCAGCGTTGGCGTGTCTTGGCTTTACGTGGCGCTTCATACCTACGGACAGATGCCGCCAGTGCTTGCCGGTCTGGCCCTGTTGGCCTTCTTTTCCTATCTGGCCTGCTTCCCGGCGCTTGTCGGCTGGCTGCAAGGAAGTTTTTTTTCACCCTCGGGAATTTGGGTGCGGATTCTTGCCATTCCCGCGCTGTGGACGGCCGGCGAATGGTTACGCGGCTGGTTGCTCACGGGGTTTCCCTGGCTTGTTGCCGGTTACAGCCAGATCGATGGGCCGCTCGCCGGATTAGCCCCATGGCTTGGCGTGTACGGGGTCAGTTTGGCGGTTGCCGTGACTGCCGGACTCGTGTTGGAGGTAGGCCGGAATTGGCGCGGAGCGGCAAAGCGTTACGTTACCGTTCTGGTGGCGCTCTGGATCGGTGCCTGGGCCGCTGGTCGCGTTTCCTGGGTTAAGCCGGCCGGCGCACCGCTGCAAGTAGCGCTGGTCCAAGGCAATGTTCCACTGGAGCAGAAATGGGTACCGGCATTCCAGCAGAGTATTCTGTCGCGTTACACAGATCTGACGTTCGAGCAGCGGGGTGTGAACCTCGTAGTCTGGCCGGAAGCTGCAGTTCCTTTGTACCGGGATGAGATTGAGCACAACTTTCTTCCGCAATTGACGCGTGCGGCTGATGCCCGACACATGGCAATTATTTTCGGTATTTTGGAACGTGACCAAGTAAACGGAGAGACACGCTACTACAACAGTGTCATGAATGTCGGTAGTCAACCAGGTGTTTATCGGAAGCGCCACCTCGTGCCATTTGGAGAATACCTTCCATTTGCTCGGGAGCTAAATTGGTTGCTCGATTATCTGCATATACCGATGTCGGACTTTAGTGCAGGTCCGGCGCAGCAACGGCCTCTTATGGTGGACGGCCAGAGTATCGGAATGTCTGTCTGCTACGAGGACGCATTCGGCCAAGAGATTCTTCGCAGCCTGCCGCAGGCTACGCTGCTAGCCAATGTAACTGAAGATGCCTGGTACGGTGACTCCTTTGCCCCGCACCAACAGTTGGAAATGGCACGGATGCGTGCGCTAGAAACGGATCGACAAATGGTGTTAGCAACAAATAATGGAGTAACTGCTATTGTCAACAATCATGGGCGCGTTACTGCACAAGCACCGCAATTTCGGGTGTGGGTTCTTACCGGCACGGTGACTCCACTGGAGGGGGCAACCCCTTATGTCATTTACGGAAATCGCCCGGTACTGATTCTTCTTGCAATATTTTTTGCAGGTCCATTAGCGCTGCGCGGCGTGCGCATTCTAATGGGCTGGAAGCGAAATAAATTGAAAGGCGATACTTCCCCATTTTAGCAGTTCGTTCGATGGCGGAATCGCAGCGGCCGACTATGCTTTATGGCAAATGGTTTTATGGCAAATGCATATTCTGCGGGGTTTGGGCCCCAATGTCGGACAGCGGCGGGTAACAATTCCGAATGGGCGCATCGACCTTCCGTATTCACTCGCCTGGAACGTTAATCAGGGGAAGGCGCGGTGAGGCGTTCCGGCGTACGCGCGGCATTGCGCGCATCCCTGACGTATTTCTTCGTTTCCCTGCTGTGGATAGCTTTGTCCAGCCAGGTGATTGCAGCGTTCGCCAGAGATAGACACTCGCTCGCGCTGGCCGATTCTCTGAAAATTGTCGGGTATATAGCCTTGACCGCACTGGTCATTTTTTTTGTCATGCGACGGGAAATGGCTGCCCGTCGAGGCTCTCAAGAAGCGCTACAGCTGGACGAAGAACTTTATCGCACTATCCTCGAAACGTCTGAACAAGGCGTAGTTATCATAAACCCCGATGGTTGCGTTACGTTCGCTAACCAAAAGATAATGCAGATGCTCGGTTGCATGCCGGCCGGTATCGCTGGTAAATCGTTGTGGGAGCTTGCTGCCGATTCCGGCAAGCGAGTGATTGATCTCGACTCGCTGGCACGCGGTCAGGGAGTACGCGAGCCGCGGGAGGTCCGGTTTTCCCATGCGGACGGATCGCAGGTATGGACAAAGTTGTCTGCTTCACCGCTATACGATGCGTACGGCAAGTTTAGCGGGGCCCTCGCCATGGTAACGGATACCACCGCCAATCGACAGGTAGAGCAATTTGCCCAGGAGCAGCAAAAAACGCTGCAGGCGTTTCATGTCGGTGCCCAGATATTTTCAGAAAATGCAGAATTGACCACCTTGTGCCACGCGGCCGCGCGTCTCTGCGTGGAAGAGCTCGATGCGAAACTTGCCTGGGTCGGAAGCGCCGAGGTCGACGGTCACATTGCTATGCAGGCGCATTATCCCCGAGACTCCGAGTATCTTCGTTCTCTTTCTGTGCGCTGGGATGATTGCGATCAAGGAAGAGGTCCGGCGGGGAGGGCCATTCGCAACGGTCATCCACAAGTTACCTATGATATCGGCAACGATCCGGACTTTTTGCCGTGGCGCGAGCAGGCAGTGGCCCAGGGGTTTATTTCAACGGCAGCCTTTCCCTTGACCAATCGCCGTCGCACTTTGGGTTCACTGAATATCTATAGTGACAAGCGCGATTATTTTTCTCCACAGCGTCTCGGTTTTTATATTGCGTTTTCGCGCCAGCTTGCGGTGGCTATGGAAAACGCCACGTTTTCTGCGACGCTGCGAGAACATGTCGTTCGCCATGAGCAGCGCTTGGCGGAACGCACCACAGCTTTAACAGTCTCGAACGAAAGACTGAGTGCGCACGTATATATGATGCCGCATGATTTGCGGGCACCGTTGCAGGGCATCGAGAGACCCGCGGGCGTATCCGCAGGTGACTACAAGGACAACCAGCGCGCGGGCGACTATTTGGGCCGAATTCGCGGCGCCGGCGAGCGCAAGGATGATTCGAGGCAAGATCAGCCGGCTTACCGCGACGCAAGCCGCATCGGACCGAATGTTGGAAGCGCGCACCTCGCAGACGTTATCGATGAGGCATTGGAACAACTGGACGGTGAACTACGCACTGCGCGAGCGCAGATTCTTGTGCAGGCTCCGATGTATGCCGTAGCGGCTCACGCACCGACTGCGGTGCGGATTGTCGCAAATCTGCTTTCGAATGCAGTCAAATTTGTCGCGCCAGACGTAATAGCCCGGGTGCGAGTATGGTCAGAAGATCGCGGCCATTTGGTGCGGCTATGGGTAGAGGATAATGGAATTGGGATTGCCGCCGGCGATCAGGACCGGATCTTTCGCGCATTCGAGCGGGTGCGTGATGTCGGACACTACGCTGGAGCGGGGATCGGTTTGGCCATGGCGCGGCACGGAGCCCAGAGAATGGGCGGATCAGTCGGGGTTGAATCGGTGCCGGGACATGGAAGCCGTTTCTGGCTCGAGCTGCCGCGAGCGCAGTGTTAGAGAGCAGCTTCGGATAGAGCGCCTCACTGCCGGGTATTCAGACACTCTCAATTGGGCGGGAAGGCAGACGGCTCGATGCGAACTATTGCATCCTTCTTAAAGTAGAAGATAACCCACATGACCGCGACCCTCGGAAAACTAGTTCACCCACAACTAATCATTCGCGCGAGGCCCCGATTTCTGCGCCGGCCATTGTCACTAGCACAAACCCTGACGCCTAGGGCATTGCGCAGCGAGTGGAGGATGGGGTCAGCTCCGGAGCTTGTATAACGGGATTGCGATAACGCCACAGACAGGGCGGTCGGCGAATTGGAAGCGGTCGAGACCCTTGCGATAGTCGAGCGCATCACAGGAAATGCCGGGAATTGGAGTGGAGTGTATAAAATATAGGCAAGTTGAACACTGCTGCTCCAACGCTGATGGGATGCACGAGATTGGCATTTACGCTCCGACCGGGGCTGTGAAATAATCTTTGCCCGAGGGCGCCAGCCGCATTAAAGGCCATTGGCGCCGATCTTGATGCTAATGTCATTTTACCCAGGAGCAATTCATGAAGACGAAGATTTTGGCCGCTCTGCTTCTCGCAGCCGGCATCATGGCGGGCGCACCTTCATACGGCGCGGACAGCCTTCGAATTGGATATGTCGACATGCAGAAGGTGCTTTTAGAAAGCAATGCTGGCAAAGCACACCAGGCTGAAATGCAGGCGATGGTAAAGGTGAAGCAGGCTGAGCTTAATAAGGAGACCCAAAAGCTGCAGGGGATGAAGGACAGTTTCGAGAAAGATCAATTGACTCTGTCCGATGCCCAAAAAAAGGAAAAACAGAAGGAATTCCAGGACGAAATGCAGAAGTATCAGCAAATGGTGGGTGCTGACCAGAACCTAGTGCATCAAAAGGACAACGAATTCACGCAGAAGGCGGTCGAGAAAATCCGGGGTATCATCACGCAGATTGCAAAGAAGGACAAACTCAACTTGGTGTTCGAGAAAACCGAACTGATGGTGCTTTATTCCGATCCGGATCTCGATATCACCCAGCAGGTTATGCAGCGGTACGACGCAAGCAGTGGAAAGTAGACCAAGTGATTTTGCCGGGCAGCGCAATGGCGCCTGATTGGTGCCGGGTAACGGCGTCTGCTCGGCCGTGCTGTAGTACTGTTGCCTGCTGCTGAAATAAGACCTGAACAGGTGCGGGCCGCGCGGTACGGACCTAAGAATCTGCAAGCCTTTCCTGTCCTTGAGTTCTGCCGGCTGCGCCCCTTTGGCTGCCCTCTAGCAATTCGGTCGATCTGCGCAAGACGCGCCGATCGGGCCGAAGGGGCGCAGCCTTGGTCGCCAGACCCAGGTCAGGTGTCGCCGTTACGACACGAGACCCGTGCCCTGGAATACGGTATCCTTTGCCTCAATAAAGTTTGACATCCCCTCTCTCCGGTATTGGTTGAATTCAGATGCACGCGCGCTATTTGTCGAAGGAAATAAAGGAAATAGAACAACAGGCCCAGGAGTACTGGGGCCAGCAGCAAAGCTTCAAAGCAACGCCACAGGAAGGCCGTGCCAAATTCTATTGCCTGTCCATGTTTCCCTACCCTTCGGGCAGGCTTCATATGGGGCATGTGCGCAACTACACGATCGGAGACGTCATTGCGCGCTTTCAACGCATGCAGGGCAAGAATGTTCTTCAGCCTATGGGTTGGGACGCATTCGGTTTACCAGCGGAAAACGCCGCGCTGGCGAACGGCGTGCCGCCAGCGAAGTGGACTTACGACAACATCGACTATATGAGGCGACAGCTGAAGTCGCTGGGATTCGCCATCGATTGGACGCGCGAACTGGCGACTTGTAAGCCAGACTACTACAAATGGAATCAGTGGTTGTTTCTGCGCATGCTCAGCGAGGGGATTGCCTACAAGAAAACCGGGATCGTCAACTGGGACCCAGTCGACCAGACGGTGCTTGCGAACGAGCAGGTCATCGACGGCCGTGGCTGGCGAACTGGTGCGCTGGTCGAGAAACGCGAGATTCCCATGTATTACCTCGCGATTACGAAATATGCCGAAGAATTGCTCGCTGACCTGGAAAAACTGCCCGACTGGCCAGAGCGAGTGCGCGCCATGCAGGCCAACTGGATTGGAAAGAGCGTGGGCGTGCGTTTCGCGTTTCCCTACAGTGTCGAAGGAAAGCGGGAAAATCTTTGGGTCTTCACGACCCGCGCCGACACCATGATGGGAGTCACATTTTGCGCGGTCGCTGCCGAACACCCGCTCGCAACATATGTTGCGGCACGTAGTCCGGAAATCGCGGCTTTCGTGGAGGAATGCCGTCGCGGAACAGTGATGGAAGCCGACCTGGCAACGATTGAAAAGAAGGGCATAGCGACTGGGTTAACAGTGACACACCCGCTGACCGGTGAGCAGATACCGGTTTGGATCGGCAACTACGTTCTCATGGGGTATGGCGAGGGCGCGGTGATGGCGGTTCCGGCGCATGACGAGCGCGATTTCCATTTTGCCACGCAGTACGGGTTACCGATCAAACAAGTTATTCAGGTGCCTGGCGAATCCTTCTCGGTTGATCGGTGGCAGGAATGGTATGCGGATAAGACGCGCGGCCGCTGTGTTAATTCGGGAATTTACGACGGGCTCGATTTTGGCGGAGCAGTGGACGCCATTGCTGCCGACCTCAAATCCAAGGGGCTTGGCGACAAGCAGGTAATGTGGCGGTTGCGCGACTGGGGTATCTCGCGCCAGCGCTACTGGGGTTGCCCGATACCAATAATCCACTGCGGCGCATGTGGTGACGTGCCTGTTCCAGAGAAAGACCTGCCCGTAGTGCTACCCGAGGATTCCGTGCCCGACGGAACTGGGAATCCATTGAATAAGCGGGCTGACTTTGTCAACTGTCGCTGTCCCAAGTGCGGAAAAGAGGCGCGGCGCGAAACCGATACAATGGATACCTTCGTAGACTCGTCCTGGTATTACGCTCGATTTTGCTCTTTGCCTGTCGCGGCTGGGCGCGTGGACGCAATGGTGACGGACGAGTCCGGCTATTGGATGCCGGTCGACCAGTACATCGGTGGTATCGAGCATGCCATCCTGCACCTTTTATATTCGCGTTTTTGGTGGAAGGTGATGCGCGACTTAAAGCTGGTTCGAGGAGACGAACCGTTTGAGAGACTGCTGACGCAGGGAATGGTCTTGAACGAAATCTTCTTTCGCAAGCCTGCCACTGGACGAATCGCCTATTTCAACCCGTCAGATGTGGAGTTCAAGCTCGATGAAAAGGGCAACAGGATCGGCGCAATCCTCAAAAGCGACGGTCAGGCGGTTGATTCTGGTGGCATCGGTACCATGTCGAAGTCGAAGAACAACGGCGTCGATCCGCAAGCGCTCATTGAACAGTATGGGGCCGATACGGCGCGGCTGTTTATGATGTTTGCCGCGCCACCGGAGATGACCCTTGAATGGTCTGATTCCGGTGTTCAAGGCGCCTACCGATTCCTGCGCAGGCTATGGGATTTCGGTTTGCGTCTGCATCGGGAATGGTTCATCGGCGATGCCGGCGTTGCACCAATTCGGCCACAACCTCCGTACGATTGGTCCAACGCCAGCGAAGCACAAAAGGAAATTCGACGTAAACTTCATGGTTTATTGCGCCAGGCCACGGACGACATCAACAAGAAGCAATTCAATACTGTTGTTTCAGCTGCGATGCAGATGCTGAACCTGCTGGCCGGCGGTTTTCCTGGACAGTCTGGCGACGGTTGGAAAGAGGCTGAAACCCTGGGGTCAGTCCGGCAGCATATTCTGGCAGAAGGCACGGGTATCTTGCTGCGCGTTCTTGCCCCTATTGTGCCGCACATCACGCATGTGCTTTGGCAAGAGCTTCAGTATAGTGCGGAATACGGCGCGGACATTCTGACCGCGCCTTGGCCACAGGTGGATCAGGCCGCTCTTGAGCAGGCCAGCATCGAGATGGTCGTTCAGGTCAATGGTAAGTTGCGCGCAAGGGTGATTGTTCCGGCTCAGGCCAGCGAAGAAGCGGTGCGCGCGCTGGCGCTCGCCGACGAGGCGGTGGCACGACATGTCGAAGGCAAGTCGGTCAAGAAAGTGGTGGTTGTGCCGGGCCGGCTCGTGAACATCGTTGTGGCAGGATAAATAGAAGGTGGCAGATTTCCGGGAGCGTATGGCGAGTGGTTTTACTTCGCGAAGTCTGGGCGTGTTGATTGCAGCCTGCTGTTTGCAACTCAGCGGATGCGGCTTCCATTTGCGAGGTGTTGAGTCGACTACGTTGCCGCCGCAGCTGTCGCGGCTGCGTGTAACCATGGGCGGAGCATCGGCATATCCTACCGTGCTGGTTGAATTGCGTGATGCATTGCGCACCGAGGCCGGTGCGCATTTGGTCGACGATTCAACAGCACCCGTTCCTACCCTGACGGTTTCCGGGGAGACCATTACCAGCGAGATCGCCGCTATCGATGTTACCGGTACCGCAAGCGATTACATCATGAATTACAAGGTAAGCTTCAGCCTTTCCGATGCTTCGGGTCACCCAATAATTCGTGATCGGACCATAAAGATTCAGCGAGACTACAGTTTTAACAAGCTCAATGTGCTCGCGACTGAACGGGAAAACCAGTCCCTGCAGGATCAAATGCGCCGGGATGCGATCGACCAGATTATCCGCGAACTTGCATCCCTTCCGCGCTAGCGAGGTCCGCTCGAAATGCAGATCGACCCTGATCGCCTGAACGACCAGCTGCGCAAGAGACTTGCCCCCGTGTATCTGATCAGTGGCGACGAACCTCTGGTGATTCAGGAATGTTGCGACGCAATACGCCAGCGGGCTAGCGAGGCCGGCTATGTCGAGCGCCACGTGCTCAATGTGGATGGTGCGTTCGACTGGGAAAGTCTGCGTTCGTCTAGCCAATCACTTTCCTTGTTTGCCGAGCGCAGGCTGCTGGAAGTGAACATGCCAAACGGCAAACCGGGTGCTGACGGAGGCCGGATCCTTGCGGAACTGGCTGCGAATCCCGCGGCTGATACCTTGCTTATGGTGATCACGGGAAAATTGGACAAGCAAACCCGCGAAAGCGGATGGGCCAAGTCGCTAGACGACGCGGGGGTTGCCGTGATGATCTGGCCCATTAGCGTCGAAAGATTGCCAGAATGGATCGAGCGCCGCATTCGTTCTAAAGGTCTACGTGTCGAAACTGGGGTGACAAACCTGTTGGCGTATCATATGGAAGGAAACCTGCTGGCGGCCGCCCAGGAAGTTGACAAGCTGGCGCTGCTCTATGGCGATGCGGAAGTGCGGCTGGCGGACGTCGAGGCCATGTTGGCCGATAACACTCGGTTTACGGTATTTGGCCTCGCGGACAGCTGCCTTGCCGGCGATGCCCGCTCCGCAGTGCGCGTCCTGGAAAGCTTGCGTGCCGAGGGCGTTGAGCCGATACTGGTTCTGTGGGCCCTGGTACGGGAAGCCCGCAGTATGGCCCAAATCGCGGCACAGATTGCCGATGGGCGTCCAGAGGCTGGTGTGCTGCAGGCACACCGGGTGTGGGCAAGTCGCCGGCCTTTGGTTGTTAAGGCATTGCGGCGCCTAAAGGCGCGACGCTGGCCAGCAATCCTGGTGCGTGCAGCGCGCATCGATCGCCTTGTTAAGGGTCGAGCCAAAGGCAACGCGTGGCAGGAAATTGAGTCGCTGGTGCTGGCGTTCTGCGGAGTGCGTGTCTTGGCGTAGGCGGGTAGGCGGTGGATGGGCCCGCTGCTCGCATGGGTCCGATATATCCGGAGATTAGTAACATGAGCACGGCATCGCGCCAATCGACAGCGCTTGAGATCAGTCAGTACATGGAGCAGGTGGGGCGGCGTGCCCGAGTGGCGGCACGCGATACCGCGCGCGCCGAAACGGCGGCGAAAAATGCCGCTCTTGTCGCTATGGCCGATGCCATCGAGCAAAGCGCCGATAAGCTGATTCAGGCCAACAAGAAGGATCTTGATGCCGGCGCGCGCCATGGTCTTGACGCCGCCTCTCTTGATAGGCTGACATTGAATTCCCAGGGTATCACTGCAATGGCTCAAGGTCTGCGCCAGATTGCCGATCTGCCTGATCCCGTGGGCGAGATATCGGGTCTTAGCTTTCGCCCCTCTGGTATCCAGGTGGGCCGGATGCGTGTGCCGCTTGGAGTGATCGGTATCATTTATGAATCGCGCCCAAATGTTACCGCAGATGCCGCCGGTCTGTGCCTTAAGTCCGGCAATGCCTCGATATTGCGCGGCGGCTCGGAAGCACTGCATTCCAACCAGGCGATCGCCGTCTGCATCCGCGAGGGCCTCGCGAAGGCTGGCTTGCCGCAGGATTCAGTTCAAGTAATTGAGACGACGGACCGTGCCGCAGTGGGTGAGTTGATTCGCATGAAGGAGTTTGTCGACGTGATCGTACCGCGCGGCGGCAAGAGCCTGATCGAACGGGTTAGCAGCGAGGCCACAATTCCGGTAATCAAGCATCTTCATGGCGTATGCCACGTATACATTGATGATAAGGCCGATTTGGATAAAGCGCTGCGAATCGCCTTCAATGCCAAGACTCAGCGCTACGGCACCTGTAACACGATGGAATCGCTGTTGGTTGCGCGTGCTATTGCGGAAAAGGTTTTGCCGCCGCTGAGCGCGATGTATCAGGAAAAGGCGGTAGAACTTCGTGGTTGCGAAATAACACGTCGAATCCTTCCCGGGATCAAGGCTGCAACCGAGGAGGACTGGTATACGGAGTATTTGGCTCCTATCCTTTCGGTGCGCGTCGTCGAGGGCCTGGATCAGGCAATCGAGCACATTGCGCGTTACGGCTCCCAGCACACTGATGCAATCGTTACCGAAGACATCACACACGCTCGGCGTTTTTTGCGTGAGGTCGATTCCAGTTCAGTTATGGTCAATGCCTCAACGCGCTTCGCCGATGGTTTTGAATATGGGCTAGGCGCTGAAATCGGCATATCTACGGACAAGCTGCATGCGCGCGGGCCGGTCGGATTGGAGGGGCTCACGTCGCAGAAATTTGTAGTGTTGGGTGACGGCCATATCCGCAAGTAGGCCGACGCCGACTGGGTACAGAGGCAATGAACTCCACTGCCTTGAGTGAAAAGCTGCTGCCGGAGCCGATGTTTGCGACGGCCGGCATGGCCAGCTATGATATCCTCTACCGTGATCAAGCGGAGACGCGGAGCGTTACAAGCGGCGAGTGCAGCCCATCGGCATTTTTGGCGGTACGTTTGATCCGATACACTTCGGGCATCTGCGACCGGCCCTCGAAATCATGTCGGCGCTTGCCTTAGAAGAAGTGCGTTTTGTTCCTGCGGCGAATCCTCCCCACCGTTGTGCACCCACAGCAAGTGCCAGCCAGCGGCTGCGCATGGTGGAACTCGCAGTATCCGAGATTCCCGGCTTTCGGGCCGATGACCGCGAAATTCGTCGCGGTGGGCCGTCTTATACAATGTTGACGCTTGAATCATTGCGCCGGGAGCTGGGCTCGCAACCACTGTGCCTGATTGTTGGTATGGACGCCTTTCTCGGTTTGGAATCATGGCACAGGGCACACGAGCTACCGAACATGGCGCACCTGGTGGTCATGCAGCGGCCAGGTTGGGGGCCCCCTCCGGGGGACGAGGCCATTCCGGCGTGGATGCGCGGACGTCGCTGTACCGACCCCAACGAACTCGCGGCCGCGCCCGCGGGTCGGCTTGCATTCCAGGCCGTCAGTCTCCAGTACATCTCTGGGTCACAGATCCGCGCAGCGCTGGCGCGAGGTGAGTCAGTACACGGAATGCTGCCGGAGTGCGTGGAGGAGTTTGTCTTGAACCATGGTTTATATCGCAATTCAACCCAGAGGACATAATGCCTGCAAATACGGTACAGAAACTGATATACGACACACTCCTGGATGCCAAAGGGCAGGATATTCAGGTACTAGACGTTCGTAAAGTGACTGACTTCACGGACTACATGGTGATTGTAAGCGGTACTTCCAACCGGCACGTAATCTCCATGGCTGACAAAGTGCGTACAAGCATGCGCGATTCCGGGCGTTCGGCAGTGGGTAGCGAAGGGGAAGATACCGGGGATTGGGTGCTAATCGATTTCGGCGATGTGGTGGTTCATATCATGCGGCCGCAAACGCGTGATTTTTACAATCTTGAAAAACTGTGGGGTGATGGCGAGCGAGCCGATGTTGCCGGACACTGAGCGGTATTTCGGCGTTTTTTTGCTGCGCATGTGAGTCTGCGCGAATAGTCTTGCCATGCATATACGTCTCATCGCCGTCGGCACACGCATGCCGGATTGGGTCAACATCGGATATGCCGACTATGCCAAGCGCTTGCGTTCCGGCTGCCGGCTGGAGTTGCATGAGGTTTCGGCAGGCGTTCGCCGCAAGGGAGCCGATCTGGCATCGATAGTGCGCGAGGAAGGCGCACGCTGTCTAGCCGCGGTGCCACGAGGTGCAAGGCTGATAGCCCTGGAACGTCAAGGCACGGCCCATTCGACCGAGCAAATTGCTCGGGCTTTGGCAGAGTGGTTGAGGGATGGCCGAGACGTTGCTGTTTTGATCGGCGGTCCCGAGGGGTTGGCTAGAGAATGTCTCGACCAGGCCGACGAATTATGGTCCCTGTCGGCACTGACTTTGCCCCATCCCCTCGTCCGCGTCCTGATAGCGGAACAGTTGTACCGTGCATGGAGCATGCTCAATCATCTGCCCTACCATCGCGACTGACTTTTTTTACCGCGGGCAACTAAAATAAAGGTATAAAGGGGATGCGCGTCAAAGTGCGGCTCCCACAATCGTCGTTGGTAAAAGAAACCAGAATATGCACGATGCAAAGGTTATTCTAGCTTCGGCAAGTCCGCGCAGGCAGGAGTTGCTCCGCCAGATCGGCGTCGTATTCGAGGTTATGCCATCGGAGGTGGCCGAACTTGTCGGAGACGGGGAGTCGGCGGCTGACTATGTTTTGCGCGTATCAACGGACAAAGCCCGCTACGCAACGAGGCGTGTCAGCGCCATGCGGCATAATTCGATACCGGTGCTTGGCGCGGATACCGAAGTTGTCATCGATCAATCGATTCTCGGCAAGCCGCGGGATCGCGAACATGGCTGCGAGATGTTGCGCCGTCTGGCCGGAAGGACGCACGACGTGGTGACCGGTATATGCGTGATTCATCAGGGCAAGGAGTATCGAAGCCTGAGTGAAAATCGTGTCACTTTCGGACCGATGTCCGAGAATGACATTGCGCGCTACTGGGACTCCGGAGAACCATTGGACAAGGCTGGCGCCTACGCAATCCAGGGGCTGGCGGCAGGTTACATAGTTCGGTTGGAGGGTAGCTACTCAAGCGTCATGGGTTTGCCACTTTACGAACTTGCTCTGATACTGAGACAACTGGGGATGAGAATTCCGTGAGCGAGGAAATACTTATTAATGTGACGCCGCAGGAATCGCGCGTGGCGATAATTGAAAACGGCGTGCTTCAGGAAGTGCACATCGAGCGTACCCGCAATCGCGGTATCGTCGGAAATATCTACATGGGCAAAGTATCGCGCATTCTGCCAGGTATGCAGGCGGCATTCATAGATATCGGTCTTGAACGCGCGGCATTCTTGCATGTGTCAGACGTCCGTAGCGTGGTGTCAGCGACCCAGTCGCGTTCCGGATCTGCGTCCGGCAGCACCAATCAGAATTCAGAATCGAGCGCGATCGGCGATTTATTGCGCGATGGCCAGATCATAGTGGTTCAGGTAGTCAAGGATCCCATAGGTACTAAGGGTGCGCGGGTGACGACCCATATCACATTGCCAGCGCGATATTTGGTGTACATGCCTTATACCAAACACATTGGCATATCCCAGAAGATAGGCGATGACTCCGAAAGGGAACGGCTGCGTAATGCGGTGAAGTCCGCGATGGATGATGGCGACGAAGGCGGCTACATACTGCGAACAGTCGCAGAAGCCGTTAGCGACGAAGAGCTCAGGACCGACATTCGTTATCTGCGTCGCGTATGGTTGGCCATCCAGGAGCGAATCAACGGGGCACCACCGTGCAGTTTGCTGCACGAGGATTTGGCGCTTGCGCTGCGCGCAATGCGCGATCTGGTGCGGGAGAATGTCGAAAAGGTACGCATTGACTCGCGTGAGACGTTTCAGAGAGCTCGCGACTTCGTGCGCGAGTTCATCCCGGAAGTGGATAATCGCATCGAGTACTACCCGGGAGAACGGCCCATCTTTGATCTGTACTCGGTCGAAGACGAGATAAAAAAGGCCCTTGAGCGCAAGGTTCCTCTCAAGTCCGGCGGCTACCTCATCATAGATCAAACGGAAGCGATGACGACGATAGATGTCAATACTGGCGCCTACGTCGGCCGCAAAAATCTCGAGGAAACGTTGTTCAAAACCAATCTTGAGGCAACCCAGGTGATTGCCAGGCAATTGCGCCTGCGTAATCTTGGGGGAATGATCATCATAGATTTTATTGACATGGAAGATGCCGAACACAAGCGCCAGGTTTTACGTGCGCTCGAAAAGGCCTTGGCGCGAGACCGGTCCAAGACTTATCTAACCGAAATGTCGCCGCTCGGTCTGGTGGAAATTACCCGCAAGCGCGTCAGGGAAAGTCTGGAACATGTGCTGTGCGAGCCATGCCCCGCATGCAAGGGAAGGGGCGTGCTCAAAACGCCACAGACCGTTTGCTTTGAAATTTTCCGCGAAATTTTGCGCGAGGCACGGCAGTTCGGCGCGGACAAGTATCTTGTCCTTGCTTCGCAGGTAGTTATCGATTTGCTGCTGGACGAGGAATCGGTCAGTTTGGTGCAACTACAAGAGTTTATTGGCAAACCGGTGCATCTGCAGGTGGAAACACTCTACAATCAGGAACAGTTCGACGTTGTCATGCTTTAGCGAGATTTGCCGTTGCGCATATGGCCTGAAATGACGCCTGCGGCAGTGACGTTATGCGCAGTGCTCTGCGGCCGCAAACCCCGTTTCTCGATGATGATGCTCGATTTGAGCCAGAAAGCCGGCGATTTTCAAGCCAACGTTCTTCTGCTCAATGCCGTAACGGCACCGGCGAAAACTGCGTGCTAGCACCGAAACGCCGTTACGACGCGCTATCTGTTTTCGCCACGACCAGGCCTGGGCAGATCAATCGCCTGGGTTGGTCGGAAATTTACTCTCTTACCGCCGACCGGCAAGCAAGAAGACCGATCCCTACCTACCCGACGCGCTATGGGGCAAAATAGCCCGATGCATCGCTATCTACGCAAGATTGGACAACATCTCGCCCTGGGTCCCCAGGGGATGGCGCGATTGGGTGCGGTGGATGAATTCTGGAGACGCCGACGCCGCCAAATACTCGCCATTACGCGCTGGGGTTCTTTTACTGCGGTCATCTTTTTGGCCCTGTTTACCGCATTGCTGGTTGTTGCGCACGCTTGGCTGCCGACGGTGGCCGGACGCAAGGACGAAATCGCCCATTACATCAGCCAGCGCTCTGCTTACCACGTTCAAATCGATCGGTCAGAGGCTTACTGGCGCGGGTTGAACCCGGGACTGCGGGTTTACGGCCTGTCGGTCCTTTCCGGCAGCGGGCAATCGGTTGTTCAACTTAAGGAGGTACGCATCACGCTGGCCTGGTTACCGCTGATGATTGGCCAATTCGAGATCAACAGCTTGAAGCTAGTACAGCCGAGGCTTTCATTTGAGCGCTTGGCCAATGGCAGTTTTCGCATTGGCGGCCTTGACGCCGTTGGCGGAAACATTCCCGGACAGGAAGAGGGATTCCTTCCCTGGCTGTTTCAACAGAATGACGTTGCGGTGGAAGACGGTGAAATGCAGTGGTGGGATCATATGTCATCCGAGGCGCCAATCCGCCTTTCACAAGTGAACCTGAGCCTGATGAACAGCGGCTCGCGCCATCAGCTGCGATTGAATGCAGTTTTCCCGGCGAATATGTGCCATACCTGCTCTTTAACTGCGGATGTAAAAGGCGATCCGCTAGCACCTGGAAATTGGTATGGCGAGATGGACATTCAGGCCGAAGGACTCAGTACTTACGCGCTTCCAAAAATCCTCCGCGAAAAATTGCCGGCTGGACTAGAAGGTCGATTCGATGTGAATCTGGCAAGTAAATGGGAAGACGGTGTTCCAACGGCGGTCCGTGGTCACGCTGGAGTGACAGCGCTAAAGCTGGCGTTGCCCGGCGTCGCACCATTTACCATCAATACGGCGGCGGCCGATGTTAAGTGGGCGGCAAGCTCCGGCGGAACTAGCTGGAGGCTGGAACTGCAGCGACTGCGGCTTGGCCTGGTATCGGCTCCATGGTCGGCCGGGACACTTAATATTTCGCATGAGCCCGACAAGAATGTTCTGCGTGTGCAGCATGTCAATGTTGATGACTTGAATGCATTCTTGTCTGGACTCAAGGACAACAGCAGCCCGCTTGAGTTGTTGCGTGCGATTCATCCAGGGGGCGTCGCTAACAATCTCAAAATAGCTTTTGTCAATACGGACGCTCAATCATTCGATTACTCGGTAGAAGGCGATCTGCAAAACGTGCGCTTTAATGCCTACAGTACGTTGCCTGGAGTTAGCGGCTTGACCGGCCATCTGTCATTCGATAATTCCGGCGGGGAACTTGCGCTCAAGTGCCAAGCCGGCCAAGTGACTCTGCCGCGCGTGTTCCAGAATGCGATCGGTTTTCGCCGCGCAGGTGGTCGTGTTACGTGGAAACAGGATTCGGGTTCCTGGCGCGTACGCGGCGAGGACCTGGATATTGTCGCCGATGATGCTAATTTGCATGGTGAATTTGATCTGCGTTTACCGCAGGATGCCAACAACTCGCCAAAAATCAAATTGCGATTGGATTTTAGCGACGGAAACGGGGCGCACGCAGCTCGCTATTACCCGAGCGTTTTGCATCCCAAACTTCGCCAGTGGCTTAAGCACGCCGTAGTGTCTGGAACTGTCACCTCTGGACACGTTATTGTCGATGGAGCACTGGGCGATTTTCCGTTTCGTGATGGAAATGGCCGTTTTGAAGTGCTTGCGCATGTTCACGACGGAGTGTTCCAGTACCTTTCCGGATGGCCAAGTATCAAGAACATCGATGCCGACCTGTTGTTTAGCGGGGCAGGACTATCGGTAGTAGGACGCAGCGGGACGATCGGTGGTCTAGCGGTTGGGCGCGTGGCGGTTACAGTCGATGATTTGGCAGCACCGACTGGCGCCATCGTTCGTGTTGGGGGGCAGGTGTCCGGGCCGGTCGATCAGACGCTGGCCGTGCTCTATAAGAGCGACTTGAAGGGGTGGTCTCAGTTTCTTTTGCCTGGCCTGCATGGCAGCGGACAGGGTCTGCTCAGCCTGGATCTCACGATTCCGGCCGAGTCTCCGGAGGACACTAGACTCAATGGCCTCTACGAATTCTACGACGCCACATTGTATTCACCAATTAAAGGGGTGAGTCTGAATTCGCTAAACGGCGCATTGGAATTCGATCGCCAAGGCCTGAATGGTGGCGTCGTACAAGGCCGGTTTCTGGGCGGCAACGCCTCGCTTCAGGTTTCGACCACCACCGGACGTTCGTCTGCCCAGCCGAATGTGGTGATCAAGGCGAAGGGGGAGATCACTGACACTGGCATGCGTCAGGTATTGGGTGACGCGATGGGCAATCGCCTGAGCGGAAATGTTCCGTGGCGCATGAATCTGCGGTTTACCCACCCGGGCCTCAGCCTGGATTTGATGATGGATCTGCAACAGCTGGGGGCCAGCTTCCCCGCCCCGCTCGACAAACCTTCCGGGGTTGCCGCCAAACTGATCGTAACGTCCCACGAGATCTCGCCGGACTTGCAGTTGCTGGATTTGGGTATCAGAAACCAGCTCAGCGGTCGTTTCGCACTGGCCAGATCGGCAAGCGGACATTGGCATCTAAACGGGGGTGCGATTGAAATTGGTGACCGGGTGGCGGAACTTCCAAAGTCCCGCGGCATCGTACTCGGCATTCACACCCCCGGCCTGGACGCTGATCGCTGGTGGCGCGTGATAAAAGACGTCAGTACGGCTGGATCTTCCTCTGCATTTTCCAGCGTCGTTACCAACGTGGAAGCCAACGTTGGGGGGCTGTATATATTTGGCCGCCGATTTGGCAGTTTGGCAATGACGCTCGCCAGAAACACGGATGGTTGGTATGGTCGGCTCAATGGGGATGCCGTGGACGGCACGCTGGACATCAAGCGCATCACCGTTGCTACACCCCAGCCCCCGGCACCGAAAACTGGTTTATCGGCTCTCTCAGGCGTCCTGGGACCAGTTGTGCCTTCAGCCGGTCCTAGCGCAACGCCAAAGAGCTCTAATGGGATACCAAGCGTCACGCACCGTGATGTAATCGATTTGACATTAAAAAGACTCGCAATTCCCGAACAGACGCCTGCTGCTATTGGCGGTCGATCGGCGGATATGGATCCGCGTTCCTTACCTGAACTGCATATTCATGCCCAGGATTTTCAAGCCTGGGGCAAAGCGCTGGGCACGCTGCAATTCGACGCGCTACCTTCCGGTAATGGTTGGCATTTCCAAACAATTAATCTGGCCCAGCCAAATCTGGATGTAAGTGCCACCGGCGATTGGCAAATCACGCCAGCTGGTGGTCAGCTGACAAACATCCAGACCAAGGTCAGCAGTGACGACTTCGGTTTGGTACTGGACCGCTTCGGTTTCCCTGGGGAGATCGCACAGGGCAAGTTGCAGGCCAGCGGAAATTGGACCTGGGCCGGACCCGCGACGGATTTCAGCGCGGCATTACTTAATGGCAGCGGTTCATTTTCACTGAACAACGGCCGTTTACCGAATATCAGTCCGGGAGGTGCCGGGCGTCTTTTGGGTCTCATCGACACACGCGCACTTACGCGCTATCTCGTTTTGGATTTCAGTAATGTCTTCGGCAAAGGCTTTACGTTTGATAGCATACAGTCACAAGTTACGGTGGAGAACGGAAATGCCTACACACAGAATCTGGTGATAAAGGGTCCCTCCGCCAACATTGGAATTACCGGTCGCCTGGGTCTGGCGACCCGAGACATGGATCTCGACGTCAGCGTGGTACCGCGCCTCGGTGACCAGCTAACGATGACAGGCATACTTTTGGGTGGCCCCGTAGTGGGAGCAGCGGTTGCCGTGGCCCGAGACATATTGAAGAAGCCGATAGAGCAAAGTACACGCACGAAATACACCGTGAAGGGTTCCTGGGATAACCCTACGGTGAGCAAGGTTGACCGGTCCATCTTCTTGCCGCCCACGCCGGCAAAGTGACGTTATCCCGAATTGGCATTCAGGCGCCATAATGAACGCAATTAGACTACGATCTGCGCTCGCATTACCCCTGCTGCTTATGCTGATCGCAGCCGGGCCAGCTGCCGCGGCGGGCGCTTCCGTGAAAGTGAAGCCCGCTGACTGGGCGCAAATACGTTCCGGCCAAGATGTCGCGCGTCTGCCTGGGATAACTGCCCTGATTGCCAAATTCAGGGAGCGCAAGGGCGATAAGCTGGTCATACGCTACACAGATTTGAATTCGGGCAGATCGCGGGCGGAAAAACTGCGGGCGTGGCTGGTTGCTCTCGGCGTGCCCGCATCGAACATTCAGCTCGATCCTGGTACAGGAGATAAGGACTTGATGATAGTGATTTTACAGAAACAGGGAGCACGAAACGTTGAGTAAGATTGCCGCAATTCAGATGGCCAGCGGTCCGCAGGTTGGTGCGAACCTTAATGAGGCTGCACGGCTGATTGCCAACGCTGCCGCGGCCGGCGCCGGACTGGTGGTGTTACCGGAAAATTTCGCCATCATGCCTATGAAGGACGCCGATCGCCTGGCTGTCGCGGAAACTGACGGGATTGGTCCGATGCAGGAATTTCTCTCAAGCCAAGCGCAGCGCCACGGTGTCTGGCTGGTGGGCGGTACCATTCCAATGCGGACAGCGCAGA
Organism: Pseudomonadota bacterium; assembly: GCA_021783175.1. The sequence continues at coordinate 42,075 of JAJXUF010000012.1, forward strand.
ACGGCCGTGTCAGGGCCGCGTGCCTTTTATTTGATGACCGCGGCGTGCGCGTTGCGCGCTACGACAAGATTCATCTTTTCGACGTGCGTTTGGAGAGTGGCGAAGAGTATAACGAGTCGGCTGCAATAGAACCGGGCAGTGACAGCGTAGTGGTGGCGACTCCGTTCGGAAAGTTGGGGTTGGCGGTGTGTTATGACTTGCGATTCCCGGAGCTGTTCCGCCGCATGCTAGATGCTGGTGCGGAGCTGTTTGCGGTTCCATCGGCCTTTACGGTGCGTACCGGCCGCGCCCACTGGGAGGTGTTGGTGCGGGCACGTGCCGTGGAGAATCTGAGTTATGTAATCGCCGCCGCGCAGGGTGGTTACCATCTGAACGGGCGCGAGACATTCGGTGACAGCATGATCGCAAATTCTTGGGGCGAGGTTCTTGACCGCTTGGCGCGGGGCTCGGGTTTTGTCATTGCGGATCTCGACCCCAAGCTGCAAGACCGGGTGCGCGCCAACTTTCCCAGCATAAATCACAGGAGGTTCCGCGCATGAGTGATGTGTTGCTTCAGGTGCGTGAAACCTTACTCAAACCTGCCGGAATAGACGAAGGTGAGATCGGCAAACTTATCGGGCGCCTGCTGGGTCATCGTGTCGATTACGCAGATCTGTATTTCCAGTACAGCCGGCATGAGGGGTGGATGCTGGAGGAAGGTCAGGTTAAGTCCGGCAGCCACAATATCGAGCAAGGGGTAGGTGTACGTGCTGTCAGCGGCGAGAAAACCGGATTTGCCTATTCCGATGATATTGTCCTACCGGCACTGTTGGAAGCTGCAGACGCGGCTCGCGCGATTGCAAGGCAGGGCGGAGACCTGAGCGTGCCCGCGGTTTGGCGCACAGGCAAAAATCTTAACTTGTATCGGCCGAATGACCCGCTGACGAGCTTGGAAGATGCGGCCAAGGTGCAGCTTCTGGAGCTGGTGGAGGCCGAGGCGCGCCGGCAGGATCCGCGTGTGAAGCAAGTAATGGCCAGTCTGTCTGGAGTACAGGACATTATTTTGCTGATCCGCAGCGATGGTGTGCAGGCGGCAGACATTCGTCCGCTTGTCAGGCTTAACGTGACAGTGATTGTCGAACAGGGCGGGCGACGCGAACAGGGGAGTCATGGAGGAGGCGGTCGTTTTACATATCAGCAGTTTCTTGACGGCGGAGCCGGTCTTTCCTACGCACGCGAAGCGGTACGTCAGGCCCTGGTCAATCTCGAAGCGGATGCCGCGCCTGCCGGAACCATGAAGGTCGTTCTCGGTCCCGGGTGGCCAGGTATTCTGCTGCACGAGGCAATAGGTCACGGACTGGAAGGAGACTTTAACCGCAAGGGAACATCGGCTTTCGCGGGACGAATAGGGGAACGCGTTGCTTCGCCGGAATGTACAGTGGTAGACGACGGCACTCTGCCCAATCGCCGTGGTTCGCTTAGCGTTGATGACGAGGGAACGCCAACACAGCAAACCGTGCTCATCGAAAACGGAATTCTTCGGGGCTACATTCAGGACCTATTGAATGCGCGTCTCATGGGGATGGCTCCAACCGGCAATGGCCGGCGCGAATCATATGCACATATTCCCATGCCGAGAATGACAAACACGTACATGTTGGCCGGAAAGCATGATCCGCAAGAGATAATCGCCTCAGTCGACAAAGGTCTTTATGCCGTCAACTTCGGTGGCGGCCAAGTGGATATTACTTCCGGCAAGTTTGTCTTTTCGACAAGCGAGGCTTATCTAATTGAAAATGGCAAGATAACCCGACCCGTCAAAGGCGCGACGCTCATCGGTAACGGTCCGGATGTCCTGACCCGCGTGGCACGCGTCGGCAGCGACCTACAGCTTGACTCGGGTGTCGGTACATGCGGCAAGGAGGGCCAAAGCGTGCCGGTCGGCGTTGGGCAGCCGACGCTGCTCATCGAAGGTCTTACTGTTGGTGGTACCCAGGGCGGTTAACGCATCACGTCGCAAAGCTGGGCACCTATGTTGGGCGAAGTAGGAAGCGCGGCATCGGAGACTGATGACATGAACGAACAATTTCTGAGCGAAGACAGGCCCCTTCCCGAAGCTGGACAGGGCAATATCGTGCAATGGCACGTATATCGCCAATTCAGCGAAGCGCGAGCTCATCTAGCGCATATCATGCTCGGCCAAGGGCAGCGAATCGTCGGCGGTCACAGTCGTGACAGCATCGGCGATCTGTGGTGGGTTGGAGTAGAGGTGGAAGACGTTCATCGCTGGGGCAATCCTGGCGCTATAAACAAGCATGCAGGATAGGAGTCTGGGAGAGATGACGAAGCAAATACGGCCGGCAAGCCCAGGGACAACGCTGGAATCGTTGCGTGTGTTGGTTAGTGATGTTCTCGCCGAAGCTTTGCGCCAGGGTGCGAGCGCGGCTGAAGCCAGCGTGAGCGTAAGCCAGGGTCTGTCGGTCTCGGTAAGATTGGGCGAAGTCGAGACCGTTGAGCATACGCGCGACAAAGGTCTTGGGGTGACTGTCTATTTCGGCAAGCAGAGCGGTTCGGCAAGCACGTCCGATCTGGGGCCGGATGCCGTGCGCGGCTCAGTTCGTGCGGCGGCAAGCATCGCAAAATATACCGGTGCAGACGAATGCTCTGGTTTGGCCGATGTCGATACGCTTGCTCAAACAATTCCTGAATTGGACCTCAACCATCCATGGAACCTAGGAGCCAGTCGCGCGATCGAGATCGCCCAGGACTGCGAACAATCGGCCCGCGCGTTGGATTCTCGCATTCGAAATTCCGAGGGTTCGTCGTTGTCCACGCACGAAGGAATTGAGGTCTATGGCAATACAAATGGATTTCTCGGCGCTCTGGCGGGTACGCGGCACTCTCTGAGCTGCGCAGTTGTCGCGCAGACCGGGGAGGGAATGCAGCGCGATTACTGGTACACCGTAGCGCGCGATGCGAATGACCTTGAACACGCGCAAGATGTCGGTCGTCGGGCGGCACAGCGCGCGCTGCGCCGCCTGGATGCGCGCAAACTGTCAACTCGGCACACACCGGTGTTGTACGAGGCGCCGGTGGCTTCAAGTTTGCTTTCGCACTTCGTTGGGGCCATCCGCGGGGGGAGTCTGTACCGCCAGGCATCCTTTCTGCTTGATCAGCTAGGCAAACCTGTTTTTGCGCCGTGGGTTCGCATCTACGAGCAGCCCCATCTGAAGAAAGGTTTGGGCAGTGCACCTTTTGATAATGAAGGTGTGGCAACCCAAGGCCGGGATATTGTGCGCGAAGGAGTGCTTCTGAGTTATCTTCTGGATTCCTATTCGGCGCGCAAACTCGGTATGAAGACGACAGGAAACGCTGGCGGCGTACATAATCTGACGATTGAATCGGGAACTGACGATTTGCCAGCGCTGCTTGGAAAAATGCACACCGGGCTGCTTGTAACTGAATTGATCGGTTTCGGCGTTAACAATGTTACGGGGGACTATTCTCGTGGGGCGGCGGGTTTCTGGGTGGAGAACGGTGAAATCCAGTATCCGGTCGAAGAAATCACTATAGCCGGGAATATGCGCGACATGTTTAGTCATATCGTGGCAGTCGGTCGCGATATGGACGTGCGCGGAAACATCCGTAGCGGATCGATTCTTGTCGAGAACATGACTCTCGCCGGGTCCTAGCCGACCACGGCCAGTACCAGAGAATAGTCACCCGCTGGCGCTTCCGGGTTATTTGATTTCGTTCTCCCGAATCGCCTTGGCGTAGTCCGCCTCGCCGGGTCATGCCGCTGGTGGCAAGCACAATTGGGCATCTGTGCCTGCAGGGCGTCAATGCCAAAAACTTGCAAATCGCATCACCATCACCGCACTCTGGTGTCGATCGCATGTCCGCTAAAGATTTGCTGATCATTGCCATTAGCGCGGCGCTTGAGTATTTAGTCGCCGCCTTGAATTTATCCAGCTTCCGCCAGCCATCTTTGTTCGCGACAATTGCGGGACATCCCGAAAGGGCGGCAGACGGTTCAATGTAGGAGAATCGCGTGAAGGATTTATTCGACATCGCGGTAATCGGGTCAGGACCAGGCGGTTACAGGGCGGCCGTGCTTGCGGCGCTGAGAGGACAGCGCGTGGCGATTGTGGAGAAGGGCGAATGGGGCGGCTGTTGTCTGAATCGAGGCTGTGTGCCGAAGAAAGACTGGCACTACAGCGCCCGTCTCATAGCTGCCTCCCGCAGTTTTGCAACCCGCGGAATTAGCGGGCGTTTTGATGTTGACCTAGCTCAGGCATGGAATCATCAGAAGGCGGTTGTCCGACGGGTTCAGGAAAGTTACCTGGACTACATGAAGCGGCTGGGAGTCGCCACGTTTCACGGCATTGCCACCCTCGAATCAAGTCATTCACTGCGGATCCGCGCGCCGACAGACGAGTATCTGATAGAAGCAAAAAATACGATCATTGCGACCGGATCGAGGCCTAGTATCCCCAGCGAGTTCAAACCGCTGTCGCGGCGCGTACTTACAACGGACATGCTTTTTGATGCTAGCCCCCCGCCTGGCCGCCGAGTGGCTGTAATAGGGGGCGGGTTCATTGGCGCGGAATTCGCTTTCATACTCGCTATGTTCGGCCTGGAGGTGCAGTGGATAGTTCGACGTGCACCGTTAGCCCGTACCCTGTTTAGTGCTCAAGCTTTGAATACCCTAAAACAAGCCATGCTGAGCTACGGTGTTGAACCGATCGAAAACGCGGTAATTGAACGCTGCGAGCAGAACCGGGATGGCGTCAGCGTGCTGCTCAGTGGCGGACGCCGGTTTGCAACTGACTGGCTGCTTCTGGGGACGGGGCGCGTACCGGTTACCGATGAGCTTGCCCTCGAAAAGGTCGGCGTGAAGCTCGACGAGCGGGGATTCATACAGGTAAATGACTGGTTACAGACCACCGCGCCCAATATTTATGCCATTGGCGACTGCATCTCTGATCACATGACGGCAAACCACGCCATGGCTGATGCGGGGGTGGTAGTGCATAACATCCTGGCGGGGAGCGCGCGTGATGCCTGGCGCCAACGCGATGTCCTTTGGGTACCAGAGGTGATCTACAGTGCCGTCGAAATGGCCCGTATCGGTTTGAATGAGGATTTGGCGGAGGAATCCGGGCTCGAGCCCGCGGTTGGTTTCGCCGCGTTCGACACCTCGCCATGTGCTTTGGGTCAAGACGATGCGCGCGGTTTCGTGCGCCTCATCGCAGATCTGGACAGCGGTGCCCTGCTCGGCGGAGAGGTGGTAGGTAGTGAGGCTGGTGAGCTGATTCACATTCTGTCACTCGCTCCAGACCATGCAACCGCATTGCATTGGCTGGCCCGCGCCAAAGTGAACCATCCGGCACGCGCAGAGGAGTTTGTAAACGCAGCCGAAACGCTTGCCAGCAAATGGGGTCTACAGTCCAGGGTATTCGGAACCGCTGGGCCATAGGACTGACCGTACAAGGCCAAAAAATGACCATTTGTCAGAACAGGTTGCCGAAATTTTGCCGATTAACGTACTATTTTCCTATAGATACCCTTATCCGGCGATGATCCGAAGGCTTGATTAATGATACCCAATGTCTTGCAAGTGCTGACCGCAGCAGTAAAGGAAAAGCGCTGCGTGGCAATTCGCTACCACGATCAGACCCATATCCGGGTGATTGAACCGCACGCGATCTATACCGCTGAAAACGGCGAGATCGTAGTGGATGGTTTCCAGGTCCGCGGTTATTCGTCTTCCGGCCGTCCGCCACCGTTCTGGCGCCCGTATAGGGTGAAGAAGATCAGTGCAATCTCCCTGTTGAAGGAGTCTTTTCAGACGCGGACGCGGGAAGGTTTTGCGCCTGGCAAGGAAAGGTACAAGGACGGTTTGGTAGCCATGGTGGATGATCGACGCCGGTCATTCGTGTATCCGGCAGTCTCCCTGACCGAAGACATGGGACCGCATCTGCCAAGCAACCCGCACCGCCGTTAAGCTGTTTCCTGTCGACCAACGACGCGATTGGCCGGTTTTTGTGCGTGTAGCGCACTAGCGCTCGTTCATTTTTTCAACCATTGTGTGCAGCTCGTCCGTATCGCGTACATCCATAACTTGTCGCGCGAAATCTTGTAGATTCGACAGATCGCTTTCGCGCACGATCCTCTTTATCTCCAGCAGCGAGGATGGATGCATGCTGAATTCATTCAGCCCGAGGCCGAGCAGTAGGCGCGTATAGCGCGTATCGCCTGCCATTTCACCGCACATTGCCACGGGGATGCCGGCGGATTTGCCTGCCCGTATTGTGCTCGCAATCAGCCGAAGGACCGAGGGGTGCAGAGGGTCGTAGAGGTAATTCACAGCCTCGTCGACGCGGTCGATCGCCAGCGTGTACTGGATCAGGTCATTTGTTCCGATTGAGAGGAAATCCAGGTTAGGGGCAAACAGATCAGCCGCGATTGCTGCCGCGGGAACTTCGATCATCCCTCCCACCTGCAATTCCGGGTCATATGGCTGCCCCTGGTGGCGTAATTCAGCCTTGGTTTCCTCGATCAGGTCGAGCACGCGAAACATCTCCCCGAGACTCGACAGCATGGGAATCATGATGCGTACCTGGCCAAGTGCCGAGGCCCTGAGTATGGCGCGCAATTGCGGCCGGAAAAGGGCTGTATCGTGCAAACACAGCCGCACCGCCCGCAACCCGAGGGCCGGATTGACGGTGACCGTTTCACTGCCGCGACCGCCACCGTCAACGCGTTTGTCGGCCCCAAGGTCTAGGGTGCGGATGGTTACTGGTTTTCCCGGAATCGCCTTAACGACCTTCGCGTAAGCCCGGTATTGCTCTTCTTCCCCGGGAACGTCAGGCCGGTTCATATAGAGGAATTCTGTGCGGTAAAGCCCGATTCCTTGAGCCGCGACTTTGTTCGCTGCTTTGACGTCGTCTGGTAGTTCGATGTTTGCGTAGAGCGTGATGGCGCAGCCATCGCGTGTTTCAGACGGACTGGCTTTGATGGTCGCCAATTCGCGCTTGAGTTGGGCTATGTCCTTCTGGCGCTGCTGATACTCAGCGATTATGGCTGGTTCGGGGGAAACGATTAAAACGCCCAATTTGCCATCGACGATCAGGTCCTCGCCATTGCGTATGTAGCGCGTGGCGTTGTGCACCGCGACGATCGCGGGTATCTCGAGACTGCGGGCCAGAATCGCTGTGTGCGAAATCGGGCCGCCGAGGTTGGTTACAAATGCGCCGATGCGCGTGTGCTTGAGCAGAACGGTATCCGCCGGTGTCAGATCATTGGCGACTACAATCTGACCGTCCAGCGCGTCTGTAATCTGATCGTGCTCTTCAGCAGTTGAGGTCAACAAGTTGCGCAGAATTCGGTCCACCACCTGGCCGACGTCGGTTTTCTTGCTGCGCAAATAGGGATCGTCCATCTGCTCAAAAACGCCAGCAAGCTGATCGCTCTGAGTTTTGAGCGCCCATTCGGCATTGTAATTTTTCTCGCGTATCGTGCTGCTCGGAGCATCAGAGATCATCTTGTCATGCAAGATAAGAAGATGCGTGTCAATTATGCTTGATATCTCTGGCGGCGCAGACTTCGGTATGTGATTGCGGATGCGCTCAAGCTGAGTGCGGGCGGCTTCGATGGCCGAGTTGAAGCGCTGTACCTCTTCCTCGATCAGATGTGTGGGCAAAACGTATTCCGGTACCTCGGGCCTTTCCCGATGCAGAACGTACGCCTTGCCAATGGCGATTCCGCTACTGACCCCGGTTCCGTGCAATACCAGCATACCTGCTATTCATCCTCGCCGAAGCGGTTTTCCACCAAGTTGAGCAGCGCCTGGATGGCTTGATCTTCATCATGCCCGCTGACCTGTAGCTCAAGCTTGCTGCCCTTTCCTGCAGCAAGCATCATTATGCCCATTATGCTCTTGCCGTTGGCCTGTTGACCATTGCGCCCCAGAGTGACGTCGCTCTTGAACTGGGATGCCAGGCTGACGAATTTCGCCGAAGCACGAGCGTGCATCCCGAGCTTGTTTACGATAGCTATTGTCGCGTTTTTCACCTGCCAGTCTCCGCCTTACTCAGTGTATTGGTCGCGCACACAATGCCCTCGGAGCCGCCAGTCATGGCTTTAGCAATTAGTGCATCCATGCTCAGATTGCGATAATTCAGAACCCGGATCAACATCGGCAGATTTACGCCGCTGACAAGTTGGATGTGACCCCTGCTCAGCAGCCTGCAAGCTATGTTGGTGTGTGATGCGCCGTAGACGTCTGCCAAAATGAGAATTCCGTCCCCTTGATCGAGGCGCGCCAGGCGGTCTTTGAGGGTATGAATCAGATTTTCCGGCGGTAGGTTATAGTCGACCCCCACGAGCTCGACGCCCGCAGGAAGTTTGCCGAGGACATGTTCCACCGAATGCAATAATCCCTTGCCGAAATCCTCCTGAGCAAGAATCAATACACTTATCATACCAACTCCCGGTGACGAATCAGCGCATTCACGCCCTTTCCAGAAAAATAATCAGTCAACTTTCGTACCAGGTAGACGGAGCGATGTTGGCCGCCGGTGCAACCTAGCGCGATGGTCATGTAGCTGCGGTGTTCTGCCTCGAAACTCGGTAGCCAATTTTCCAGGAATCGGCAAAGCTGCGCGAACATTTCTTGCACCTGTTTGTCTTTTTCAAGGAAATCAATAACAGGCTGATCTAGTCCGGTAAGCTTGCGTAAATCGGCCTCCCAGTATGGGTTGGGTAGGCAGCGCACGTCAAAGACGAAATCCGCGTCGAGGGGGGTGCCGTTCTTGAACCCGAACGACTCGAACATCAACGTCATGCCCTCAGTGTCATCACTGCGAGCAAAGTTGTGCACCAAGTGCCTCAATTCGTGAGGCGTAGTGTGGGTAGTGTCGACCCGGAACGAGGCGCTGATCGATAGTGGCCCGAGCAAGTTTTTTTCCTGGCGGATTCCATCCAGCAGAGAGACCCCGTGTCCGGCCAGGGGATGTTTGCGTCGGGTAGCCTTGAAGCGCATCACCAACACGGATTCTTCCGCTTCTAGGAAGATTATTCGATAGTGTAATCCGAGGGATTTAAGCTCGACTAGGCTGGCCGGTAGTGCGTCCAGGAACCGATGGTTTCGGGCGTCGATTCCGACCGCTGCATTGCGCGCATAATCTTTGGGTGTCTCCTTTATCTGGCGCGCGAAATGCGGCAGCAGTGCGGCAGGAAGATTGTCAATGCAGTAAAAACCCATGTCCTCAAGTGCCTGGAGGGCTATGCTCTTTCCAGAGCCGGAGAGCCCGCTGACGATGAGAAAAGTCATGACAGGCACAGCGCTGGCGTATACGGCATGTCCGTTCCGCCAGTAAGTTCCGCTCTCGGAAAATCGCAGTCGATCATTCTTTTGGGCCCTTCATTGCCATTTCCTGGCGTTTCACAAGTTCCTCCAACGGGTTAACGCCGCGCATTCTAAGTATGTGGCCGCGCGTTGCAACTTCCACCAGCACAGCCAGGTTGCGTCCCGGGGCGACGTATAGCACGACCTCCGGTATCTCAACATCCAGAATACGTACTGTTTTCTGTTCAGCCTGCAGGCGATCGATATGGCTAAGGCGCCGCTTCTTCATCTGTTCCAGGCGTACTATGAGACGCAAGGTCTTTTCGGCGCGTACCGCGGTTTCGCCAAACATGGCGCGCACGTTCAATATTCCCAGACCGCGGACCTCAAGAAAGTCCCGTAGGATGCTTGGGCTGCGGCCCAACAGCACATCGGGTCCGGTGCGGTAAAAATCAACTGCATCATCCGCGATCAATCGATGATTGCGGCTCAGCAACTCCAATGCCAATTCACTCTTGCCCATGCCGCTTTCTCCCGTAAGCAGCACACCCACCCCCATTACTTCCATGTAGACGCCATGCAAGGTGACATGACCGGCTAGCGCGCGCGTAAGGTAATGCTGCAGATGGTCGATTACTTGCGGGCTCGGCAGCGGTGACGTAAACAAAGGCAGTTTCATGGCTTCCGCGGCAGTGCGCAGCTCTGGGGTCGCCTTTTCGTCATTCGCCACGACCACCACAGCTGTGGTAGCGCAGCTGAAAAGATCGTGAATTGCCTGGCGGCGTTTGGCCGGCGCGAGCTTCCGGAGATACGCGGTCTCGGCGCTGCCGAGGATTTGCACCCGGTTCGGATGGACAAAATTCAGGTGACCGACCAACGCCATCCCAGGGAATTTCGCTGTAGCAGGTTCGAGCAGTCTGTCCTTGCCTGATTGGCCGGACAGCCATTTCAGCTTTAGAGGCGCACGCTGGGCTTCAAATAGGTCGTTGGCGGTGA
>JAJXUF010000317.1 GCA_021783175.1 Pseudomonadota bacterium
CACTGGAAGACTCCAACAACGGCCTGCGCTCGGCACTGGCAGCCGGCATCAAGACCTACGTCACCACCAACCCCTACACGCACCGCCAGGATTTCGCCGAGGCCGCCGCAGTGTTCGACGACTTGAGCGACCTGCCCCGTTTCTATAAGCTGGTCGGGCTGCGGATTTAAATCCCGTTAACCCAACTTCGTCATTCCGGCGCAGGCCGGAATCCAGTGTCGTATTCATCATGCCTTTAGTTTTGTCCTGCGTTGCAGGAGTCTTCTTTTAACTGGATACCGGCCTGCGCCGGTATGACGGGCTAATAGATCACTTGGGATAAAGCATTGAAGCCGGTTTCCTGCTAATCTTGCGGACAATTCAATTGTCCGCAACCCGTCATGCAAAGCTACCTGAAACGAATCCTGACCGCCCGCGTCTATGACGTGGCCATCGAATCGCCACTTGAACTTGCCCCCAGCCTCTCTGCGCGCATCGGCAACAACGTGCTGCTCAAACGCGAAGACATGCAGCCTGTGTTCTCGTTCAAGCTGCGCGGCGCCTACAACAAGATGGCGCAACTCACGCCGGAACAACTCAAACGCGGGGTGATCACCGCATCGGCAGGCAACCATGCGCAGGGCGTGGCGCTCAGCGCGCATCGCATGGGCTGCAAGGCGATCATCGTGATGCCGACCACGACGCCGCAGGTGAAGATCGAAGCAGTGCGGCATTTCGGCCAGCGCTCGGTGGAAATCGTGCTGCATGGCGACAGCTACAACGACGCCTACGGGCACGCGCTGGAACTGGAGAAGGAAAAGCAGCTTACCTTCGTGCACCCATTCGACGATCCCGATGTGATCGCCGGACAAGGCACCATCGGCATGGAAATCCTGCGCCAACGCCAGGCTCCAATCCACGCCATCTTCTGCGCCATCGGCGGCGGCGGCTTGATCGCCGGCGTGGCGGCCTATGTCAAACAGGTGCGCCCGGACATCAAGGTCATCGGCGTGCAGACCACCGATTCGGACGCCATGTATCGCTCACTCAAAGCCAAGAAACGCGTGCAATTGAGCGATGTCGGTCTGTTCGCGGACGGAACCGCAGTCAAGTTGGCGGGCGAAGAGACGCTGCGCATCTGCAGGAAATATGTGGATGAAATCGTGCTGGTGGATACCGATGCGGTGTGCGCTGCCATCAAGGACGTGTTCCAGGATACGCGCTCCATCCTTGAGCCCTCGGGTGCGCTCGCCATTGCCGGCGCGAAGCTCTACGCCAAGCGCGAGCAGCTCAAGAACGAGGCGTTGGTCACCGTGTGCAGCGGCGCGAACATGAACTTCGATCGCCTGCGTTTCGTCGCGGAGCGTGCCGAGATCGGCGAAAGGCGCGAGGCCATCCTCGCCGTCACCATCCCCGAGACGCCCGGCAGTTTCCGCAAATTCTGCTCGTTGCTGGGCAAACGCAACATCACCGAATTCAACTATCGTTATGCAGATCCAAAGGCGGCACAGGTGTTCGTCGGCATCCAGGTCAAGGACCAGTCGGAAACGACCGATCTGGTGGACAAGTTGCAGCGCAGCAAGCTACCCACGCTGGACCTTTCCGACAACGAAATGGCCAAGCTGCACTTGCGCCATCTGGTCGGCGGTCATGCGCCCGAAGCAAAAGACGAAATCATCTTCCGTTTCGAGTTTCCGGAACGCCCGGGTGCGCTGATGAATTTCCTCAACAGCATGAACCACAGCTGGAATATCTCGCTGTTCCACTACCGCAACCACGGCGCGGACTACGGCCGCGTGCTGGTTGGCATGCAGGTGCCGCGAAGCGACAAAAAAGCGCTCAAGACTTTCCTCGACACGTTGGGCTATCCGTACTGGGACGAGAGCGACAATCCGGCCTATCGGCTGTTTTTGGGGTAAAGCCTGGTGCGCACGGATTCTTTCCGTGATTTCGTACTGGAGCAACTGGCCGGTCTGGATGGTCTGCGTTGCAAACGCATGTTCGGCGGACATGGACTGTATTCAAGTGAGGTATTCTTCGGCATCCTGTCCGACGGTCGGCTGTATTTCAAGACACACCCCGACACCTTGCCGGTTTATCTTGCGTTTCACGCTGAAGTCTTTTCCCCTTCTGAAAAACAGATTTTGAAGAATTACCGCGAAGTTCCGGCACATATACTCGAAGATGCAGTGCAATTAACGACGTGGACGAGAAAGGCAGCGCGTTGATGAATATCCAAGCTAGGAAGCAGGCACTCCGACAAAGTATAATCGCCGCCCGCGAAAAGGTGCCTGCGGTTGAACGGCTGCGCTTGAGTCAGGCCATTGTAAAGACTATTTGTGCCTTGCCCGAGTATCGGCGGGCGCAAACGGTGCTTGGTTATCTTAATTTCGGCGCCGAACTCGCCGCCGAGTTGTGGGTGCAACAGGCATTGGCAGACGGCAAGCGAGTATTGCTGCCGCGCGTGAATCGCGCCAGCAAGCATCTGGATATATACAAGGTTAGCGATTTGCAAAAGGACGTAGCACCCGGCGCATGGGGCATACGTGAACCCGTTGCGGAACGCTGTATAAAAGAAGAAGCGCCGGGAACGGTGGATTTCATCCTGTTACCCGGCGTCGCGTTCACCCGCGAGGGTGCACGTCTGGGATACGGTGGCGGTTTTTACGACAAACTGCTGATGAAAATACTGGCCATTCGACCAGGCGAGCAAACAGCACTCGCCAAGCCGCTGGTAATGGCGCGCATGCCGCACCGGCCGGCATTGGTCGCCGGGGCGTTTGCATTGCAGGTAGTGCAGGAGATTCCGCAGGAAATCACCGACCGAAACGTCGAGTGGCTTGTGACGGAAGACGAAACGATACGCTGTAACTTTGGGAGAGAGTAAAGATGGCAACGCAACAACCCGATATCGACCCGCAAGAAACACAGGAGTGGTTGGACGCGCTCCAGTCCGTGCTGGAAAAGGAAGGCGCGGAACGCGCCCACTTCCTGATGGACCAGCTGATCCACCACGCGCGCATGGCCGGCGACGATATGCCGATCAGCGCCACCACACCTTACCTC
>JAJXUF010000318.1 GCA_021783175.1 Pseudomonadota bacterium
GGCATTGGATGCAGAGCGGCGGATATTGTCTGTCGGCGCACGCAGCCGCATGCGCATATTTCGAACAGGCGAGCCATTGCGCATGAAACTTTAATCGGCAATACTGGTCTCCATTGGTAACGCAAGCTGCCTGGGTTCATTTGCGATCATGAAATGAAATTGTCATTGGCATATTTCAAAAAAGGAGAATGAACATGGATAAAAGAGTTCTATTCGCAATTGCCACTGTCATTTTGCTGGGTGCCGCGTATGCGACTTATACGTTCTGGCAAAATAGCCATCCCGCACCTGAAATCGTTCAATCGAAGAATACCCTGCCATCTCCTCCTCCCCCGCCACCTGCACCGGTTCAAAGCCAGGTGATCGAAATACCTCCCGCACTTCCCCCGCTGCCGCAACTGGCAAAGAGCGACAGCTTCGTGCTCGATGCGTTGAGCAGCGTACTGGGAAACGAATCGCTGATGAAGCTGTTCCATACCGACCTGATCATTCGCAATATCGTCGTCACCGTGGATAATCTGCCGCAACAGCGCGTGCCGCTGAAATCGATGCCGTTCAATCCGCCACCGGGGCGTTTCCTCACCGCAGGCTCCGAGGATCATCTGACCTTCAGTCCCAAAAATGCGAGCCGTTATTCGGGCTATGTGAACCTCGCCGTTGCCGTAGACCCTAAACAATTGGTCGGACTTTATGTGCGCCTCTATCCCCTGTTTCAGCAGTCGTATGCGGAACTGGGCTACCCGAACAACAGTTTCAACGACCGGCTCAATGAAGCGCTGGACGATCTGCTGGATACACCCGACATCAAGGAACCGATCAAGCTGGTTCAACCCAAGTTCTTCTACCAGTATGCGGATGCTGAAACAGAAGCCCTTTCGATCGGCGAGAAGATCATGCTGCGCCTCGGCAGCAAGAACATGAAAATCGTCAAGAGCAAGCTCGGCGAAATAAAACAGGAACTCGCCCAGCGCGCCGCCGAGCTGAAATAGCCCACGGCGATTGAACTGACCCCTCAGTTGGGCTCCTGAGCCGATATCAAGAGCGCGGCGTTTCCGCTTCAAGCGTCATTGACACCATCCGACCTCCTCCCATAAAGTTCGCCGCCCTTCGTCCACATCAAGCTTGTCCCACCGGAAACGGGGCGGGCTTTTGGCGGAACTCAGGGCAACGACGGGAATGAGCAGCTGCCGCAACGGCATTTGCATCAAACCCGATCTCAAAAACTAAAAAATCACCATTCCAGGGAAGGAAAACATGAAAAGAATCATCGCAATTTCGTTTTTGTGCGCATCCGTCATGCCTGCAGCACATGCTGAAGACCATGCGGAGAATTATGTCGGCATCGCGGTCAGTACGCTGACTTCCGGCCCGTCCAGCACCGGCGCTGCCTTCATGCTGGGACACCGCTACAACGAGCACTTCGCTGCCGAGATCGCCTATGAAGACTCCGGCGCACTGAGTGCGGCTCCGGACAGGACTTCCGCGATCTCCGTCGCCGCCCTTGGTTTCGTACCGCTGTTCGGGGAGTTCGAGGGCTTTGCACGCCTCGGCCTCGCTTCCGCACACTCGAAGGATGCTACCGGGGCCACCGCGAACCACGGCGACATCACCTACGGTGTCGGCATCGAGTATCACCTGAACGAAAAGTACTCGGTGGACCTCGGATGGAATCGCTTGCGCGTCGGCGACAACGTAATCATCCCGCGCGGCAACGAGAACTCTTATGTACTGAGTGTATTGCGCAGTTTCTAAACAAGAAAGGCGACCATCCGGTCGCCTTTTTTCTTCACCGCATCCGGCGCATTGCTCCGATTGCAGGCACATGCTGCAACGGCATCAGGATCCGGGAACACCCAGCTCGTCATACAACTTGCCCACCAACCCCCGCAGCTCGCTGACCTCCGCTTCAAGCCTGGCAACGTTGGCCTTGAGCGCGGCGATCTCACCCACGGTCACATCGCCTGCGGGAGTCGAAGATGCCGGGCCTGCAGGCACTTTTTCATCGATGGCAGGCGTGCCCGAGAGCAGATGCATCCAGCGGTTCTCGCGCGAGCCGGGCTGACGCGGCAATTCCGCTACCAGAGCCCCTTCCGGGCGCTCTGCCAGCTCTTCCAGAAACGCTTCGACCGACGAAATATCCGCGAATCTGTGCAAGCGCTCGCAATTGATGCGCAACTCCCCCGCCGTCTGCGGGCCGCGCAACATCAGCATGGTCAGCAAAGCGGTAGACTGGGTGGGAACATGCAGCACACGTTCGATGTTGTGGCCGTAACGCGATGCCCTGCCCCCGCTCGTCTCCACAATCAGCGACAACGCCCGCAGACTGTCCAGCACCGCCTGCACTTCGGATTCGGAAGCATCGATCACCGGGTCGCGGCTGCTTTTCTGGTTACATCCGGAAACCAGTGCATTGAGCGTCAACGGATAGCTGTCGGGCACCGTTCGCTGTTTTTCGGCAAGCACGCCGAGAACGCGGGCTTCAAGGAGGGAAAGTACGGGCAGTATGGCGGACATGATTCAATGCTTCACCGAGGATATCGCGTCGTGTGATTATACAGGCACGTTCCTCACATCATCATTGACATACCACGGCCAACTCCCATACAGTCAAAACAGAACCCTTGCGCATGTTTCGGAGAACCCGCATGAACGATCAGGACAGCACGCCATCGACAGCCGCACCCGACAAGCGCCGCAGGATTCTTCTGTTCATCGGCGGGGTCGTGGCACTGGCGCTGTTGTCCTTTTTTTCATGGTGGTTCTTGCTCGGACAGTGGCGCACCGGCACCGACGACGCCTACGTGGGCGGCAATATCGTCGCGGTGATGCCGCTGACCGGCGGCACGGTGATCGCCATCTACGGCGACACCACGCAAGCCGTGACCGAAGGCCAGCTGCTGGTGCAACTGGACGACAGCGATTCCCGCCTGCAACTGGAAGCTGCCGAAGCCGCACTGGCGTCGGCCGTGCGCGAAGTGCGCGGCCTGTACGCAACCAACCAGGGCAATCTGCCGCTGCTCGCACAACGGCGCGCCGATCT
>JAJXUF010000013.1 GCA_021783175.1 Pseudomonadota bacterium
CGAATCTGTTCGGTGGCCACCGGCAACTCTTCTTGCGGCACCTCGAAAACCAGTTCGTCATGCACTTGCATGATCATCTTGGTGCGCACGCCTGAGTCGACAATCCAGGAATCCACGGCGATCATCGCCAGCTTGATCAGGTCCGCGGCCGTGCCTTGCATCGGCGCATTGATCGCCGTGCGCTCCGCGTACTGGCGGCGTGCCTGGTTGGCGGCGTTTATTTCCGGTAAATACAAGCGGCGCCCGAAGACAGTCTCCACATAGCCGATCTCGTGCGCCTGGGCGCGCGTGCGGTCCATGAAATCTTTCACGCCAGGGTAGCGCGCGAAATAGAGGTTGATATAGTCCTGTGCAGCAGTGCGATCGATCTTGAGCTGTTGCGCCAGTCCGAAAGAAGACATGCCGTAGATCAGGCCGAAATTGATTGCCTTGGCATTCCGACGCATCTCGTCGGTCACGAGGTCCGCCGCGACGCCAAAGACTTCGGCAGCGGTGGCGCGGTGCACATCCGAACCCTGCTCGAAGGCCGCGACCAGACCTGGATCTGCGGACAAGTGCGCCATGATACGCAACTCGATCTGCGAGTAGTCGGCAGAAACGATCTTGCTGCCCGCTTCAGCCACGAAAGCCTGGCGGATGCGTCGTCCCTCCGCCGTTCGCACCGGAATGTTCTGCAGGTTTGGATCGGAAGATGACAGTCGCCCGGTGGCGGCCACCGCCTGATGGTAGGACGTGTGGACTCTTCCGGTACGCGCATTAACCATTTCCGGCAGCTTGTCGGCATAGGTCGATTTGAGCTTGGCGATACCGCGGTGCTCGAGAATAACGCGTGGCAGAGGGTAGTCCAGCGCCAGTTCCTGCAGCACGTCTTCCGCGGTTGAGGGCTGACCCTTGGGTGTGCGCTTTAAGACGGGAAGCTTGAGCTTGACGAAGAGTATCTCCTGGATCTGCAACGGCGAGGCCAAATTGAACGGCTGTTCGGCAAGCTTGTAGGCTTCTTCTTCCAGCTCCAGGAGGCGCCGCGCAAGTTCGCTGCTCTGCTGGCGCAGCATGGCGCTGTCAATCCTGACACCGTTGCGCTCGATTCTTGCCAGCACCGGAACAAGCGGCATTTCGATGTCGCGAAAAAGCCTGGCCAGCGTCGGCAACTGCTGCAGGCGCGGCCACAGATTCTGGTGCAGCCGCATGGTGATGTCCGCATCTTCGGCGGCATAGTCGGTTGCCTGTTCGATAGCGACCTCGCGAAAATTGATCTGGTTCTTGCCCTTGCCGGTGACCTCTTCGTACTTGATGGTCTTGTAACCGAGGTATTTGAGGGCAAGGCTGTCCATGTCATGTCGCGACGCCGTGCTGTCTAGAACATACGATTCGAGCATGGTATCGAATTCGATACCGCGCAAAGTGATGCCGCAATTTGCCAGCACGTTCATATCGTACTTGAGGTTCTGGCCGACTTTCTTGTATTGCGCATCTTCCAGCAGCGGTTTGAGCTTGCGCACTACGCTGTCGAGATCGAGCTGCGCGGGTGCCGCGGGGTATGCGTGCGTCAGCGGCACGTAGGCGGCTTCGCCGGCACGGTCGGTAAAAGACACGCCGACCAGTTGCGCATTCATGACGTTAAGGTCGGTGGTCTCGGTATCAAAAGCGAACAGGCCACTATGGCGCAATCGCGTGATCCATTCGTCAAGCTGACTTGCTTGCAGCAGAGTCGCATAGCTGGCTGGCCGCGCCGCCACCGGTCCGCTCGCCGGCTGGTTCAATCCGCCCAGTTCGGCCAACCACGTGCGGAACTCCAGTTCGCGGAAAAGGGCGCGTAGCGCATCCGCATCCTGCGGCTGGCGCACCAGATCCTCCGCACTCATGGCCAGCTCAACGTCGCGCTTGATCTTGGCGAGCTGGTACGACAGCGGCAATTTAGCGAGTGCGTCGCGCAGGCTTTCTCCCACTTTGCCGCCAATGTCGGCAGCGTGGGCGACGACTCCCTCAAGGGAACCGTATTCCTGCAACCACTTGCTCGCGGTTTTTGGGCCGACTTTCGGCACACCGGGAATGTTGTCCACGGCATCACCTACCAGAGCAAGATAATCCACGATACGTTCCGGCGGTACGCCGAATTTTTCCACCACCGCGGCGTGGTCGTAATGTGTATTTGTCATCGTATCGATCAGCGTGATGTGGTCGCTGACGAGCTGCGCCAGGTCCTTATCGCCTGTGGATATGAGCGCGTCCATGCCGTGTGCCACTGCTTGATCGGCGAGCGTCGCGATGACGTCGTCGGCCTCCACCCCGCCAACCGTTAGAAGCGCGAGGCCCATGGAGCGCACAATGGCGTGAATCGCCGCGATCTGCGAGCTAAGCGCGTCGGGCATGGGCGGGCGATGTGCCTTGTATTCCGGGTAAATATCATCGCGAAAGGTCTTGCCCGGAGCGTCGAAAACAACCGCGATGTATTGTGGATCGTAGTCGTTCAGGAGCTTGCGCAGCATGTTCGTCACACCATATACCGCGCCGGTGTGTTCGCCGCGCGAGTTCGTCAGATTGGGCATTGCATGAAAGGCCCGGTATAGGTAGGACGACCCGTCCACCAATACCAGCGTTTTGCGCTGCGTCATACTGTGAGGTTCTCCCGCTTTTGTGCTACAAAGATAAATTATATGAACGACAACTCCACTGCGCCGCAAAAATCCATCGAATCGTTTACCACGTCGTCGTCCACCTTGTCACGGGAGTCATGGAAGATATTCCAGATCATGGCCGAGTTTGTCGAAGGTTTTGAACGGCTCGCGCTCATTCGTCCTTCTGTCAGCATTTTCGGATCGGCGCGTATCGCACCCGGGCATCCGTACTATGCAGCGGGCGAGACGCTCTCGCGACTCTTGTCGGACGCCGGATTTTCGGTGGTGAGCGGAGGCGGTCCGGGAATCATGGAGGCGGCCAACAAGGGGGCTTTTGCCGGTAAGTCCCCGAGCGTGGGCCTGAATATCAAACTGCCGCATGAGCAGCTTAGCAATCCCTACCAGAATATCAGCCTGAGCTTCCGTCATTTCTTCGCACGCAAAGTCATGTTCGTCAAATATGCCTCGGCTTACGTGGTGTTGCCGGGCGGTTTCGGCACATTGGACGAGCTGGCGGAGATTCTCACATTGGTTCAGACCGGAAAAGGTAAGCGAATTCCGATCATTCTCGTAAACCGACGGTTTTGGAGCGGTCTTGTGGACTGGTTCAAGAATACCCTGGTGGCGGAAGGGATGATTGCCCAAGGCGATCTTGACCTGTTTGTTCTGGCAGACGAACCGCAAGATGTGGTCGACGCCATATTCCGATATTATGAAGGCCGCGGAGGCTTCGGGCTATCCGCCGAGGAACGTGAGAAGGAGCTCAATCTTTGATTCGTGATGGCCTATTGAGCAAATTTCGCATGCGTAGCTTCTGGTTTGTGTTGGCGTTTCTGCTGCTCCCGGCCGCTGACCTATTGGCCGCGGATAACTCGGGGTTCCAGGCGTTGCCACCACCCCCGCCGATGCCCACGAAGGTCGAACCGGCGCCGCCTCCCGCACAATCGACCGACCGGGTGCCGGCCCCGGAAATCACCATCACCACGCACGGCCAGACGCGCTATCAGGAGTACCGGATAGGCGGCCAGCTTTACATGATCAAGGTGATTCCGGCAAAGGGACCGCCGTACTATCTTATCGATAGAAACGGTACAGGTCGTTTCAGCCGCAGTGATTTCGCGCCACGCGTGTCACCGCCGATGTGGATACTCAAGCGATTTTGATGCAGCCGCGACGGGCAATTCTAGGCTGCAGACCCCCAGTGCTGAGCCGCTTACGACCGGCAGTCCTGCCGGACGCGACCATTGTGCGCGCCTGCCTGGCGCAATTGGGCACTGTCTGTGGGCCAAGGCCAAAAAACCCTATGCATCGTGATGGGCGCCTTGCGCTTGGCGCGGTCCCGGTCGTAGGATGCGCACAGCGCGCAGAATGCGAAAGCGGCATCGGTACTGCAAGTAGCCGTGCTCGGAGGAGACGCAGCGTTGAGATTGACCAATAAAGTGGGGGCCCGGCGTGGCCTGTCCTGGATCGCCGGAAGCTGGAGTTTATTGCGCAGGGACGGACTGCTGTGGATGGCGATGACCTCCATCTACATGCTCATTGCCGTCGGTCTCAAGATGATCCCCTTCATCGGTGTTTTGGTGCTGGTGCTGATCAGTCCGATCCTGCTGGCCGGCGTGCTCGATACCGCCCATGACCTGGAAGCGCCGCCCGCCGCCCCGCAGGACGAAGGCGACCAGCCACGGCCCAATTTCATGAAGCGCGCCGTGCACCGCCTGTTCGGCGCCTTTTCGCATCAGGAAGAAGTGCTTCCCATCATGGTGATCAGCACTCTCACGCTCGGCGCGGTGGTTGTCATACAAATCCTCGCTCAACTGCTCAAGGTGGGTGGCCCGGCGCTTTCCGCCATGCTCGCCGGCAGCGTGGGACCGGCGGTATGGTTGCCGGCAATGCTCAGTCTGTTCGTCGTGCTGGTACTGCAAATCATTTTGGGCATGGCCATCTTTTACGCCGTTCCGTTAGTGCTGTTCAAGAAGGAGCCTCCGCTCGCTGCCATGGAAAAAAGTTTCCGGGCTTGTCTCGACAATGCCGCGGCGCTTGCCATTTTTGCCATACCCTTCGCCATCGCCAATACGGCCGCCGACCTGCTGTATTTTGACCTCGATTTCCCAAAGGATTATCTGGTGCTGTTTGTGCTCGGTTTTGTCACGTTACCGTTTTTCGTGGGCGGCCTCTATCGCAGCTATGAGGACGCGTTCGGTTAATAACAATGACAAAGCGTTATCGCTTTGACGGCCACTTCGGTGGCCGTTTTTTTTGCTAACTCCTTCCTGCTAGGATTCTTCCACCGGTCACGCGCAAAATGGACGGATATCGATGCGACTCCAGGTGTATTACGGTGAACAACTGGCACGCTACGGGTTCGGCAATGGCCATCCTTTTGGCAGGGATCGGCTGGACGCATTCTGGCAGCTGTGCCTGAAGCGGGGCTTGGATGCGCAATTCGACGTTGCCGAGCCGGTTCTGGCCAGCGAACAGGATCTGCTGCGTTTTCATACGGCCGACTATGTCTCGCAGGTGCGCCAGCAGTCCCAGAGTGGCGCCGGCTATCTCGATTACGGAGACACTCCTGCCTTTGTCGGAGTGTTCGAAGCCGCCGCATATGTGGTCGGTTCGACCGTAGACGCTGTCAACCAGGCAGTCGCCGGCCAGCGACCACGCAGCTTCGTTCCCATTGCCGGACTGCACCACGCGCGCCGCGACGGCGCCGCGGGCTTTTGCGTTTTCAATGACATCGGTGTCGCGATCGAAACATTGCGTCAGGTGCACAATATCCGGCGCATTGCTTACGTCGATATCGATGCGCACCACGGCGATGGCGTGTTTTACGCCTTCGAAAGCGATCCTGAGCTGGTGATCGCCGATGTCCACGAAGATGGACGTTTCCTGTACCCCGGTACCGGCCGCAGCGACGAATCAGGGATTGGTGCGGGGCGCGGAACCAAGATCAACATTCCCATGGCCCCGGAATCGGATGATGCCGCTTTTCGCCGCAAGTGGCCGGAGATCGAAGAATTTCTGCGAGCCAAGGAGCCACAGTTTGTCCTGCTGCAGGCCGGCGCCGACAGTATCGGCGGCGATCCGCTGACGCACCTGCGTTTCACGCCCGCCATCCACGGGTATGTATCCGCACAGTTGCGTAAGCTGGCTGACGATTGCTGTCAGGGACGCATGGTAGCCATGGGAGGCGGGGGCTACGATCGGAGCAATCTGGCCCGCGCCTGGGTCGCGGTGGTGGAAGGGATGCTTGGCTAGGCGGCATGCACTGCCGCCCGTCAGGCGGACTTCTTGTTGCCCGAGCGCCCGGATGTGGTTTTACCACCCTCTGTCACGCTCTTCTCGACGCGTGTCAGCAGTTGTTCCAGGTCTTCGCCCTTGTGAAACTGTGTTGCCCCGAGGCCAATGTTTATTTTGAATTCCTTTCCCCCCAGCGCCAGTGTGGCCGCTGCCGTGCCGCGGCGCACGCGCTCGGTGATCTTAGCTGCGTCTTTAAGGGAGGTGTGAGGCAAAATAATCAGAAACTCATTGTCGCCATAGCGGCCGGCACGATCAGGCATGCGCAAGGTTTCTCCCAGCACACCTGCCACAGCCTGCAAGACCTGCTCTCCGCCCTTGCGCCCGTGGGATTCTGTCAGGCGCTTGAAATCGGTTATCTCGACGACTGCGACCGAGAGCGGATCACCGTACCGCTCGGCCTGAGCCATCGCCTCGAGCAGACTCGAAGTAATGCCGCGTCGATTGGCCAGGCGTGTCACCGAATCGGTGACCGCAGAGCGGTCGGCGTCTAGGGCGCCGCTTGTTTTCAGGCGCTGCTCATAATCGCGTGTCATGGGAGCCACCACCAGCGCGTACAAGGCGGGCACGAGGATTCCCGCCATTAGCGCAGCACCCGCCAGAATCATGACGATCGGCGGCTTGGGGGTTTCGCCAGCGTATACGATCAACAGCATCACTGCCGTCGAGGCGCCGAAGGTGACCAGCGCCACGCCCAACAGCGACAGAATTTTGGATTGAACCCCATTCGACTTACTTGCGACATGATTCGGCATAAGCCTGCTCCGCCTTGGTTTTACATAATAGTCACCCGCAGGTGTCCCTACCCTTTGTCCTTCGGGGTCAACGCATTTGTCCCGCTAACAGATTGGCCCGCCCGCGGCTAGGTGTCAATCTGAAGGTTGCTGCGCAGGCCCTAAAGTGGCTGCAGATTGGCGTAGGCCGCTACTAGCCATTTTGCGCCCGCATTCTCGAAATTCACCTGCACTCGCGTATGTTCGCCGCGCCCTTCGACGCTGAGCACCACGCCTTCGCCGAATTTGTCGTGATGAACCCGTTCGCCGAGGCGCAGGCCCCGAACTTGGATCGTGTCTGGGGGAGGGGTTCCAGCGTCACTGCCGGGCCCCGCCATCGACCCGTGGCGATAGCCGATGGTCGGTTGCAGCCGCACTTCCTGTACGAGTTCCGGGGGAATTTCTCCGAGAAAGCGGGATGGACTGGTGTAGTGCTCGCTTCCGTAAAGGCGGCGCACTTCGGCATAAGTGAGGTAAAGCTGGCGCATCGCGCGCGTCATGCCTACGTAACACAGACGACGCTCCTCCTCCATCCGTCCCGATTCCTCGGACGAACGCTGGTGCGGAAAAAGTCCCTCTTCCATGCCGGTAAGGAAGACCAGGGGAAACTCCAGACCCTTGGCCGAGTGCAAGCTCATCAGCTGCACGCAATCCTCCCACGCCTCGGCTTCGCCCTCGCCAGCCTCGAGTGCAGCGTGCGCCAGGAAACCCGACAGTGGGTCCATCCCGCCGCTCTCGTCATGCCGATAATTGCGCGCCGCGCTCACTAGTTCTTCCAGGTTTTCGACGCGCATTTCGCTCTTTTCACCCTTGTCATTGCGATGAAGGTCAATCAAGCCGCTCAGCCGCAGCATGTGCTCCACCTGGTCAGCCAGAGTTGCGCCAGCCGTTTCCTCCGCCAGCCTTTCGATGAGCGTCATGAATCCGCGCAGGGCGTTGGTGGCGCGCGCGGCCAGCTGTCCGCCGCCGGTCAGATCGCTTGCTGCCTGCCACAGGGAGATTGCCTTCGTGCGTGCATGAACGCGCAAAGCATCCAGTGTGCGGTCGCCGACGCCGCGCGTCGGAACATTGGCGACGCGTTCAAAGGACGGATCATCATGGCGGCTCGCCATGAGCCGCAAATAGGCCAGGGCGTCCTTGATTTCGGCACGCTCGAAGAAGCGCAAGCCACCGTATACACGATACGGTACGCCGGCATTGACCAGGGTCTCCTCGAACACCCGTGATTGGGCATTGGATCGGTAGAGGACCGCCACCTCGGCGCGCCTGTGGCCATCGGCGACCCACGCCTGGATGCGATCCACGACGAACCGCGCCTCGTCCAGTTCGTTAGTTGCAGTGTAAATATGAACCGGTTCGCCTTTCGGGCCATCGGTCCAAAGTTCCTTTCCCAGTCGGCCGCTATTGTGTCGGATTACCCCGTTGGCTGCGCTCAGTATTGTCGCGGTAGAACGGTAATTCTGCTCCAGGCGTATGACAACCGTACCGTGATGATCATGCTCAAACTTGAGGATGTTCTCAACCATTGCTCCGCGCCAGCCGTAAATCGATTGGTCGTCGTCGCCGACAACGAAGAGATTATTGTGCGCACCGGCAAAGAGCTTCAGCCAGTTGTACTGAATGCTGTTGGTGTCCTGAAATTCATCCACCAGAACGTGGCGAAAGCGTGTCTGATAGTGTTCGCGCAGCCGGCTGTCGTCGCGCAGGAGTTCATGGGCACGCAACAGCAATTCCGCGAAATCTACCAGTCCTGTGCGCCGGCACGTGTCCTCGTACTCCTGGAAAACGCGTAGCCACTGTTTCTGGTGCGGGTCACTTGTCGATGCCAGATGCTGCGGTCGGCGTCCGGCTTCCTTGTGACCATTTATAAACCACTGTGCCTGGCGTGGGGGCCAGTAGGCCTCGTCAAGCTCCAGGTTCTTCACTACCCGCTTGATAAGGCGGTACTGGTCATCGCTGTCGAGGATTTGGAAATTTTGTGGCAGGCCGGCCTCGCGAAAGTGGGCGCGCAGCAGCCGGTGCGACAGGCCATGAAACGTGCCAATCCACATTCCGGCAACGGAAAAGCCAAGCATGGCCTCGATGCGCCCGCGCATTTCGTGCGCGGCCTTGTTCGTGAAAGTAACCGCAAGAATTGCGTGTGGCGACACGTTTTGGGTTTCCACAAGCCAAGCAACGCGGTGGGTGAGAACGCGGGTCTTGCCGCTGCCGGCGCCGGCCAAGACAAGAAGCGGCCCGGGCGGTGCGGCCACTGCCTGGCGCTGAGCGTCGTTGAGATTATCCAGAAGGTGAGATACATCCATGCCCGGATGATAACAAGGGTAGCAAGGCTGTGGGAGTTCATTGTCGGGCCGTTCTGCAAGATCGCTGTTTTACGGTTACTGTCGGCGCTGTCCGCTGCCGGTCCGGCGGGTCTCCGCCATTGAATGGTGGCAAGAGTTCCGCCGGTTAGCCGAAATGCAGACACCCTTTGTTTTTCTAGGCCCAAGATATTGTTATTTCGCGAATCCAAGGGTACATTCCCTAGATCCGACACCAGTTCATTGTGAAGGGTCTGAAAGGACAGCACATTGACCGTCAGCGAATTTGTATCTGCCGATCCAACTCTAGTGCAGACCATTAAACGCCATGTGAACGGTCTGAAACGCAGCGACGCCGGCAGCGGGCTCCTTCGGCTGCTGGAGCGCGGACTCAATCGTTGCGTGCCCGAAGGCGTCGGTATCGACTTGGCCGGTGCGACTTATCTCCATGCCCAGCTCGGCATCTTCGCATCAGACGATCACAATTTGCCGGCATTGCGCGTCAAGGCACGCGTGATTCAGCAACACTTGGTTCCTTATTTGGTCACCGAAGTCACACCTTCGGCCGCGCCTAATCCATTCAAGCGCTATATCGATGTTATCAATGGAATCGGTGTCACACCCGCGTCGCCACCTCTCGCGCCGGTGACTTATTCCCGCATTGACGAGCCGGCGGTACAAGCGCAATTACAGTCGAGTGAGGACGACGCTGCGGAAGCGCACGACGCGCTGGCTGAGACGGATTGTCCCGCTGAGGGGATTGTGGAAGTGGAAGATGGATTGGAAACAGTGCTGACTCGCGCGGAGGAGAGCGCCCAACGCGAATCGCGCTATCAGGCTTTGCGAAAATCCGAGCTGGACGCGTGGCGCGCGATTTATGGAACGATCAAGGATTTTAAGAGCCTTAAACGGCTATGGATCGGCAGCCTGGATGAATTGCTGCGCGAACGCATGGAGCTTGAACAGCAGCTCAGCCGTGCCTCGGACCATATCCGGTCGGTAGAGTCCAACTGCGACCGCCTGCGCACCGAGCTGCAGCAGGCACGCAAGGATCCGGGCAAGGCGCCGCGCCAGCCCGCCGCCCGCACCACGGCAAAGCGCGGCAAGCGTGCCGGCGGACTTCCCAAGCGCGAAGTGTTTCTGCAGCAGCTTGAAGCGGAGGTGGAGCGCGCGCGCCGCCACGGCGGAACTCTGGCCATTGCCCTGATTGGTATCGACGCATTGGACCAGCTTTGCGCACGCTACGGCAAGGACGCCGACAAGTATGTGCTCAACTGTTACACCGGCGAGATTCTGGCAAATTTCCGCACATATGATTTCGTCGGCAATTATGCGGCGGGCCAATTCGCCGTTCTATTTC
Source organism: Pseudomonadota bacterium (assembly GCA_021783175.1). Next base: position 10,343 of record JAJXUF010000013.1, read on the forward strand.
CTGGCACTGATCGCGATGGTGCCTTGCGCGCGCTGGTAAAGGCGCAAAAACGGGCGTCGGAGACGCATTTGTGTCTCGCGGGCACGAGTTTTGCGCTGCCCGGTTTCTACAGCGGAATCAGCTTACACACTATCGGTGAAGATGCCGCAACGCTTATGGCGCGGGCGCGCGCCGCGTTTGAACAGGCACATACGGCGCTACCACCGCGCCTGATCGTTGCGGCACAGCGCCTGGCGCTGGTGCGGCCGGAGGCTCAGGCAGAGCCGAAGTCGGTGGACCAGCAATCCTAGAAGTTGCCGCCAGTTTCAAACTGCGGGCAGCAGGAGTAGTATTCGAAGTGTACTTTTACGGTTGCGCTAAGGAGGATTGATGCCTGCCGAGCGTCGAGATGCTCCGCGTATTCCGTACGTTCTAGAAGCCATGCTGCGCAATGGCGAGCGCAGCTTTCAGCCCTGCAAGACCCGCGACATCAGCCTTAATGGCGTGTTTGTGCTCACTCGCGACGGAATGCTGCGCCGCAGTGGAGCGGTCGAACTAGCCGTCAAAATGCCGCAATCAGGCTCGAACTCGATTCGACGGTTCCATGCCCAGGTTGTGCACGCCAGCGCGGAGGGCGTAGGTCTGTTGTTCGACCACGTCAATAACCAGGACTATGTACCGCTTGTCAGGCTAGTGTTTGCCAAACGCAAGATGCCGGAGTCGCTGTAACGTCAGCATCTGCCTGATGTCCGCCAAGCGCGCGTTCACTTCGTTACGTCGACCGTCCGCAGCCGCAAATAGCCCACTCGAAAACCGTTTTATGAACGAGGCACAATGGCGCTCGGCAAATTGGGCGCAATTGGCACGATTGAATCGCCGTGAATGGGTGCGCTACCTGGCTGCAAGCGATCAGACTGAACGTCCTGGCGCCAGCTGGCGCGGATTTTAGCGCCGAGAAGACAGCAATGAGTGCAGATACTTACAAGGCGATGTTGGTGGAGCAAAGTGCTGGCGGCTTTACTCGCCGTATCGCGGCTCGCGCGGTCGAAGACTTACCTCCCGGTGAAGTTCTCGTACGCGTCCGGTATTCATCGCTGAATTACAAAGATGCGCTCTCGGCGACCGGACACCCGGGCATCACCCGCCGCTATCCGCACACACCGGGCATCGACGCTGCCGGGACGGTGGTCGCCAGCTCCGTAGGGGTTATCGGCGTTGGTGATACGGTAATGATCAGCGGCTTCGATCTTGGCATGAACACGCCGGGCGGATTCGGTCAGTACATCCGGGTGCCCGCCGGGTGGATTCTGCCCGTGCCGCAGGGAATGACGCCGCGTGAATGCATGATTTACGGAACCGCCGGACTGACCGCCGCACTGTCGTTGCTGCGGCTTGAGGATCACGGCCTCAAGCCGCAAGACGGTGAGGTGCTGGTGACTGGCGCTAGCGGCGGTGTCGGCTGCATGGCGGTGGGTATTCTGGCACGCGCAGGGTACAGTGTCGTTGCCGCGTCCGGCAAAGACGAAGCAAAGGTCTTCCTCGAGAACCTCGGCGCATCGAGCGTCGTCAAGCGTGGCGAAGTCGATGACACGAGCCGTAAAGCCTTGCTCAAAGAGCGCTGGGCGGGGGTGATCGACTGTGTTGGAGGAAACATCCTGTCCAGCGCGATACGCGCCACGCGCTACGGGGGCGCAGTGACATGTTGTGGCCTTGTGGCTTCGGCGGAACTTGCCCTCACTGTCTATCCCTTCATACTCCGAGGTGTGAGTTTGATCGGCATCGATTCCGCGGCCTGCCCGGCGCAAATGCGCACCTTGGCCTGGAGCAGGCTCGCCGGGCCGTGGCGTCTGCAGCGGCCGGAACGCATCATGCGTGAGGTGCGTCTTGAGGATCTGGATGCGGAAATAGATCGCATACTTGGTGGACGGCAGCTAGGGCGCGTGGTAGTCAACCTTGAAGACTAGACTCTTCAGCACGCGGTCCATTTTGCGGCTGAAACATTGCGACGCATGTCCGGAGCATTATGTATATTTGCCCGCAGCGTCATCGATAGGTGGCCAGTGAAGGAGGTCAATGTGCGCAGATTGGTGGTCTACATCAATGTTTTCCTGTACCTGTGGACCGGTTATGCGCTGTTGCGCAGCGCCATCGACATTTTCACTGCATCGGACATTAATGCCCAACTGGCCGGGCCGCGCCCGTTATATGTTGGGCTGCGCATCTTCGCCGCCTTGTATACTGCGGTGTGTGCCGCGGGCCTGCTGCGTCGCCGTCCATGGAGTCGCAAAATGGCTGTTTGGTGGAATTTCGCCCTGGCGGTGATCATCGGCGGGCTTCCGGCAATTACCGCGACGTGGCTGGCGGTGCTGGATGGAGCAAGCGTGACAGCGGTGCTGCGCTCTCCTGCGGTCGTGATCACCATTCTGGCGGCAGTGCTATTTCTGGCGCTGGGTTTCGCGCTGCGCACTTCTGCGCTGCGCGCTTACTTCGCGCATGTTCCAGACAGCGAATTCAGCGAAGCAACGCCACACTCTTGACCTGTGCATAGACCTGCAATCCGGGACGCAAACCCAGCGCGTGGACCGAGCGGCGGGTAATGCGTGCCAGCAGCAATGAGCCGGCGGCATCGAGCTTGATTGTCGACTGAGCCGGCCGGTCATCGGAAATTTCCACGATGCGCGCCGGAAAAATATTAAGAATGCTCGTGTTGTGATGCTGTTCCAGGCTCAGGCTCACGTCGCGCGCAATGATGCGCACGCGTACCGCCGTTCCAGCGGGCAAGTGTTCTTCCGGAACTGACAGTTGACCGCCGGAAAATTCCAGCTGAGCAAGATGAAATTCCCTATCGTGAGCCTTCACCACCGCCTCCAGCACCGTCGCGGCCTCGTCACTGTGTGCGAGCGGGAGGTCCAGACGGGTCAGCATGTCGATTGCCCTTCCTGCGCCCGCTACACGTCCTGCCTGCAGGTACAGTACGTGATCGGCGAGGCGCGCGACTTCGTCGATCGCGTGGCTCACATATAAAATGGGGATAGATAACTGCTCATGCAATTGTTCCAGATACGGCAGGATTTCGGCGCGCGCGACGGCATCAAGTGCTGCCAGCGGCTCATCCATGAGCAGCATGACCGGATTGGTCAGCAGCGCGCGCGCCATTGCAACGCGGCTGCACTCACCTCCCGATAGGCCGGATACGCGGCGATCGAGAAGTCTCGCAATACCGGCGGATTCGACGACTTTGTCGAAATCGAACCGCGCTTGTGTCTGGCGCGTACGCCGTAATCCGTACTGCAGATTTCCGCGTACGCTTAGGTGAGCGAAAAGCCGTGCATCCTGGAAGACAAAGCCAATTCGCCGCCGATGTGGCGCAATGAACACGCCTGCATTACTGTCCTGCCAGACCTCATCGCTCACCTGCAGCATTCCAAGGGCGTTCGGTTCCAGGCCGGCTATGCAGCGCAGCAATGTCGATTTGCCGGAACCCGAGGGACCAAATACGCCGGTTATGCCGCGCGCCGGTGCGTGAAAGGCGACGTCAAAGGCAAAGTCGCCGCGCTGCAGGGCGAATTTCGCATCGATGCCATTCATAGGCCGCGCGCCTGCAGGCGTCGATTCGTCATGTACGCGACAAACATCACAAGAAAGGAGAACAAAAGCAGCACGGCGGACAAGACGTGCGCCTGACCGTACTCGAGCGCCTCCACGTGGTCATAGATTGCGATCGACAGCACCTCGGTCTTGCCGGGAATATTGCCGCCGATCATCAGCACCACCCCGAATTCACCGACCGTATGCGCAAAGCCGAGAATTATCGAGGTCAGCAAACCGCGCCGCGCGAGGGGCAGGGCTACCGTGAAGAAACGGTCCAGTGGGCCCGCGCGCAAGGTGGCGGCTGCCTCGAGCACGTGGTCTCCGACTGCCTCAAACGCGTTTTGCAGCGGTTGCACCACGAATGGCATTGAATACAGCACTGATCCGATGACGAGACCGGTAAAACTGAATGCGAGTGAAATGCCGCTGACAGCGTGCACCGCCGCGCCGATCGGGCCGTTGGGAGACAGAGCCAGCAGGATATAGAACCCGAGCACGGTTGGCGGGAGTACCAGCGGCAAAGCGACCACCGACTCGATCGGGATCTTGAGCGGCGAACGCGTGCGCGCAAGCCACCAGGCGAGTGGAGTTCCGATCACCAGTAGAATAACCGTAGTGACTACGGCCAGGCGCAAGGTGAGCCAGATTGCCTGGGAGTCGAGCGCCAGAGCGCTCATGCGCATGTCCCCCGGGGTCGCTGCAATGCCGGACCCATGGTTGTGCCAGGTAGTGTCGGTTTCCTAATCGGTGCCATAGCCAAAGTGATGCATCACTGCCATTGCTGCCGGACTGCGCAAATATTTGAGAAAGGCGCGCGCCGCGGAATTGTCCTTTGCCCGTTTGAGAAGGACCGCCTGCTGATCAATGGGCGGATAGAGGTCAGAGGGTACGATCCAGTACGATCCGCCAGTGGGCCTGTACGGGTCTTGTACCTGCGCCAGCGCCACAAAGGCCAGTTCTGCATTGCCGCTGTCGGCGAACTGAAAAGTCTGTCCGATGTCTTCTCCCTCGACGATGCGCGCCTTTACCGATTGCCACAAACCGAGGTGTTGCAGGGCAGCGCGTGCCGCAGCGCCATAAGGTGCAGTTTTCGGGTTGGCGATGGCAAGATGCCGAAAATCTCCGCTTCCCAGCACCGCGCCTTGCTTGTCCACCAGGGTAGGGGAGTGGCTCCACAACACCAGCTTGCCGCGTGCATAGGTGAAGCGGCTATCGGCGAAAGCCATGCCTTGTGCAACCAGCAGCCGCGGCGTAGCGGAGTCGGCCGAGAGCATTATGTCGTAAGGCGCGCCGGCACGAATCTGGGCATAGAGCTTTCCCGTCGACCCGCTACTTATCACCACTCGGGTGCCGCCGTGGCGCGCGAAGTCTTTCGCCAGTTCGGAGAGAGTCTGCGTGAAATTGGCCGCAACCGCGACATTGATGACCCGGTCTGGTGCACCGCTCTGGGCCGCGGCCGGCAACATTTGACCCCAGGCGAGAAGGCCTGCAGCAAAAGCAATAATGTGCACAAGGCGATCGCGAATCAGCATTGGAGGTTTGTCTCCAGAGACAAAGAATATTGGCAGGACCGTAATGTAATTCAAAAGCAACGTGCCTCGCTATAGAATGGCTTAGCCTGGGCCAGTCCGCGGAGGTTGTTTTTGAAATCAGAACGCCGTGACACACCGCGAATCAGCATAGCTCTTGAGGCCATGTTGAATCATGGCAACAGCGGATTCCGGCGCTGCCAGACCCGCGACATCAGTCTCGACGGCGCGTTTCTGGAAACCGGCGAGACGCAGTTTGGACCCAACGCCTTGGTTGATTTGGCGCTGCAACTCCCAGGCCCCGAACGCAAGCAAACTCACCGCTTCCGTGGGCAAATTATCCGCAGCACCGCACATGGTGTCGCCCTGGTATTCGATCCGGTCAGCACGGACGGATACGCGGCACTGCTCGATCTTGTTTACGCGCGCCAGCCAAGGAGTTCGTGGTAGACCAGGCGGATCAGGTGCGCGCTTTGGCCATGTCTTCCAAGGACACTTTTATCGCAGCCAGCCGGCGCAATGGGTCTTGTTCCTCCAGGAGTGTTTGTTTGACGCCGTTGGCGAAAGGAAGCAGTTGTGCCAGACGCATGCCGACCCAGTCGGCGTCTTCGAATCGGTGCGGTTCGCTGCACGCCTCACCGCCATAATCCCGTACTAGTTGCCTAGCGATCGTCGCCAGAGGTTGGAATTCGCTGGGAAACGTCATTGCGATTTCGCCGTCCCATGGACTCACGTCTGCCATGTTGAGCCTGCCGCAAAGGTGAAGCGCGCGAATCTCGAACCGCCGGCCGCCGCCGACCAGAATTTCCAGCACTCCGCTCTGTCTCATTTCCCAGCGTTCGATGCGCGCCAGCGTGCCAACGGTGACTGGCTCGGCCACCTCACCCACCTCTTGGCCACGACGGATCAAGCAGATGCCAAAGGGACTGTTGTTCCTCAGGCTCGCGGAGACCATGTCCATATAGCGGGTTTCGAACACGCGCAATGGCAGGCGTTGACCGGGGAAAAGCACGCTGTGCAACAGAAACAGGGGAAGTCGCTCGATTTGGTCCACGGTGACCCCTGAACGGCGAGGGAGAGACATATACTTTAACCTCCGGTTCAATCACCTTGCCAGCACGCTTGCGGGTTTTGGTGGTGACCATTTTTTGGCAAAGAGCCGACCGGGCGGGTAAGATTCTCCCGCGTTACGAGAATAGGCGTAGACATGCACGCGGCGTGTAGTAGCCGCCGCGCATGTAGCGGCAACGGTAAATTGCCGGACCGGTGTGCGGGAAGTCGCCGGCCGTTTTGCTATAACGATGCTGTTAGGGAAGAATAAAAACCATGCCTTCCTCGCCAGAAGTGCTGATTGTTGGCGCCGGTCCCGCAGGGATTGCGGCCGCAATGCGTTTAGCGCGCGCCGGTGTGTCGGTTCTGCTGCTGGAAGGTGCAGAATACGCCGGTGCAGAAAACTGGTCCGGCGGAGTGTTTCACGCTGACGACTTGCTGCGCGAAGATGTGCTGGGTCGAAAACTCTGGAAGCAGGCGCCGAAGGAACGACGCGTCGTCGCGCGTAGCCTGTTCCTGCACGATGGTGTCAATGCCGCCGGATTCGAGGCGCGCGCGCATGCCGGAAATGATTACGGCGAGGCCTGGACAGTTCTTCGACCCAAGATCGACCGCTGGCTTGCAAGCCGCGCCATAGACTTTGGCGTCACGCTGCTAACGGCGACGACAGTAACCGGCTTGCGTTATGCCGGCAAGCGCGTTGTCGGAGTCAACACTGATCGCGGACCGGTCGAAGCTGCCGTGGTTTTTCTTGCCGAAGGTGACGCCGCCGGTTTGCTGGCACGTGAAGACCTGGAACGCAGCGCCCGCCCGCACTATGCCCAGGGCATCAAGGCCGTGTTCCGGCTTGCACCGCGGGAAATTGAACGCCGCTTCGGCGTTGCCCCGGATGAGGGTGTCGCGCAGGAGTGGTTGCTGCGCAACGGCCAGTTAAGCGGCCGGCGCGTGGCGCTAAATGCGACTGCCTTCCTGTACACCAATCGTGAAACGCTTTCCCTGGGGCTAGTCTTGCCGCTCGACCGGCTTGCACGGGCCAGTGTTGCCGATCACGCCCATCTTTTCAGGCGTGTGTGCCAGATTCCAGCCATCGCTACCTATATAAAGGACGCGCAACAAGTTGGCTACGGCGCCAAAGTGATTCGCTCCGGCGGAGTGGATGAGACCCCGGAGTGGGTAATGGACGGCCTTGCAGTAGGGGGCGGCGGGCTAGGACTTGGTCAGGAAGTGCCCTATCCGAATTTCATGGCGCCCGCGATAACCAGTGCGCTAGTTTTCGCTGATGCTGTACTGCGCATTCGCGCCAGCGGAGCGGACTATACGCGCGAACGACTGGAGGGCGAGTATGCCGCGCCACTGCGCAAAACCACGGATTTCCGCAACGCCCAGCTCATTCGCCGCTGGCCGCAGGCGATTCATGGCGGCCCGATGCTGTTTGATCACCTGCCGGCATTGCTCGGGCAGATAGTCGACACCGCGCACCTGCCACGAGCGCAGGCGCGTGCGCAAAGGCAGCGCGCCCTGGCGATGCAAGTTGGACAGTTGCGGCGGGATGCGGCACAGGCTTTACGCATGGCGCGCGGCTTGGGGCCGCGCAGTCCAAAGCAGACTGCGGATCCGCTGCAAGTGCGTTTCTTGATGGTCCCCGCAGGCCAAGCAATGCGGGAAGTGGCGACGCAAGACGATGCGCTGTTGCGCGTTGCGGCATGCGCCATCGGACATTTTTACGGACGGCGCCTGGCGGCTTTCGACGATCGCGTGGCCATGGTCTGGCGCTGCATGCGGGGTTTGCCTTTGGCTTTGCCGCGCCTTGCGCTTCTTGGTTTGGACGGGTTTTGGGGCGGCGCCCTTCTTCTCGGCGATCTTATAGCGTTCAAGATCGGGCGTTTGTCGTTCGCCAAGCTGTTGCAGCGCCCGTATCATCGCTACGCGGAAACAACGCGCCGCCAGATCGACTGGGCCGCGGCGCATGGCGCCGCCGCGTCGCCGACATCATGGATCGCTTCTCTGGATCGCGCGCAGCCGGATGTGCGTCACATCACTGTGGCGTTGGGTCTCGGCGCCGGTGCGCGCGAGTTGCGCAGCGTGTGCCCGGCGGAGGTTTACAGTCTTGCGGGCAAGCTCGGCGGTGTGGCGAGCCAGTACGAGAACTGCATCAAGTGCGAGTCATGCCGGGTGACAGTCCCCGGGGTCGACTGGAATCGCAACAGTTCGCATCGGCTTGCCTACCGAGTACCGGATGACGGGCGCGAGGGGTTTGATTCCGCAGTAGTGACGACACTGGCACTTGCGCCGGCAAGGCCGCTGCATCTCCCCGAAGGCGAACGCGTTTCCTGGCAAGAGCTCTCGCGCTCGCTCAAAGACCGGCCAGCCATGGTCGGTGAGGAATGGCCGCGTGCCTGGGAGAAACTTCTGGCCAATATGCAGGTCAGCGACGTGTCCCGTCCGACTCATTTGCGCGTCAGCAATTGGCTTAAGCGCCGCGCCTACGGATGGATGGAAACCGAAATACGTGCATTGCTGGAGCAGGCACAGAGCGCGCTGCCGGATGAGGAAGGCACGCTCGACGGCGCTGTTTATGCCCGGCTGCGGCGGGAGCGCGCATGGCAACAGCTCAGACTCGATTTTCCCGATGACAAACTCAAGGCGCTCGCCACGGTAAGCTGGAGCGACGCTGACAGAAATGCGTTGCTGCGCTGGATCGCCGCTGCGCGTCCGGTCGCCGCTAGCGCTGTGGAATGGCTGGCCGGCTGGTCGCCTGCACTCGCCTGGATCGCGGCCTGCCACTATATCGCCGAAAGCTACTGTGGTCGCGCAATCGATGTTGCCCTGGCGGCAGCGGCATGGCGCGAGGAAGACGGATTCTCCAGCTGGCTGCCGGCGGCGGCGCAACAGCTTATCGATGGGCGTGGCAATGAGGTGACAGCGGGCGCTGTAGTGGCACACGGTGCTGGAGCGGACGCCGCACAGCCGGTGCGCATAAAAGTCGATGACAGTCTCGGAGGTTTTGGCGCAACGGCGGAAATGGCGCAACTAAGCGTTGCGTTGGCGCTTGGCCAGGCAGCTGCTTTGCGGCGGCGCGCCGTGGAATACGCCGCTAACCGCATTCAGTTTCGAGGCGAGCTGCAGGACAGCGAAGGCCGTGACAGCATCGCCAAGTTCGGTGCCGTTAAGCACATGCTAGCCGGCATCGAGTACGCAAATGCGATACTTGGTCTAATTGCTCACTGGTGCGAGCGTGAACCTGACCGCGTTTTGACACTGGTTCGCCAGTGCATGGGTCCTTCGATGGACGCCGTGCCGTGGCTTGCCGGCCAAATCTTCGGCGGCATGGGATATTCCGAGGAAGACGTTCTAGCGCCCCGCTACCGCGATGCAATTCTTTTTAGCCAATGGCCGGGCGCGCGCGAACTGGAAACGGAAGACTTTGAATTCGGACCCCGTGTGCTTGCGCAGACTGTGTCCGCCTTGGGCCTCGGCTATGTCACCAGGCTGGGTCTCGCCCAATTTGCGGCAAACAAATTAGAGCTGCGTCGCCTGCCAGCGGTGCAGGCTGTGCCCTTGCAACGCAAGGCGCGGCGCGCAAGCCGCCAGCTGCAATGGCAGGCGCACAAGAAATTCGTCTACCAGACAGGCAGCTTCGTCAACGGCCGCATGTTGACTCCCGAGCAGTTGCTGACTACAGAACATTACCGTCGCGACCCGGCACTGCGCCGCACGCGTGCCGAAGTCCTGCGACTGTTGCGCAGCGGGTTTCGCAGTCCGACCAAAGGCCAGCCATACGGCCGCTACATCGACGCGCTCCACGGCATGCCGGACAGTGACATCAGGTTGTTGCGGGATTTCAACGCCTTCGCGACCATCATTCCGGAAACTCTCGGCGGAAAGGGGTGGAGTAAGGCGCAGTATTCGGTGTTGACCAATCTTTGCATGGGGGAAAAAGACACCGCCACGGGTTTGCTCATCATGGCCAGCACCAGCATTGGAACAATGCCGGTGCTTCTGGGGTGGGACAAGGACCTGCCGCGCCTGCGCCGCGAAATCCGCGCTTGTCTAGCCGACGTCATTGGCTGGCATGCTCTGCGCAATGGTCTTGATGGGCTCATCGCTATGTTGGATCGTCCGGAGCCGAAGCGTTTCCGTGATTCGATGGAGCGGTTGGGCAAGCATGTTCAGCGTATGTTTCTTTTTTCCGGCTCGACGCTTAAATATCTGGTGCGCAACTTTCTTGTGCAAGTGCAGCAGGCCGTCGAAACAGCCAAGACCCGCGATCTCGATGCACTTGGCGTTCGCCTGCGGCAGTGTCGCGATCAGCTTGATGCGGCGCGCACGCTGCTGACTACGGAGCAGGCGACTTTGGATGCGCGCGAGCGCGCACACGAGCGCTTCCTCCAGTTTCTGGGGTGCGGGCAGATCAGCGCTTTCGCTCTGACCGAACCGGGGGCGGGCTCAGACACGGGAGGAATCCAGACACGCGCGGTATTGCGCGAGGTGGAGGCAAAGCCCGCCGAGCAAGGTCTCTATCATTTCCAGCCGGCCGGCAGCAGCGAAGCGCGCGTGCTTCTTGATGGTGCGCGGCTGGTGTTTGCAGAGCGGCGCGCCTTTTTTCGTTTGCCTGATGGTGGCCTGGCCGCGCTCGACGACGATGCCTGGGATATGGCAAGCAATATCGGCCGGCGTCGCCTTCGCGTTGGCAATGACACCTATTCATATGACGACATCGGTACGCTGTCCAGCAGGGATGGCAAGATCTATTACCGCTACTGGGAGCTATCCGGCAGCAAGATGTGGATTACCAACGGCTCTGTGGCAGATCGCTACAGTCTTTATGCCCAGACCGACCTTGGTGAGTCCGGATTCATGCTCGAACGCCGTTCCGAAGGTCTGCGTATTGGTCCCAACGAGAACAAACTCGGGCAGCGCGCCTCGCCTACCAACGAGCTCACTCTCGATCGCGTGCGCGTAAGCGCCGACCAAGTCATCGGATTTGTCGGTCATGGTCAGGTGAACGCCCTGGAAACGCTGAGCGTGGGGCGCGGCGGCCTGGTCATGAGTTGCGCCACGTTGGCCGAGCGCGTTTTGCATAAAAAGGAATTCCTGGCCGTCTGGCGCAAGGATCCAGCGCTGCATGCCGCGGCCCAGGCGGAATGTGACCGCTTGCAGACACTGGCTGCCCGTCTAGTCGGGCTGATGGATCGTGCCGATCTCGAGCATGGCGACTTCCGAATCGAGGCGGCGCTGTCGAAATATCTGGCATCCGAGGGCGCACATCGAATTCTCGGTTGGCTTGAGATGCTTTATGGCCCTCTTTCATCGGCGCACGAAGCCATGCTGGAAAAGTGGCGGCGTGACATCCGTATTCTGAACATCTATGAGGGTACGAATGAGGTTCAGCGGTTTCTGGTTCTCAAGGATTTTCCCAATCTGCTTCGCTCCGGCAGCGTGCAGGCGGTGGCAGACGAGCAACTGGAGGCCGCACTGCAGGCGTTTCGCGACTTTGCTGGCGAGCGTGTGGCAAAGCTGGGATCGGGGCTGTGGCAAGATCCGGACCTGCAGACGCGCTGGTTCCCGGTTGTCGACTGGCTGGCGGACTTATACAGCTGGTCCGCCCTGCACGAACGCATATCGTTGCTTGAGTCGCACGGAGATCCGGTGGACCGGGAGAACATCCAGCGGCTGCGCACGACCGAGGCCAGTCTAGCGCAGCACGTGCAGGAATTTGCGCGCGTTCTACGCCAGGGTTTTGAGAAAGCCGAACGCGGCGAAGCGCACCCTGCTGATGCCAGCGTGACGCTTGCGCGGTGCGCTCTTGCAATGCGGCAGGACGAGAATGAAGGACCGCTTGCAGCAGGCGAATTGGGAGGCGAATGGGCAGTGGTGTTGCGCAGCCGGTTCGAATTCGGCGAGCGCGGCCTTCGCTGGGCCGGCTGGAATTCAGCCGACTTGGCGGTTCTCGACAGGCTTCTGCAATGGTCAGACCATTGTTCTTTGCTGCGTATCAAGGTTGCGGTGATCGCGCCGCGCGGTATCGAAGATCGGCTGCGCCGATTGCAAGCCGCCGGCGCTGAAGTGCTGCACCTGGTTATGCCATCAGGCGCACTCGATATTGCGGCCGCCGCACTCGAAGCCCGGCGCGCCTGGCCACAAGTACGATGCTGGGCCTTTGGCCAGGCGCAGGCCAATGCGCGCGATCTGGGGTACATCGCCAACATGGCGCGACTCCTGGCCGTGGACTTGGTTCACGACGTGGCGGCGCTGGGTAGTAACAGACGCGGGCTATGGGTCGACAACGCCGCCGGGTACCGGCTCTTCATAGCGCGGCAACGCCGTGTCGGATTCGTCTGGGATCTTAAGTCGAACGGTCGCAGCGAGCGTTACAGCATTCGCGATTGGTTGACGGCGCTGCAAGGCGAGGTTCCCAGCGTAGCTGTGAGCACGCGTTGTCCACCAACGGCGGTTCGACCAGTCGCTGCCACCACCGCGGCCGACCTGCCGGTGAGCTTCAACGAGCCGAGTGAGCTTGCTGCCTGGATAAAGCAGCATTTCGGCAGCCATCACACACCCGATCCGACAATCGCGACGCGCTCTGTGCAAGCCAGTCTGGGAGGGCGTAACCTGTGGATTGTGCCGGCCGATTTGCTGGCAAGCGCTGGGCAAAGCCCCACGCTTCAGGCGTTACGCGATCTTGGGGAAGAGTTTGGAATCCTTGCTTGGTATCCAGCGGACACGGTGTTTCCGTCGGTTTCCCATCTGTTGCCACAGGCCGGGTTTGCCGGGTTGTGGCAGTTGCCTGTGCGCGGCGAGATTCTGGATGCGCCGCTGGCGCATGTCCTTGCGGCACTGCTCAGTGCACCGCGCCGGGTGCTTGTGACGGCGGACTATCGGGCAATGGGCGCGGCGCTCGCGGCTCGCCTTGGTATAACTTTATTCGATGATGTGAGTGCAATCAGTGCCGGGACGGTTACCTGTCTGTGCGACGGCTACGCGGCGGATTTCGAGCTGCCGCAGGCCGCAGTGCTGATTGTTAATCCGGGTTATGCCGCGCAGATGCTGGCGCCGCCTAGCGTTGATCCGATTCCGGTCGCCAGCCTGCCGGAAGTGCGGTTGCGTCCCTCGGCGCTTACTCGCTGGCATGCACGCGCTGAAGCGGGCGGGGGTGGCCTGGCAACGGCGAAACTCATCGTGGACGTCGGTATCGGCGTGGGAAATGAGCGTCTATATAAGGAATTGGTGGTGCCTCTATGCGAAGTGCTTAAGCGCATGACGGGACTCACACTGGAAGTGGGTGCGACGCGCAAAGTGACCCAGGAGCTCAAGCTTCTGCCAGCCAGTCGACAGATAGGTCAAACCGGAATCGCAGTCGCGCCCACGCTGCTGTTGGCCCTAGGCATCTCGGGTGCGCCCCAGCATATGGGTTGGATAAACCCGAGCACCGTCGTCGTTGCGATCAATCGCGATCCACAGGCGCCGATATTCAGCTGGCACCGTCAAAATCCCGGACCGCAAGTCATCGCCTGTGTCGGCGAGCTTGGCGCTTGGATACCGCAATTGATCAGTGCACTGGGAGTGCCGGATTAGGGTCGCGGCGCCTTCGGGGCGCCCCGCAGTCTGCGATATCTCGCAAGGGCGCGTCCGCATGTGAGACCATCCAACGACGATACATCAGGGAAAGCGGTGTTGTCGGGCAGTTTTGTCGCGACTATTAAGAGGTTAGGTATGGCAATTGGAAAATGAGTACGGCAAATCCGCAGGTGCTTTGCGGTATTCAATGGCGGTCGGGCATGTAGACCGTATTGCCACCGGTTTGAGGAGGTGCATATGTCGGAAGTGAAGGTTTTTGTGGTAGACGGAGCGCGAACGCCGTTTCTCAAGGCGCGCGGGCAGGCGAACGAATTCAGTGCCGCCGATCTTGCGGTGGCGGCCGCGCGACCGGTGTTGGCGCGCGCACCATTCGCTCCGACCCAAATCGACGAGGTGATAGTCGGCTGCGTAATTCCCGCGCCCGACGAAGCCAATATCGCGCGCATCATCGCATTGCGCCTGGGCTGCGGTAAGTCTGTTCCCGCTTTTACGGTTCAGCGCAATTGTGCTTCGGGTTTGCAGGCTCTGGCGAGCGCGCGCGAGCGCATTGCTCTTGGGCAGGCAGACTTGATCCTCGCCGGCGGAACCGAGGCGATGAGTCGCGCGCCGATACAGTGGAACACGGCAATGGTCGGCTACTTGGCCGGTGTCATGCGCTCGCGCAATCCGCTGGCGCGCCTGCGGGCAATAGCGGCATTCAAGCCTTCATATCTCAGCCCTGTATACACGCTTCTGCTCGGTCTGACCGATCCCTTGGTAAAGCTCAATATGGGTCAGACCGCAGAGATCGTTGCACACCGCTTAGGCATCACGCGCGAGGAACAGGACGCCTATGCCTTAAGCAGTCATCAGCGCCTGGCTGCCGCCTACGAATCGGGGAAGATGGACAGCGAGATAGAACCCTTGTATGACGCGCGCGGGCGCTTTTATCGCGAAGATAACGGTCTGCGCCGCGACACCGACATGGATCAGCTGGCCAAGCTCAAGCCAGTGTTCGACCGCAAGTATGGATCGGTGACATCCGGCAACAGCTCGCAGGTCACTGATGGAGCCGCAATGTTGCTATTGGCGAGCGAGGCAGCAGTGCAGCGCCATCGTTTGCCAGTGCTGGGTGAATTGCTGGGCGAAGCTTGGGCGGGCGTGGAGCCGAGCCAGATGGGTCTCGGTCCGGTGCACGCCGTTGCGCAGTTGCTGACGCAATTCAAATTGCGTATGGAGGATTTGCAGCAGATGGAGCTCAATGAGGCTTTCGCCGCCCAAGTACTGGCTTGTCAGGCGGCATGGGCGAGTGCGGAGTATGCGCGTGACGAGCTCAATCTTGATGCACCGGTTGGTGCCATGAATCCCGCGCACATGAACGTGGAAGGCGGTGCAGTCGCCATCGGTCATCCGGTGGGAGCAAGTGGGGCACGTATTGTGCTGCATCTTTTGCGTTCGATGCGCCGCCGTGGCGGCGGGTTGGGTATTGCGACTCTTTGTATCGGCGGCGGACAGGGCGGCGCCATGCTGGTGCGCGTTGAAGGGGGGACTGATGGGCATTGATATCGAAACGCGTCATTGGCGGACAGAAGAGACTGGCGACGCCGTTGTGCTCACGTTGGACGTTGCCGGCCAAAGTGCCAATGTGCTTTCCTCCGCTGTGCTCCAGGAGTTGGACCAGATTCTTGGACAAGTCGAAAACCGGCCGCTGAAGGGCCTCATCCTGCGGTCGGCCAAAGCAAACGGTTTCATCGTCGGGGCAGATGTCTACGAGTTCCAGAAAATCAGCGATTCCGCGCGCGCTGCCGAGCTGGCTCGGGCTGGCCAGATCGTATTCAACCGGCTTGCCAAGCTGCCGTTCCCAAGTGTCGCAGTGATTCACGGCAACTGCCTGGGGGGCGGACTGGAGCTGGCTCTGGCCTGCACCTACCGAATTGCACGCGAGGACGAAGGCACACGCCTAGGTTTGCCCGAAGTGCGGCTGGGTATCCATCCTGGTTTTGCCGGGACTGTTCGCCTTCCGCCAGTCGTCGGTGACGCGGCGGCGCTCGATATGATCCTTAGCGGTCGGACGCTCAGTGCGCGTCAGGCGCGCGCCACGGGACTGGTTGACGAAACCGTACCCGAACGACACCTGCTGCATGCTGCGCACGCGTTCATCTCGCGCCGCCCGCGGCCACGGCGTGCTACCTGGTGGAAGCGGGTGCCCGGCTGGTCGTTTGTACGCAAGCCGGTCATGCGTCTGTTCGAACGCCAACTGCGTAAGAAGGTGAATGCGGACCAGTATCCGGCGCCGTTCAAAGCACTTGATCTCTGGCTGCGCAAGGCCTCGCAGGAACAGGAAGCGTTGTCACTTGGTGAAATGCTTGTTAGCCGTACCAGCCGCAACCTGGTCCATATTTTCCTTATGGGGGAGGAACTCAAGCGTAGTGGGCGCAGCGAGCCGCACTCTATCTCACACGTGCATGTTGTTGGGGCCGGTGTGATGGGTGCCGATATCGCGATTTGGGCGGCACTCAAGGGCTTCAGCGTAAGCCTCCAGGATCAGCAGCCCGACGTGCTCGCGCGCGCGGTAAAGAAGGCCTTTGGCTTTTACGGCAAGAAACTCAAGAAACCGAACGCCGTGCGCGAGGCGATGGATCGCCTCATGCCGGATCTGGGAGGCAACGGATTGCGGCGTGCCGATCTCGTGATCGAGGCGATTGTCGAGAAGGCCGATGCCAAGCGGGAACTGTTGCGCAACATCGAAGCAATTGTCGGACCGCAAACCATACTTGCCACGAATACTTCAAGTATTCCGCTCGAGGTCCTCGGGGAGGCGCTTAAGGATCCTTCGCGTCTGGTCGGCCTGCACTTTTTCAATCCGGTAGCGCAGATGCAGTTGGTCGAGATCGTACGCGGCGAGAAGACCGCTGACTCTGTGCTGAAGCGCGCGCGGGCATTTACGGTGGCTATCGAGCGACTGCCACTGGACGTAAAGAGCAGCCCCGGATTCCTGGTGAATCGCGTGCTCATGCCGTATCTCATAGAAGCGATGATCCTGGCGCAAGAGGGCGTTCCGATCGAGGAAATCGACCAGGCTGCAACTCGCTTCGGCATGCCCATGGGACCGGTCCTGCTGGCCGACACAGTTGGCTTGGACATTTGCCTGTCGGTTGCTGAGATGTTGTCGGGACCGCTCGGAATCGAGGTACCCGAGCGTCTGCGCGAGACTGTGGCCAAAGGCAATCTCGGCAAGAAGTCTGGAAAGGGTTTCTACGCTTATGACAAATCCGGCAAACCGCGGCGCCGATCCGTTCAGGGTCACAGCGACACCCCGATAACCGAACGGCTGATACTGCGCATGCTGAATGAGGCGGTTGCCTGTCTGCGTGAAGCGGTGGTGGATGACGCGGACGCGGTGGACGCCGGCATGGTCTTCGGAACCGGTTTTGCACCCTATCTTGGTGGACCCATGTGCTATGCCGAAGCCCTTGGTGAAACCGGCATCGCAAGCAGTCTTGCCCGGCTCACCCAGGAGTACGGACCGCGATTTACGCCGGATGCTGCCTGGGGCAAAGCCGGATTGCTGATGCGGCGGGCGATCATGCACCCTTGAGTATGCGCATCCCGATAAGCGAACGGACAACGCTGCCGGAGCTTTTTCTGGCCCGCGTGCAGTCTTCACCAGATAAACCTGCCTATTGCCAGTATCTTTTTCCTGCGGGCGCGACACAAGTGCCGCAGGATGGTCAATGGCAAGACATGACCTGGAGCCAGGTCGCGCACGAGATCGGACGTTGGCGCGCGGCTTTGCGCAGCGAAGGCCTCGAGTTCGGGGAGCGCGTAGCGATCTGCATGCGTAACCGTATCGAGTGGGTGATTTTCGACCAGGCGGCGCTCAGCTTGGGTCTGGTGGTGGTACCGCTGTACTACAATGACCGGCCGGAAAATATGGCTTGGTCTCTGACCGATTCCGGGGCACGCCTGCTGCTGCTCGAGGACGGCCTGCTCTGGTCGCGGTTGGGCGATCAGATACAGGGGCTCAAGCGCATAGTGTGCCTCAATGCACTGCCGCCGGCGGAGCCGCGCGCGGTAACTATGAGTGCCTGGCTGCCTGCGCAGGGCGAATTACTGGATGCGGGTCCGGCACGTGCCGCAGACCTTGCCACATTAGTTTATACCTCGGGTACGACGGGACGCCCTAAGGGCGTGATGCTGAGTCACCGAAACATCGTGAGCAATGTCGATGCTAGCCTCAACGCCGTGCCGGTCGTCGACGACAACGATCGCTTTCTGTCCTTCCTGCCTTTGTCACATACCTTCGAGCGCACGGTGGGGTATTACTTGGCGGTGTGCGCCGGCGCCCACACCACGTTTGCCCGCGGCATTGCGGAATTATCGGCAGATCTAATCGCCCAGCGTCCAACGGTCCTGGTTTGCGTGCCGCGCATTTTTGAACGCATCTACGCGCGCTTGCAGGAAGACTTGCCGCCAAAGTCACTCAAGCGCCGGTTGTTCGACAAGGCGGTTGATGTCGGCTGGCGGCGATTTGCCGGGTGCATGACGGCAGGGGACAGATGGCTGTGGCCGCTCCTTGATATGCTCGTGGCGCGCAAGCTGCGCCGCCGCCTCGGTGGATGCGTGCGCGTGATTGTCTCAGGTGCTGCCGCGCTTGCGCCACAGCTTTCTCGCGTATTCATCGGCCTGGGCTTGCCAATTTTGCAGGGCTACGGCCTGACTGAGTTTTCTCCAGTGGCATGCTGCAACCGGATGGGCGACAACGACCCTGAATCGGTTGGTAGGCCCCTGACAGGGGTCGAGATCAGAACGCGCAATGGTGGTGAGCTGCTGCTGCGCGGGCCGGAAGTCATGCTTGGATACTGGAATAATCCGGCCGCTACAGGGGCGATGATAGACCAGGACGGTTGGCTGCATACCGGAGATCTGGCGCGCATCGAAGGCGGTCGTATCTACATCACGGGACGTGCCAAGGAGATTATCGTTCTGAGCAACGGCGAAAAGGTTCCGCCGGCCGACGCGGAACAGGCGATTCTGCTGGATCCGATTTTCGAGCAGGTGATGGTGGTAGGCGAGGGCCGTGGTCACCTCGGCTTGCTTGTTGTGAGTAAACAGAAAGACGAACGTGCCCTGTGTCTGCGCGCCAATGACCAGCTCACAGCCTTCCCCGGTTACGCCAAGATTCATCATCTGGCGCGCAGCGAAGAGGCATGGACGGTTGAAAATGGCTTGCTCACGCCGACTCTCAAGCTCCGTCGCCAAAAGATCGAGGAGCGCTATGCCAAGGAAATCGAAGAAATGTACCGGCGCGAATCGCTATGTCGCCCGATGCCATAGCCGCGTGTGTCTACTTCGCTTTCTTTAGCAGGTCGCGAATTTCGGTTAGAAGCTCTGCCTCGGCAGACGGCTTTGCGGGCGCCGCCTGTTCTTTCTTGTGCAGCGCATTGACGCCCTTTAGCACAATAAAAACCGCTGCCGAAACAATAATGAAGTCGATCATCGAATTGATGAACAAGCCGTAATTGATAGTCGGTGCACCGGCCAGTTTGGCTGCCGCGACGGTCGGATACTTGGTGTTGCCAAGATTGATAAACAGCCCGCTAAAATCCACGTTCCCCAGGAGCAAGCCCAGAGGCGGCATCATGACGTCCGCCACGAGAGAGCTCACGATCCTGCCGAAAGCGGCGCCGATGATGATACCCACCGCCATGTCCACCACATTTCCCCGCATAATGAATTTCTTGAAGTCTTCGAACATAGATCCTCCTCAGTATCGGTTACCTTGCATAGCGTGAGCGATTGCAGGACTCGTCTTTCCTAAAACAATGGGTTTAGCGCGCCACTGCCGGGCAACACCCGGCGCCCAAGTTCGCTCGCCGAATCGTCCGTCGGCGCGTGGTCCAAAGAGAGGCTATTACGCCTGGTCCTACGACCATGGAAGCATTATGAACCGAGTGCATTGTTCGGGAAATCACCAGTTTTCGGTTTGCTTTCAGATGCCGCGCGAAGCCGGTAAGACGCTGAAAGCAGGGTTTGCCGGACGGCAGCAATGTCATTGACTCGCTCTACCGGAACCGTCTTTAGGCTCGGAATGCGGCACGCTGCGCGTCAAGTTGCTGTGCGTCCAAGAGGAACACACATTCATCGCCAGTGGCGTTGGTGAGCCACATAAACGGCACGTTCGGGTAGCGCGCTTCGAGCGCGTCGCGGCTGTTACCAACCTCGACGACAAGGAGGCCGCCGGGCGTGAGGTGGTCTCGTGCCTGCGCCAAAATGCGGCTTACCGCATCCAGCCCATCACTGCCCGAGGCAAGTGCAATCGCCGGCTCGTGCCGGTATTCCGGCGGCAAGTGATCGAACTCTACGCTGCCAACGTATGGCGGGTTAGTTACGATAAGATCGTAGCGCTCGTTCGTCAGCGAGGAAAACAGATCGGAGCGAAGAAGGCGTACCCGCTCCTCCAATCGGTGGTTTGCGATATTAATACGCGCGACCTCGAGCGCATCGGGCGAGATGTCCACGGCGTCGACGCGCGCCGCAGTGAATGTTTTTGCCAGCGCCACTGCAATGCAGCCGCTACCTGTGCAAAGATCCAGCGCTGCCCGAACCCGATCTTTTTTGATCCACGGCTGGAATTCCTCGAGAATGAACTCGCCGACGAGCGAGCGCGGAACAATAACGCGCTCGTCAACGTAGAACTGGAGTCCGGCAAACCAGGCTTCATGCAACAAATAGGCAGCCGGCTTGCGGGTCGCGATACGCGCCTCGATTAGCGCGCGCACGCCGGCCTGTTCGGGCGGGGAAAGCGTGCGATCCAGTTGCGCATCGACTTCCTGCGGCGCAATTCCGATGGCGCTTCCGGCAAGCCAGGCCGCTTCGTCCAGCGCGTTGTCTGTGCCATGCCCGAACACGAGGTTTGCGTCATCGAGGCAGCGCTCACCCCACAAGATGTATTCGCGCAACGTTGATAGCCGTGCTTGTGATTTCGCGTTCATTTATCCGATAGGCTGCAGAACTTGTGCGCAATTCTACGCCATAGCCGAGTGTGTGCGCACCTCAAGGAATTGCCGGGTGGTTAGTAAGCGGCGCGATCCCACTCGCGTCAGCTGCAGCAATGATGCGTGTGGGAGCATTGCTAGAAGAAGCATATCTATGCTGGCCGGAAGGCGGCGTTGTGCGTGTGCGCAAAAACTGGTGAAATTCCGACTTGGTCACAAAGCCTGAGCGGTTTCACACATTGAATTGGAGTTCGCCGGATGAGCCAGCTATTTTCGCCTTTCAGGCTGCGCAGCCTGGAGTTCAAAAACCGCGTTTTTGTTTCCCCCATGTGCCAGTATTCAGCCCGCGACGGTTTGGCAACTTCCTGGCACCTTGTGCATCTTGGGAGTCGCGCGATTGGCGGCGCATCCTTAGTGCTGGCCGAGGCTACAGCCGTAAGCGCCGCTGGGCGAATTTCGCCACAGGATCTCGGTATTTGGTCTGATGCTCATGCCGAGGCGCTGGTGCCGGTAACGCGCTTCCTGCGTGAACATGGCGCTGTCGCCGGCATTCAGCTGGCCCATGCGGGCCGCAAGGCTTCAACCGACATGCCATGGCATGGCGGTGGACCGGTGGGTTTGGCGCAGGGTGGCTGGCAGCCGCTCGCGCCAAGTGCAGTGCCGTTTACGCCAAGATCGCTCATGCCGCGAGCACTCGATCTTGTTGAGATCGACCGCGTGGTCGATGAATTCGTTGCCGCGGCGCAACGCAGTCTGGCCGCTGGCTTTGAGGTGATTGAGCTGCACATGGCGCACGGCTACTTGCTGCACGAGTTCCTTTCGCCGCTCAGCAACCGACGCGACGACGCGTACGGTGGCAGCCTTGAGAACCGCATGCGTTTGCCGCTGCGTGTGGCGCGAGCAGTGCGGGACACGCTGCCGGCGGAGCTGCCACTCTTTGTTCGTATATCGGCTACCGACTGGTCTGAAGGTGGATGGGAACTCGAGCAGTCGATCGAGTTGGCGCGTCAATTGAAAGACGCAGGTGTCGATCTGGTCGATTGCTCCAGTGGCGGTTTGATCTCCGACGCCTCCGTTCCCGCAGGTCCGGGGTATCAGGCGCCATTCGCGATGGCGCTGCGGCGCGAGGTCGGTATCGCGACGGGTGCCGTTGGCCTCATCACCGAGCCTTTTCAAGCCGAACAGATCGTGGCAACCGGTATTGCGGACGCGGTGCTTTTGGCACGCGAACTGCTGCGTGACCCATATTGGCCACTGCATGCAGCGCACAAATTGGGGGTCGACGTCGAATGGCCAAGGCAGTACGCGCGCGCCAAACAGCGCTGAAAAAGCGCGTGGCGGCGCACACGCGCGGGGGCCGATTTCCGTCGGCCGGTGTGGACCCGTTTGACGGAAGAAAAAAGATCCGCATTGGCGTCAGTAGTTGCCTGCTCGGAGAAAAGGTGCGCTTTGATGGCAGGGACAAATTCGACTCTTACCTAGTTAGGACTATGGGGCGGTATTTCGATTTCGTTCCGGTATGCCCGGAAGTCGGGATAGGTCTTGGCGTGCCTCGCATGCCTATACAGCTTGTTGGCACTTCAAAGCCGCCGCGCGCGGTCGGTGTGTACGACCCGACACTGGATGTCACTGACAGACTTTCGGTCTATGCGCGTCGTATGGCGCGCAAGCTCGCTAAGAACATAAGCGGTTATGTCTTCAAGAGCGGTTCACCCAGCTGCGGGCTACAGGGTGTAGCAATTCACAGTACCGGTGGTGCGCAAAATGGACGCGGAGTATACGCCGCAGCATTCCTGGCCACATGTTCGCTTGTGCCCGCGGAAGAGGAGGGAGCGCTGGGCGATCCTGAGTTGCGCGCAAACTTCATCAACCGCGTGATTGCCTATCATCGTTGGCAGCGACTAGTGACGACGCGCTTGACAGCCGCGAAGCTCATAGGCTTCCACAGCGCTCACAAGCTCAGCCTGATGGCGCACAGCCAATCGCAATATCGGGCTCTCGGTCGGTTGGTAGCGCAGGCGGGCCGGAGCGAGCTCACCGTCTTGCGGGAAAAATACATTCATGGATTCATGCATGCACTGCAACAGCCTGCGACCCGCGCCGGGCACAGTAACGTATTGATGCACC
This sequence comes from Pseudomonadota bacterium, assembly GCA_021783175.1. Next base: position 33,174 of record JAJXUF010000013.1, read on the forward strand.
TTATGGGCTATCTAAAGAACGATCTTGATGTGAGCGCCAAGCAGGAGCTACTTGCCTTGATACACAACTACCGACAGGGCCGCATTCCGCGCATGCTCCCGCTCGGCGTGTTGCGCCACTACTTTAAATGTCACCCGCATCCATATGTTGACGCGCAGGTGTACATGGAAGCGCTGCCGGCAGAACTAATGTCGCGCTAGGCGAAACGATCGGCAAACCTGCTTACTTGCGCGCGGACAGGCGTTTGCGAGCCGCGCCTGGGGCGAGCAGCATCGGTTGAAGTTCGCGCCAGACGTTGTCTAGGACGCGAGGTTCCGCCGGAGCCCGCGGATGCAGACCATCCGATTGCATAAGGTCCGGTTTTAGCGCAACACCTGCTAGCAGGAAAGGAACCAGTGGTAGCTTGTACTCGCGGGCGAGATCGCGAAAGATCTGGTGAAACTTTTCCGTATACGGTTTGCCGTAATTCGGTGGCAGGTACATTCCCACCAGCAACACGCGCGCACCGTGACGGCGCGCGGTGGAGATCATGGCGGCAAGATTAGCGCGCATCTGCGACAGTGCCAGGCCACGCAATCCATCGTTCGCGCCGAGCTCTATAATCACGATCTCCGGCCGATGTCTGTCCAGCGCAGCAGGTAATCGTTCACGCCCGCTGCTGGTCGTGTCGCCACTGATGCTGGCATTGATTACGCGGTAGGGATAGCCTTGACGTTCAAGCCTTTTCTGCAGCAGCGATACCCAGTCCGCGCGCAGCTCAATGCCATAGCCGGCGCTAAGACTATCGCCAAGGACTAGGATGGTGCGTAATGCTGCCGGAGCAGGAGCGGCGAACAGGAGCAGGGTCAATAACAGGAATCGTTTTCTCATTCACGGAATTACATCATGTACATGGTACAGGCGCAAAAACTGACCAAACGGCTGCCGAGTCCGGAGGGAACGCTGACCCTGCTTGAAGAGGTCGATCTCGCGGTTTCCGCGGGCGAGGCGTGTGCCATTGTCGGCGCATCGGGTTCCGGAAAATCGACCTTGCTCGGCCTGCTTGCCGGTCTGGATACACCAAGTTCCGGGCGCGTGTGGCTGGATGGTGTCGACCTCTCTACTCTGGATGAGGACGGCCGCGCGCGCCTTCGCTCCGGGCGGGTCGGCTTCGTTTTCCAGTCCTTTCAATTGCTGGCCAACCTTAGCGCCCTGGAAAACGTCGTGTTGCCGCTGGAACTTGCCGGTCAGGCGGCGGCGGAGCAGGCGGCGCGCGAGGTGTTGGCACGCGTTGGGCTGGAAAGGCGCCTGCGCCACTACCCCAACCAGCTTTCCGGCGGCGAGCAGCAGCGGGTTGCAATTGCACGGGCGTTCGCGTCGCGACCCAAAGTGCTGTTTGCTGACGAGCCGACCGGCAATCTCGATCAGGCAACCGGCGAACGCGTCATCGAGCTCATTTTTTCGCTTAATCGTGAACGCGCAACGACGCTGATTTTGGTCACTCATGACGAGGCGCTCGCGGCCCATTGCGGACGCCACCTCCATTTGGATGCCGGTCGACTGTTCGACTCGGCCCAAGGCGGCAAACAGGACGAGGTGGCGGTAATCGGAAAGCGCCCATGAACACCTTGCGCCTTTCCATGCTTTCTCTGCAGCGCGACTGGCGTTCAGGCGAGCTGCGGGTGCTAGCTTTCGCGCTGGTCATCGCCGTGGCGAGCATGACTTCGGTGGCATTCTTTACCGACCGGATCCATCAAGTAATGGAGCGCCAAGCTTCGGAGCTGCTCGGCGCGGATCTTGTAGTCGTATCTTCGGGGCCAATCGACAAGCGCATTGCGCGTCAAGCCGACGCCCTAGGGCTGAAGACTACGGCCACCGTTTCCTTCCCGAGCGTCGCGCTGGCCGGCGACAAGACCGAGCTGCTTGAAATCAAAGCTGTCGCAGCAGGCTACCCGCTGCGCGGGACTCTGCGTATCTCTGATATTCCATACGGCAGTGAATCGCCGGCGCACAGTGTTCCAGCGCCGGGGACCGCATGGCTCGAGCCGCGTGCACTGGCGCCGCTTGGCTTGCGCGTTGGGGATGAGATCATGCTGGGTGCCTCGAAACTGACCGTCGCCAAAGTGCTGAGCTACGAGCCCGATCGAGGTGGAGATATGTTCAGCATTGCCCCGCGCCTTCTCATGAATCTGAAGGATGTTGCTCAAACACAGCTGATCGGCCCCGGCAGCCGCATCACGTACCGCCTGCTTGTCGCCGGTTCATCACCAGCGCTCGCGAACTTCCGCCAGTGGCTTAAGCCACAGCTGCAACCCGGTGAACGGCTGCAGGACGTGCGCGACGCGCGACCCGAACTTCGTGCCGCCCTCGATCGCGCGGAAAGGTTCCTGAGCCTCGCGGCGCTTGTCAGCGTCGTGCTTGCTGGCGTGGCAGTCGCCACCGCAACGAGACGCTATGCCCGCCGTCATATGGACGGCACGGCCGTAATGCGCTGCTTTGGCGCCACCCCGTCGCTCGTGGCGCGCCTTTATTTGCTGCAGATGCTGTGGTTCGGTCTAGCAGTGAGCTTTGCAGGTTGTGTAATCGGGTATTTTTCCCAAGAGGTTCTTGCCTATCTTCTATCGGGCGTAGTGTCCGGCCCTCTGCCCGCACCCTCGGCCTTTCCCGTTATTACAGGTGTTTCCATTGGGTTGGCGACGCTTTTCGGCTTTGGATTGCCGCCGATTCTGCAGCTAAAGGACGTGCCGCCAGCGCGTGTTTTGCGGCGCGACCTTGGTCCACTGGCTGGACGCAGCATCACGGTGTACGTGACTGCAATCGTCGTTGTTGCGGCACTCATGTTCTGGCAGGCGCGCGATGTACGTCTCACGGCCTACCTGCTTGCGGGAGCGACATCAACCGCGGCGGTCCTGGCGGCCATGGCCTTTGTTCTGGTACGCGGACTCAGCGCGCTGCGTGGACGGGTAGGAGTTTCCTGGCGCTTTGGTCTTAGTAACATTTCTCGACGCGCCGGAGCCAGCGTCGCGCAGGTCGTGGCGTGCGGAATCGGCATAATGGTGCTTCTCCTTCTTTCGTTGGTGCGTGGTGATCTCCTTTCAGCCTGGGAGCGCAGCTTGCCGCCAGATGCGCCCAATCAATTCGTCATCAATGTGCAACCGGATCAGGTGCAGCCGTTGCAACATTTTTTTGCCGACAATGGCCTGGCGCACACGGTGCTTTATCCTATGGTACGCGGTCGCTTGATCGCCATTAACGGGCGCGCAGTGCATGCGGCCGACTATCAGGACGAGCGCGCGCAACACTTGGTTGAACGGGAGTTCAATCTTTCCTGGGCGGCACAGCCTCAGTTAGATAACCGCATCGTTTCCGGAAGCTGGTGGACCAAGGCGCAGTATGGCCAACCGCTAGTTTCGGTGGAAAAGGGGCTGGCCAACACGCTTAACATAAAACTCGGTGACACGCTCAGCTATCGGATTGCCGATCGTGATATCACGGTGCGGGTCGCGAGCCTGCGCAGCGTCGAATGGGATTCATTCCGCGTGAATTTTTTTGTCATCACCCCTCCCGGGTTGCTGGAAACCTATCCGGCAACCTACGTCACGAGTTTTCATCTTTCCCCTACGGCGCGCGGACTGCTTAGCCGGCTAGTGCAGACGTTTCCCAATCTGACGGTGATTGACGTGGCAGCGCTCATGGCAAAAGTAAGAAGCATTATGCAGCGCGTGGACCTTTCGGTTGAATATGTCTTTCTTTTCACGCTTCTTGCGGGCCTAACCGTGCTGTACGCCGCCATTCAGGCGACACAAGACGAGCGTCTGCACGAGACCGGGCTGCTACGCACCCTGGGTGCAAGCCGGCGCCAGCTGTTGCAGGGTTTGGCGGCGGAATTCGTCGTGCTCGGCGTTCTCGCTGGTCTGCTGGCCGCGTTTGCCGCCACGGCCGCTGGATATTTCATGGCCAAGCACCTGTTTCACCTTCACTACCGTCTGGATGCATGGTTGTGGGTCGCCGGCTTTGTCGCCGGCGGAATCGGCGTGGGTGCTTTTGGCCTGTGGGGTACCCGTTTCGTCTTTTCCCGACCACCTTTGCCTACCTTGCGCCAGTTGTCCTGAGTCCCGCGCAGTGCCTGACTGACACAAACCCTTCTTTATTGAAAGAGCAGCTCGATTTTCGCGACGCGCTGCGCGCCTAGCGCGGGGCTTGCAGCCAAGATGCCTGAATGGCGGCATCTGGGTCGCGCCGCGACCCAATTCACCGCCGTTTTATCCGACCGACGCCACGGCCAAAACTCTCGCCCATCCGTAACCAAAATTTCACATGGCTTTCACACTAGTCGCCTACACTCCAGCCCGCTTTGAATTTGCCGACGTCATCACGCACGTCTGGTGACTGTGATGTCTCCGTACTGCTGCTTAAGAGTCGGGCGAATCACGAAAAGAATTACACGAAAACTGTGGGAGAACATTGTTCATGAGCAACACGCCCGGCTTTACGGTTAAGCTTCTTACCCGTCTGATTTTGGGAACTATCTTTGTCGCTGGCGGTAGAGCGGCGCTGGCGCAGGACCCGGTGAACCTGGGCACGATCCAGGTTACCGGCAGCGGCATTTCGAATGACCAGGCATCAGCACCTTATCAGGCACCGACTCAGGCGCCCCTCAGCGCGACCGAGCCGCAATCTGACATCAGTCAGCAGTACATCCAGCAAAATGTTGCGGCCACCGCCAACTACACGGATATAGTGCAGATTTCTCCCAGCGTCGTGGATGTGGATCCGAACGGACCCGGCCTGATGGAGTCGCAAGGTCTGTCTATGCGCGGTTTCCAGGACGGCCAGTACAACGTGACATTCGACGGCATCCCCTGGGGCGATTCGAATGATTTCACGCATCACTCCACTTCTTACTTCATGCCACAGGACATCGGCGGGATCAACGTGAAGCGCGGACCGGGCAACGCCAGCAACATCGGTTACGCCACCTTCGGGGGAACCATTGCCCTGACATCCAAGGAGCCGCTGGCGAACAACGCTTTAACTCCCTACCTGACGATAGGAAGCTTCAATACCACGATCGAGGGACTGGAGTACGATTCCGGCGCGCCGAAGAATCAGAACGACGCCACCGCTTTCATGGATTACAAACAGGTGGATTCGAACGGCTATCTCAATTACGCAAGCCAGAAACGCAACAACTGGTTTTTCAAACTGCTCAAACCCATAAGTGACAGCAGTGTGTTGAGCGTAGTGGCAATGCAGCAGGATCTGCATCAGAACACTTCTATCGGTGCGACACAGGCGCAGATAAACCAGTACGGACCGACGTTCGCGCTGAATGCCAATCCTTCAAGCCAGGCCTATTACGGATACAACTACGACGATATTAAATCCGATTTCGAATATATCGGTCTGGCCTCCAACCTGGGTAGTGTGAAGCTAGACAACAAGCTCTACACGTACGGCTACAATCATCATGGATTCAACGGCGAGGATCCAAACGGCGAAACACCCAACGGGACCTTTTATTCGCCAAGCGACGTGCCAGGCCAAAAGATGGCGATGATCTACCGTTCCGGCGGCGACATACTTCGCCTGACGCAGGCTTTGGGATCGGGTGATCTGAAGTACGGCATGTGGCTGGACAATCAGCGTAACACACGTTGGCAATATGAGATTGACGCTTCCAACGGCGGCGCCCTAAATCCGCCGAATGCGACTGCTACCGACCGCGACATGTACGACACCCTGCTTACCATGCAACCCTACGTCGAGTACGCTTGGAAAATTACCGACGCCCTGACGCTGACACCCGGCTTGAAGTACAGCTATTTCCGCCGCAGCATCAATGCCAACGTCAATCAGGGATCTGGCGGCCCGCTCGATTACTCACAGAGTTGGACCAAGGCGCTTCCCGCGCTCACTGCCCATTACACTATCAATCGCAACTGGGCGACCTATGCCCAGGTGGCGGAAGGTTTTCTGGCGCCAAACCTGAATATCTTCTATACCACGAATCCCGCGGCAAGCTCGGTTAATCCGGAACAGACGACCAACACCCAGCTCGGCACGACGTGGAAGAGCGATCGCCTGACAACGTCCGGAGATTTGTATTACATCGACTTCAACAACAAGATTGCCAGCCGCACCATTGCCGGTACCACAATCTTCTTCAACGAGGGCGGTGCAATCTATCAAGGTGCGGAAGGCGAGGCGACCTACTACGTTGGCCAAGGATTCAGCCTCTACGGCAATCTGTCGTACAACAGTGCCAAGGAAAAGACCACGAATCTGACGTTGCCGAATGCCCCGAAAACCACGGGTGCAGCTGGGGTGATCTACAACAGCGGATCGTATTACGCCTCGTTGCTCGACAAGTACGTGGGCTCGCGTTACGGCGACACCGGCGAAACCCAGCCGTTGTCCAGTTACTCGGTCGCCAACTTAGCGCTCAACTACAAGATGAGCAACATGGGGGCGCTGAAGGATGCGAAGGTCGGATTCCTGGTAAACAACCTGGCGAACAAGACAGACATTTACGCTCTTGCCGGTTACACGGGAGGCGCCAACACTCCGCTTTACTGGACCCTTCCAGGGCGCAACTACGAGCTGACACTGGCGGCGAGCTTCTAAGCATCGCTGAGAGGCCATGCCCTGTTCGAGTCGTGAAGGTGCTGACAGACCGACGCGATCGAGCAGGGCAGCCGATGTGTTCATCGGGAAACACCTGGCAGTCTACGGCGAAACCCCTAAGTCCGCAGGCAGCGCGAATCCGAACAAAAAGTGCAAAGGCAGGATGCTAAACCGCAAACGGTGTCTCTATAAGAGGAACGACCAATGAATCTCGATACCTTCATTCGAGTGGCAAATTCGACAGGTGGAATTATCTACCTGATGGCGGCACTGCTTTTCATTGCCTTGACCATCGCGCTTGAACGTGCCTGGTATCTCAAGCGCGCACTTACGGCGGGCGAACGCATCATGACTAAGCTCGATCCGGTGGCCAGGGTCGAAGGCCAGCAGCTGCACGACTTCGCCGAAAGCTGCAAAGGCCTGCCACCAGCGCAGGTACTCAGCGCGACACTCAAGCACGATCTGGATCATGATTTTGATCGCCTCTCCGACAAGATCGAGGAAGCTATTATGCGCGAAGCACCGCGCGTAGACCGTTACCTCTGGGTACTCGACACCATCGTTACCCTGGCTCCCCTGCTCGGACTGCTTGGTACGATCATTGGCATGTTCAGCGCCTTTCAGGTATTGTCCGATCCCAGCAATATGTCGACTAAGGTGACCGGCGGTGTGGCCGAGGCATTGCTGGCAACTGCATCCGGATTGTTTGTGGCAATTATCGGTCTCGTGCTTTTCAATGGGCTCAGCAACCGTGTGCGCGTGATCATGCATCAGATGGAAACCATCAAGGTCATGCTTATCAACCGCATGTATCCGCATTATCGTACCCCGACGCATATGGACAACCAGGGGCGCACTCGGGTACTCGGCCCGCGCGCCATCCGGGCGGGCGAGATATAACCGTGGACATGCGTTACTTCGAACGCAAGAAGGCGCGCATCGAAATCATTCCGATGATCGACATCATGTTTTTTTTGCTGGTCTTCTTCATCATGATCACGCTGCACATGATTCCCGCGACCGGACTCAGCTCCAACCTTCCGAAAAGTTCGACTGCCACCTCCCTGCCACAACCCAAAGTCGTGGTGGCACTCGATTCCCGCGGCACCATCACCGTTGCTGGCCAGATCCTCACCGCCGCACAATTGACTGCGTCCCTGAAGAATGGTGACGCGGCGCACACCATCGTTACCATCGAAGGTGCGCAACAGACCTCCCTGCAGAGCCTGATCAATGTCATGGACGCCTGTCGCAGTGCAGGTGTTGTGCATATCGGGCTGGCCGCGAAGGAAAATCAATAGGGTTCGCTTATGGCTGCCGTCCTGACACCCAATCCGATGCCTCTGTCGCGAGCCGCGATGCTGGCCTTCCTGCTGGAAGCGGTGTTTCTGGGGTCAGTCATATTCGTGATTGCGCATGCTGCTACGGAGCCCCCGGTCAATAACACGGTCGCACTCACGCTCACATCCACGACCGACGCAGCGCCGCCCAGGCTGCATCGGCCAGCTCCAGCGCAGGTGCATCATGCGCCACCGGAACCGCATAAAGTTGAACCGAAACCGGTGCCGGTGCCCGCCGTAGCGGCGGCCGCGCCCGTCCAGCCGCCCGCCCCCACTCCTGTTGCGCCGAGCGCGCCGCAACAGGTGGTTACCACGAATGTTGCGCCAGAAGTCCAGGCGTCATTCCGCAGCCTGATTCGTGCGGCTATCCAGGCGGCAGCGCACGACCCCTACGCTGCCCGAGTCGCGCACCTGTCCGGTCGCGTGCAGATGTCCTTTGTCTATCGCGACGGGCGCATAAGCGGCGTGACCATAAAGACTTCCAGCGGTTACGAGATGATCGACCTTGCTGCGCGCCAAGCGGTCCTTGATGCGGCTTACCCGGCGCCGCCGGCCAATCTGGCCGGTCAAGAGCTGTCTTTCGAAATGTGGGTGCACATCTATCAGACCGAATCCTAGCGGCATCCAGCGCGCGGCAACCGAACCAAGATAGGCATGAAAAAAGTCACGCAACGGGCGGCTATCGCGCTGCTGACGATGCTATTGCCAATTTTTACCGGGGCCTCCACAGGGTCGGGTAGCCATATCCGCCATGTGCTTGTGGTAAGTGTCGACGGGCTGCATGCCGTGGATGTGCGCAAGTTCGAAAAGCTAGCCCCGGAATCGACCATGGCGTGGCTCGCGCGGAACGGCGTCGAGTACACCCACGCCAACACACCGAGTCCGGCTGATTCCTTTCCCGGGCTGCTGGCGCTGTTTACTGGCGGTACGCCAGCCGCGACCGGTGTTTACTATGACGTAAGTTACGACCGGCATTTGTCGCCGGCAAATAGCCATTGTCATCGGGTGGGGACGGTCGTCGTCTACGACGAGTCGGCCGATGCACTCAACGAGCGCGCTGGGGATCCGCTGCTTGACGCAAGACGCCTGCCGCGCGACCCGAAAGGATGCCATCCGGTGTTTCCGCATTCCTATCTGCGCGTCAACACCGTGTTCGAGGTGGTGCGTCGGCATGCCGGTTACACTGCCTGGATCGACAAGCACCCGGTATACGAAATTCTCAATGGTCCGAGCGGGCGCGGAGTCGAAGATCTCTATACTCCGGAGATCGGCTCTAATTTCAATTCTCCTGCCGACCGCGGTCGAGGAAAAATCACCGCATCAATATCACGCACGGAAAGATACGATGCCAGCAAGGTGCAAGCTGTCATTAACGAGATCAGCGGTTTCAGCCACGATGGACGCAAGAAGGCACCAGTACCAACGGTATTCGGGCTCAACCTGCAAACGCTCAACGTCGCGCAGAAACTTTCCGGCTATGCCGACGCGCAGGGCGATTTCACGGCGCCATTGGTTGCCGCGCTGTCGGGCGTCGATGCCGAGCTCGGCAAGATCGTGGCTGCCTTGCACACACACAAATTACTCTCTGCTACGCTGATTATCGTAACGGCAAAGCATGGCAACGGCCCGATCGACCCTCACCTCTTGAGGCATGTCGATAGACGTAAACTAGCTTCGACCATTTCCGCTGCGGCGCCAGGCGCGCTTGCATGGATCACATCCGACCATGGGGCCCTTATCTGGTTGCGAGACCAGACTGAGACAGCGACAGTTGCGCACGCCTTGGAGCAGGCACAGAACCGGTTGGGAATTGAGCGTGTGCTTTATGGAACGTTCCTGACGCGATATTTTCCGGCACCGACCGTTGACTCACGTTCGCCGGATCTGGTCATCGTTCCCAAGCCGGGCACAATTTATGCCAAGGCTGGTTCGCAAAAGAAGATGGAACACGGAGGTTTTCTCGCGGACGATACCCACGTCGCACTGTTGGTCTACAATCCTGCACTGCGCCACGCAGGCGCAAGCATTGACGCGCCTGTTTCCACGACACAAGTGGCGCCAACCATTCTGCAATCACTGGGAATATCGCCGCTTGAGTTGCGCGCCGTTGCCATTCAGGGCACGCAGGTTCTGCCGGGAGAGTCATGGGCTGCGCTGGGTCCGGTAAGGCAGGCGGCGCATTAGTGATTCGCTGCGCGCTCACCATGCGTCGCGTTAATTACTAACGCTTCCCGAACTCGATTTTCGACAGGCCTTATCTGAGGCCGCCAAAACCACCGGAGAGTTTGCCAAGAAGCCGTGAGTACCACGCCAAGCCCGAAAAAAGTCGTGGTTTCTCAAGCCAACCAATCTAAGCGATTTCGGCAGCGCGCCTGTTACTTTGTCCCGGCTTCAATCCGGCCGGTGCCCGATCTCTTGGCGCGGTGCAGCGCCTGACCGGCCCTTTCAAGCAGATTCCACGGCCGCTCGCCAGCAACATACCAGGCCAGGCCAGAGGAAAAGGTCGGTGCCTGCAGGCGTTTCCCGTGGGTGAGGTAGAAGGTGCTGCTTACCCGGTGCCTGGCCTTATGCAGCGCCGACACAGCCTGTTCCGGGCCCGTATTGGGCAGCAATACGGCAAATTCGCCTTTGCCGTAGCGCGCCACCATATCGTAGGCGCGGAAATGTCCCAGGATATTGCGCGCGTAGCAGCGCATCACCTCATCGGTGGCGCCGCCTCCGTCTGCCCTTCCGATGTCCTCGAGGCGGTCGGGATCAAGTATCGCCAATGCTAGAGGGTACCCATGGCGCTGTGCGCGTCCGGTTTCGGCAACAAGCCTTCGCATGAAGGCCGCTCGATTAGGAATTCCAGTGAGCGCATCTGTCAACGAGATCGCACGTTCCTGATCGGATTCGGAGCGCAACGTATCGCCAATTTCCCGTACCTTGCCCAAAATGTCGCTCGCGCCGCGCAGACGTGCCTGCAGGGAAGCGTGGCCTTGTATCAGTTCGTCCGCAGTTCCGACGAGGATGTCGCGCAATAGCTTCACTTCCTCTTCGCCTTCGGCCCGCAGCAGAGCCAGACTCGCAGTCTTAATATGCGCCACAAAATCGAGACTCTCAGCCGCTGCCTTTTTGAGTTCGGCGCCAAGTTCAGTGGCGAGACTGTCAAGTTCAGCGGACACGCGATCCGTGCCGGCACGGGGCGCCTCGGGCCCGTTGTTCGTGCCGCGCGCTGCCGGTCGCGCGGCGTCCTGCCGGGTCGCTGTGTTCTTCTGTGCCGGCGGTAGCGGCGTCAGATTCCTGACCGACCAGAGAACCGACGCAATATGCTGTTCAAACGTGGGAGATAACCAGGAACGCTCCAGATCGGGCTCTCGGTCGCCACCGTTATCGGGATCAATTGCAACCTCTCCGCGCTCCAGAAATGGCGCGATGCGCTGCTGGATCAGAATGGCCCGAACCCGGGTAGCGGGATCGCTCTTCGAGTTTTTCGTGTACTGGTGAAGCAGCGTATAGGCAAAGGCCAGGAAGGCCCGCTCCACCGAGTCGTGAATGGACGCGCGCTCACGGTTTCCGCGTTCCAACTGGTCACTTAGGGCAACGCCTTCAGCTGACAGGCGCAGCGTATGGGCGAGCGCCAGCACCTTGCGGATCAGTTCGGTCTTATCGGGTCGGAATGCGATGGCGGTCAAGCTGAACCCCCCTCTGTTTCTCAGGTGTGGGGCTTTGAGTCGGGCAGAAAAGGAAGATGGCCTTTTGATAACGAAAAGGACGTAGATAATACAATAAGATAGCGTGGCTGAACAACACCACAGTGGAGCAGGTGACCGGTGTAGTGCCCGGAAAGGGCCAAAAACCCGGGGGCCCAGCGGATAAAAAGCCCGTTCTAGCCCGTCGGCAGGGCAACTACGGACTGTCCAGGACCTCTGGCTTTGGCGTTCCCTAGGGCTTCGTCCACACGTTTCAGCAGGCTTGCGGGCTTGTCGCCCGGCGCATACACCGTCAATACACTGGAAAAGCTTGGCAGGGCCAGTGATTGCCCGCAGTGGCTGATACTGATGTTATGCGCACGCCTTTGAGCCTTCTCCAAAGCGCATGCGGCCCCCTCCCGCTGAGTATTGGGAAAGAGCACAGCAAATTCATCGTTGCCGTAGCGCGCAACCATATCGTAGCTGCGGAACTGCGACATGACTTCGCGGCTGTAGAAATTCAGCACTGCGTCGCCAGCGTCCCGACCGTAGCGGGCATTTATCTCTCCGAGTTGGTCTAAATCGATAAGCGCCAGCGCCAAGGAAAATCCATAGCGACGCGCTCGGCCGACCTCGCTCTCCAGCTGACGCAGAAATGCCGCCCGATTGGGCAAGCCGGTAAGCTCATCCGTCAGGCTGTAGCGTTGTGCCTTGTCTAGGGCATTGACCAGGCGACGTCTGTCATCGTGTATTACATTGAGATAGCGGGTGGTGGCGTGCAGATTTTTGTCGAGCGAGCTCTGGCTTTGAAGCAGATCTCCCAGCCCATCGACCAGAAGTTTCCTCAGGTCGTCGACGTCTCCGCTCGACTGTTTGATGTTCGCTATGCTCGTTCTAAGAATATTGTCAAACTCCCTGCTGCGCGCGAGCGTGTCCGCAACATTGCGCGCCAATTGCACTTGCAGCGCCTCAATGTCATTCGCCTCACCCGTTGCCGTTGAATCGTCCGTGTTAGTCGCATCGATTTGCGCTAGGTCCGCTTCGCCGGGCAGGATTTCGCCGCCGTCAGCGGCCGCCTCCTCCGGTTCAGCCACCTCAGGTGGCGTCGCTTGCGCCTTGATCTCCTGTTGTTGCGTTGGGCCTGCGCTCGCAGCGATATCCTTGCCGGCATCATCCGCGGTTGCTGAAGGCAGGTAGGCAGCCAGGCGTTGTCGCAACACGCGCGCCTTGATCCGTGTTACCGGATCGTTCATCGGCTTGCTAATATAATTGTCGAGCACCCGGCCGAGAAAGGTAATAAAAGCCTGTTCTATTCCCCCGTCCCTTCCTACGTAACGCCGCAGCGCACGATCCATCAAACCGTAGAGGATTTCCCCTTCGGTGGTCCGGCGCAGGCCTTCCAAAAGTTGTTTGACGCTGTCTAGGACGGTGCCGCCAGCGTTCGATTCGTGGGGTTGCACAGACCTACCTCGAATGAAGCAAGTACACTGCTATCTATTGGTTATACGCCCCAAACCCGCCCCGATGTTCCACGGGCTGGCAACATCCGACTGGCGCCCTAATGCGGCGGACGGACGGATCAAGGTGCGAAGCCGAAGCGTGAATTCTTGCAGCTAAATACCGACCACTTGGGACAATTGTCAATCCGCGTCCGCTTGCGCCGGTATACACTCACTGCCGTGTAGACAACGAGGAGATGCACGAAATGAAAGGCCTGAGCAAGACGTTCTTCACCGGGTTGGCGGCAGTCCTGCCCGTGGCGGTTACGCTCTATATTCTGATCTGGTTTGTCTCCTGGGCGGAGTCAATACTTGGTTCGGTGATCAAGCTGGTATTGCCGGTCGGCCTTTATCATGAAGGCATGGGGGTCGTCGCAGGTCTGCTGCTGGTGCTCGCCCTGGGCGTACTCATGAGGGCATTGATCGTGCGCAGCCTGTTCAGTTGGGGCGAGAACCTCTTGAGTCGCATTCCGCTGGTCAAGGCCATCTACGGGTCCGTGCGCGATTTAATGGGTTTCTTCTCAGGCAGCGGAGAACAGGGGTTTAGTCACGTCGTGCTGGTCCGGCTGGGTGATGCCAACGTCAGCGCCTTGGGCTTCGTCACGCGCCAGGATTTCGCAGGCTTTCCGCACGGGATGGCCGGCGACGATACAGTTGCCGTCTATATCCCGCTAAGTTATCAGCTCGGAGGCCACACCCTACTGGTTTCGCGGAGCGCACTGAGGCCGGTCGATATGTCGATGCAGGATGCGATGCGTTTCGCCGTGACCGCCGGCATGACGGCAGGTGCTCGGCGCTAGATACGCGGCCTGATCAGTTGAGTTTGAGGCGCGCGATGTCAGCCCGGACATTCTCCGCAGACCGGTTGAAGTAGCCAGCCTCTTCGTCATTGAGCTGCAGTTCCACCACTTTTTCCACGCCGCCGCTGCCGAGGACTACCGGAACGCCCATGCAGATTCCGCGCTGGTTGTATTCACCATCGAGCACGGCAACGCATGGAAGAATGCGCTTGCGTTCATGTTGAACAGAATCCACCATCGTGGCTATTGCCGCTGCCGGTGCATCGTACGCACTGCTGTTTTTGCGTAGTGCCAGGATCTCAGCACCGCCCTGGCGCGTGCGCTCGGCAATCCGGGCAACCGTCTGGGCGTCGAGGAAGCGATCAATAGGTATGCCGTTGATGCACGTGTAACGCGGCAGCGGCACCATGGTATCTCCATGACCGCCGAGCACCATGGCAGAAATGTCTTTGACAGAAAACCCGGTTTCCATGGCAACGAAACTGGCCATGCGCGTTGAGTCGAGAACTCCGGAAAGCCCGAAAACCCTGTTGCGCTCCCAGCGACTTCTTTTCCAGGCAACATAGGTAAGAACGTCCACCGGGTTGGTCACAATAAGTATCATGGCATCAGGTGCCGAGCGTACTGCCTGATCCACCGCTGCTGTCACGACCGGTACGTTGGCGTCCAGGACATCGGATCGCGACATGCCAGGTTTGCGAGGCAGCCCGGCGGTGATAATGATCATATCCGAGTTGGCCATCGCTGCAAGATCGTTGTAGCCGGTCAGCTTGGTATCAAATCCGAATATTGGTGCCGATTCTTGAATGTCCAGCGCAGTTCCCTGAGGAACGCCGTCCTTGATATCGATAAGTACCACCTCACGACACAGTTCGGCCTTTGCAAGATTGTAAGCGGTAGACTCGCCGACGCGCCCGGCTCCAACGATGGTGATCTTTTTCATGACGGCTCCTTTCTTCCCCCGGGGGACGCGGGTTTCCTGATCAGCACACAATAACTAGTATAGAACGACCCCGTCTTTGAATGTTCCCTGATCCCTGGTGTCGAGCGATCTCGCCGGCGGTTAGCCAGCTTTGCGGTAGTGTTTCGGGTAGCCGGCGCGGGCAACGCCGGAGTCGATGGCTGCCTGAGCCACCGCCGGCGGCACAACCTGGATGAGCCTCGGATCTAGAGGCTTGGGAATAATGTAGTCAGGACCATAACTCAGGCTCGCAAGCTTATAAGCCTCAAGCACCTGTGTCGGCACTGGCTCGTGCGTCAGTGCGCATAGCGCCCTGACCGCGGCAATCATCATCTGCTGGTTGACGCTGCGCGCGCGCACATCCAATGCTCCACGGAAGATGAAAGGGAATCCAAGAACGTTGTTAATCTGGTTGGGAAAATCAGACCGGCCCGTGGCCATGATCAGATCCTTGCGCACTCGTTGTGCGGCTTCGGGGCGAATCTCCGGGTCCGGATTGGAGAGCGCGAAAATGATCGGCTTGGGCGCCATGTCTGCGACCATGTCCTCCGTGACCAGATTGGCTGCGGATACGCCGACAAAGACGTCGGCATCCACCATCGCGTCCGCAAGGCTGCGGCGCTGCGTGGCACGGGCAAAACGTTTTTTGTATACGTTGAGGTCGTCGCGTCCGGAATGGATCACGCCCTTACTGTCTACCAGCAGGATGTTTTCAATGTTTGCGCCCAGCGCCACAAGCAGACCCATGGAGGTCAATCCGGCGGCACCGGCACCTAGGCAAACGATGCGCGCCTGGGCGAGTTTCTTGCCTTGCAGTTCCAGGGCGTTGAGCAGGCCGGCTGCAATAATAACTGCCGTGCCATGCTGGTCGTCATGAAATACCGGGATATCCAGGCGCTCCATGAGAGCTTCTTCGATGACGAAACATTCCGGTGCGGCAATATCTTCAAGATTGATTCCGCCAAATGTCGGGGCAATCGCCGTCACTGCGTCAATAAACTGTTCGGTCGTGTGCGATTTAATTTCGATGTCGTACACATCGATGCCGGCAAAGTACTTGAAAAGTACGGCCTTGCCTTCCAGAACCGGTTTGGCAGCCAAGGGGCCAACATTACCCAGGCCAAGTACCGCGGTTCCATCGGTGATAACCGCGACCAAGTTACCCTTGTTGGTGTAGCGGTACGCGTTCTCCGGGTCCGCAGCAATGGCGCGCACCGGTTCGGCCACGCCCGGTGTGTAGGCCAGAGACAAGTCATACTGCGAAACGCAGGGTTTGCTCGGGGTAACACTCAGTTTGCCGGGAACAGGCAAGGCGTGATAGTCGAGAGCAGCTTGTTTTAGGTCATTTTCCATACTTGTCTCAAGTTCCTGAGGGATGAACGTTGGGGTGGTTGCCGCGCATGGCCTGCCTAGGGCGATCTTGAGCTAACCGGGTGTGTAAAGGGCAGGATTCGTGTCCGACTGTTACAGTCCGCCGCTTTTATAATACACCGACATCCAGCTTGGCACCTCCCGTCCGGAGCGTTTAGCCAATTATTGGGCCAATGATCAGTTGCCCGCCGCCGCCGTGCAGTCTTTTCGCGCCATGCTGCGGGCAGACGCGCTGTCGCGCAAAGCGCGCCGTTGCAGTATAGCCACCAGGGCGCCGGCGCTGATTCGCCGATCCTGAGATCGCCCGGTATAGGCAAGTCGGGGTCCAAAAGCAAAAAGGCGCCTTGCGGCGCCTTTCATCGTTTGCTGCAAAGATGCCGCCTTGTTAGCGTTTTGCACCCATGCCGTACTTCTGACGGAACTTCTCAACTCGCCCTGCGCTGTCGACGATCTTCTGCTTCCCGGTGTAGAACGGGTGGCAGCTGGCGCAGACTTCCACCTGCAGTTCATGACCAAGGGTGGAGCGGGTCGTAAAGCTGTTGCCACAGGCACAGCTTACCTGGATTTCCTTGTATTCGGGGTGTATTCCGGCTTTCATGGGTTACCTCTGGTCTGCGGGTCGGTTAACAGGATCCCAAGGGGCGAGCATATTAAGCAAATCCCGATTGCGAAGCAAGTCCGGGTCTCCTGGCAGGTGCATCCAGAAGTGCTTCGTGCAACCGGGCGACAAAGCCGGAGAAACGCTCGTCAAACGCCACACGGTGGCTGTGCGGGGCATTGCCAGTCAATTCACCCAAGCGATGTGGCGCTGCTCGCCCACACAGACGCATCGGGTTGGACGCCGTCATCGTCGGCGACGGATGCGCTGATGCCGCACGCGTAGCGGGCTCTGTAATGGAGCCGGAGCAAAGGGGTGGCGTTTGCGGTCTTGGCTGCAGAACAACTGGCAAGAGGAGCAGATTAATGGCGAAGACAAACAGCCATCCTGTATTGCCAAGCGCCAAGTGTGGCAGGCGTACAGGCGATTCAGGGCCAATCACCGTGCGTCCGGTGTCGAGGGGCAATCCGCTGCGCAGTTTGACGAGAACCTAAGCATCAATCTCTGCAAGCCATGGAACCCGATGGCCTCCCGCAACTATCTGCCGCGCCCCGGTGCGGCGGGTCGAGATACCGAAGGACAATGGCGGGACGAGCCTGCTCGGCATTCCAACTGTCAGTCATCGCATTGCCCGGACGGTAGGCAAAGACATTTTTGAAAAGACGGCCTTCCATTCGGATTCCTGTGGGTTCCGCCCCTGAAATCGGCAAGGCAGGCACTTAGCGCAACGCGCGTTTGTTGGTGGCGCTAAGATTGGGTGCTGGAGCTCGATATCCGCGTCTACTTTGACAGTCTCCAAGATCTAATCTAATGTGCGACCCGCTACGCCGATAGCCGTGTGGGTGTTGTTGTGTGTGTCGAATGGTTAACGGCACCCATGCCGGTTGGAAGACGGCAGCCGGATGGAACGACGCAAAGGGATATCCAGGGCGGTTTCATCTCGCCGATCCTGAGCAATCTCTGATCTGCCTACTGCTTTAATCGCCGGATGCAGGAGCATTATCCCGCCATCCCGTTCAAGCGGTTCGCCGACGATGCCATCTGCCACTGCACGACGCTCGCCCAGGCGCAGCACCTGCGCCAGGTACTCGAGGCGCGGATTGTGCAGCATCGCCTGGAACTGCATCCGCAGAAGACCAGGATCACCCACTGCAAGGACAGCGGTTGCCGAGGGAGCTATCTTAACCAGTCCTAATAAGGACTTCCTCGGATATCGCTTCAGGCCCCGGCGTTTGAAGAACCGGCAGGGCGCGTCCTTCTTCGGGATCTCCCAGGGATGTGAGCAACCAGGCCGCGAAGGTAATGCGCTGGGCGTTGCATAAAAAGAGCGACTAAATTCTTGCTCTTTGCCCAGTGGCAACCAGTGCGGCCGCAGGCTGGATAATGGGAACGCTGCGAGTCGGGAGGCTCCCGCCCCGTTCTGCGATCGCCGGGGGGTGAGATTGCGGCGGGCGACTGACTTATCGAGTCAAGCGTCGTGGGCTGCGCACGCAGCCGAAAGAAATATTGAACAATGAATTTGTCTGAGAACAGGGGAAAACGCACACCATGAATGTCTGCCACAGGACTGTCACGCAGTCCAAAGCTATTCGTCTTTCTGCCCGGGTCCGCTTCATCGCTGCACTGGCTTTAAGCCTCACCCTGGTTGCCTGTGGTGGTGGCAGCGGAAGTAGTGGAGGGGCAGGGACCGCCACTCCGACCGCGGTCCTGAACCAATGGACCTGGGAGGGGGGATCCAACACCGTTGACGCCGCAGGCGTCTATGGCACGCTCGGTACCTCCGCCTCCACTAATGTCCCGGGCGCGCGGTTCGGCGCCGTCGACTGGACCGACGCGAACGGCAACCGCTGGCTCTTCGGGGGTTTCGGGCATGACTCGGCCGGGACGCGGGACTATCTCAATGACCTGTGGAAATTCAGTCCGACCTCCAACCAATGGGCCTGGGAGGGGGGATCCAACACCATTGACGCCGCAGGCGTCTACGGCACGCTCGGTACCCCCGCTCCTGGAAATATTCCCGGGGCGCGCAGGTATGCCGTCGATTGGACCGACGCGCGCGGCAACCTCTGGCTCTTCGGCGGCGA
>JAJXUF010000319.1 GCA_021783175.1 Pseudomonadota bacterium
TCCCCATTTGCTCGATCTGCGAAACTCTGGTGACACTGCAGGGTCTAAAAATAATGTGGTGGGATATGTTTCCATCGCCTTCACCGAAGGAGTAAAGAGTGACTGAGGCAAAAGTTGGAAAAGTATTGATACAAATCGCGCGCGGCGCCATCGGCGAGGCATTCGGGGAGGTGCATACCTCAATATCGCAAGAGCAGTGGCTGGACGAGAACGGTGCGACATTCGTCACACTGACACAGAATGGCGTGCTGCGCGGCTGCATCGGATCGTTGCAGGCGCATCGCCCGCTGGGTCAGGACGTCCGGCACAATGCCGTCGCGGCAGCTTTTAGCGACCCGCGTTTCGAGCCGCTTGGTCGGCACGAGTTGGTCATGACCGAATGTGAAGTTTCATTGTTGTCAGCCGCCGAGACGATGGAATTCCGCGACGAGCCTGATGCACTGTCACAACTGCGCCCGGGAGTGGATGGTGTTATCTTCGAATTTGGGCATCACCGCAGCACTTTTTTGCCGCAGGTTTGGGAACAGCTGCCGGAGACGCGCCATTTCATGGCACACCTCAAGCGCAAAGCCGGGTTGCCCGACAATTTCTGGGCACAGGAGGTCAGGCTGTCGCGTTATACCGTGAACAAGTGGCGCGAAGCAGATTTCGCCGGGGCCCGCTGAAATGGACGAACCGATCAGCATCGCCGAGCGGTATCCGGCCAAGTACTGGCACAGACTGGATGACGGGCGCATACAGTGCGACCTTTGTCCCCGTGACTGCAAATTGCATGAGGGGCAGCGCGGTGCATGCTTCGTGAGGGGGCGCATCAATGACGCGATGGTACTCACCACGTACGGCCGCAGCTCGGGCTTTTGCGTCGACCCTGTCGAGAAGAAGCCGCTCAATCACTTTTATCCAGGCAGCAGCATTCTTTCGTTCGGCACGGCCGGCTGCAACCTGGCCTGCAAATTCTGCCAGAACTGGGATATCTCGAAATCGCGCAGCTTTGACAAACTCGCCGATCAGGCGACACCCGAGGCTATCGCACGTTCCGCGGCCGAACTGAAATGCAAGAGTGTGGCGTTCACTTATAACGATCCGGTGATCTTCGCCGAATATGCGATGGACGTGGCCGACGCCTGTCATGAGCTTGGCATCAAGGCTGTGGCAGTCACGGCGGGCTATATGCACGACCAGCCTCGCCGCGAGTTCTACGCAAAAATGGATGCTGCGAACGTAGACCTGAAAGCGTTCACGGATGAATTCTATTTCAAGCAGACCGGCGCACACCTGCAACCCGTGCTGGACACGTTGAAATATCTGCGCCAGGAAACCGGGGTGTGGGTCGAACTGACTACGCTGTTGATACCCGGTTACAACGACAGTGCGCATGAGATCGGCATGATGAGCGAATGGATCGCGAAGGAATTGGGTACGGACGTGCCGCTGCACTTCACCGCCTTCCACCCCGACTACAAGATGACCGACATTGCTCCCACGCCTTCCGGCAAACTGACACAGGCACGCCAGATCGCCCAAGCCGCCGGATTACAGCATGTCTATACCGGCAACGTACATGACCTGAGCGGTGGTACAACACTCTGTGCCAATTGCCAGCAGCCGCTGATCGTCCGCGACTGGCACCTCATCCGCGATTACACGGTCACCGACAACGGGAGTTGCCCGCATTGCGGCACAAAACTGGCGGGGCACTTCGAAAGATTCGATGGACAGTTCGGCAGACAGCGTATACCGCTGGTGATACGCGGCCATTGAGTATCTGAAAGTCGCGGTACTGCAGAGACAGTTCTAGGCAGCCACTTTCCAGCCGGGGACATCAGACTCATTGTCGCGGTACCTCGTAGCGATTTCCTTGAATTCACCAATAGCTGCAACAAACGCTTCAACCACATCGGGGTCAAAGTGCTTCCACTTGCCATCGATGATGACTTCCGCAACATCGTCGTGAACCATGGCGGACTTGTAGATGCGCCGGCATGACATCGCATCGTAGACATCAGCCAGGGCCATCAGACGAGCCGGGATGGAAATGTGCTCCTCGCGTAAAGCGAACGGATAACCGCTTCCGTCCCACTTCTCGTGATGCCCAATGGCAATCTGACGGGCGGCTTTCAGGAATGGGCTATTCCGAACGTTCGTCATGTTCTCGGCACCCGAGATCGCATTCCCACCCAAGGTGGTATGCGTCTTCATGATCTCGAACTCTTCCGGTGTCAGCTTGTCCGGCTTGTGGAGTATGCGATCGGGAATACCAACCTTGCCGATATCGTGCAGGGGCGCAATTTTGAAGAGCATCTCGATATTCTCGTCTGTCAGAAAATATTTGAAACGCGGATGGTCGCGCAACTGCATTGCCAACGTGCGGACATACTGTTGGGTGCGGCGGATATGGTTTCCTGTTTCGTTATCCCGCGTTCCCGCCAGCGAGGTCAGCGCCAGGATGGTCGTGTCCTTGATCGCCACGATTTCGTCGGACCTTTGCTGAAGCTGAGCGGTCCGCTCGCGCACCATCTGTTCCAGCCTCGATTCGTTATCGTGCAAAATGATATTGGTTCGTTCCAGTTGATTTCTGGCCTCTTCGGTTTCCGCCTTTTGCGCCGTCAATTGCTGCAGCAACGAGGTATTTTCAAAGCGTTGCTGTAGCGAAAGCATGAATGTCCTGTTCAGGCCATGCCCTTCCAGCACGACCACCGCCACATAGACACTCAGCATCAACGTCAGTATCCAGTGGATCGTGTCATTCTCGAATGACACACGCAGGGTCAGCGGGATCATGATGCCAAGAAAATAACCGTATAGCGAAGGCAAATGCACCGAGTTCATGGTGACCGCTCCCGCAACCAACCCCAGCATCACGCAGATCAACAGGCTTTGATAGCCTATGTCGGCAGGAAAGAAGAATACCGTAGCAGCACCCCACATGACGCCCGCCGCGATCGCAAAAAATGTGAAGTGAAGATGCAAATCCCTGCAGTCCTGCATGGTATTCAATTCATTCCGATGCGCCGACCACCTG
>JAJXUF010000320.1 GCA_021783175.1 Pseudomonadota bacterium
CTGCTCAAGACGACAGGATTCGAGGATGCGCTGCTTACCTTCCACGATCCTTGCCAATTGGTGCGGCGCGGAGGCGTAATGGAGCAGCCACGCAATCTGTTGAAGATGGTTGCGAAAAATTTTGTGGAAACGACCGACCACGGCAAGATGAACTGGTGCTGCGGCGGCGGCGGCGGGGTGAGCGCTATCGAAGAAGCGGAACCACTACGCCTGCAGGTGTTCAAGGTCAAGAAATCGCAGCTGGAAGAGACCGGTGCGAAGACGCTGGTTACCGCCTGTGCCAATTGCCGCATCGTGCTGGAGGAAGGACTGGAGCACTACCACATGAATATTCCAGTGGTTGGGCTTACCGAGATGATCGCCGATCACCTGACTGAAGGAGAATAGACGATGGCCATCGATAACGACAGCGATTTCAAGGCTGCCTTGAACAATCTTTCCAGGGCCGGGCAGCGTCTGGTCGCGGCGCGTTTTGCAGAAAACGTGCAGGTACTGAGCAACGACGCCAGGGTTAAAAATGCAATCAAGGCAGCCATGCGCGCGGATATTGCCGAAGACGAACTTGCGGCTGCATCTCAGGCAGCCAAAAAAGCCAGCGTGGACAGTTTTACCCAGTGCGGAAAAGAATGCGACTGGAATAGTCAGGCTGGACATTTTGTTGCTCAAGCGGCGATAGCCAGCCTCAAGCCTGCCGAACCGGGGGACAGCCCGGCGTGGAATGCTGCGATGCATGCGCGCATGGCGCGAACCAGCGAGAATATTGCTGCCGGTCGTGGCACCGACAATGCCGAAAGTGCAGCGCAATACCGCATTCTGGCGGAATTTTTGAACGTTTGAGGTACACGACATGACGCAAACCATCGTAGTTGACCCGATCACCCGTATCGAAGGCCACTTGCGCATCGAGGCGGAAACCGACGCGAACAACCGCATCACAAGAGCCTCCAGCGCGGGCACCATGGTACGCGGCATCGAGATAATCCTCAGGGGGCGGGATCCGCGTGACGCCTGGGCATTTGCGCAGCGCATCTGCGGGGTGTGTACGCTGGTGCATGGCATTGCATCGGTGCGTGCCGTTGAGAACGCGTTGAAGATCGAGGTCCCAAGCAATGCACAGTTGATCCGCAATCTGATGATAGGTGCGCAATATATCCACGATCATGTGATGCATTTCTACCATCTGCATGCGCTGGACTGGGTGGATGTGGTTTCGGCGCTGAAAGCCGATCCAAAGGCGACTTCTGCACTTGCGCAGAGCTTGTCGGGTTATGCCAAATCATCACCGGGCTATTTCAGCGATGTGCAGAAGAAACTGAAAGGTTTTGTCGATGCAGGCCAGCTGGGCATCTTCGCCAATGGCTATTGGGGGCATCCGGCCTACAAGCTGCCGCCCGAAGCCAACCTCATGGCAGTGGCCCACTATCTGGATGCACTGGCCTGGCAACGTGATGTGGTGAAATTGCATGCCGTGTTCGGTGGCAAGAACCCGCATCCGATGTTCCTGGTCGGCGGTGTGCCGTGCGCGATCAGTATAGATCCGAATCATCCTGGGCAGGGTAACGGGCCGCATTTCCATGGAGGAAATTCCGGTACCGCGCTCAATGAAGTCGGGCTGCAAACCGTGCAGAACGTCATCAACCAGATGCGTTCCTTCGTCGATCAGGTCTATGTGCCGGATACGCTGGCCATCGCCGGGTTCTACAAGGACTGGTTCAAACAGGGTGAAGGTGTCGGCAATTTCCTCACCTTCGGCGATTTTCCGGCCAAGGGCATGTCCGATCCTTCTTCTTACATGATTCCTTCCGGAGTGATCCTGGATCGCGACCTGAGCAAGATACATCCCATCGATATGAACGCGGAAGGCGAGATACAGGAATTCGTCAGCCACGCTTGGTACGACTACTCGGTAGGCAAGGAGCAGGGGTTGCATCCCTACAAAGGCGAGACCAAGCTCGACTACACCGGGCCGAAGCCTCCGTACGAACATCTGGATGTGGACAAGGATTATTCGTGGATGAAGTCGCCGCGCTGGAAAGGCAAGGCGGTCGAAGTCGGCCCTCTTGCTCGCGTGTTGATGTTATATGCCTCCGGCCATCAGCAGACCAAGGAACTGGTAGGTATGACCCTGAAAAAACTCGATGTGCCGGTGCAGGCGCTTTATTCGACACTTGGACGCACTGCCGCTCGCACACTGGAAACCAAGATCATCGCCGATGCGATGCAGGGCTGGTACGATCAATTGGTCACCAATATCAAAGCGGGCGACGTCAAAACCTTCAACGAATCGAAATGGGAACCGTCGACGTGGCCTAGCCATGCGCAGGGTGTCGGTGTCACGGAAGCGCCCCGCGGAGCGCTCTCGCATTGGGTCGTCATCAAGGACCAGAAGATCGACAACTATCAAGCGATCGTGCCCAGCACCTGGAACGCGGGCCCCCGCGACGCGCAGGGAAATCAGGGGCCTTATGAAGGTGCGCTGAAAGGCCATCAGCTGTATGACGTGAAGCAACCCATCGAGATATTGCGCACCGTACACAGCTTCGATCCATGCATCGCATGCGCGGTGCACCTTACCGATCCGGATGGCAAGGAGTTGATGCAGGTTAAAGTTGTCTGAGGCAGGGGTTTGCATCGGCATCGAGCGTTACTGTGGATCGCTTTCACAGTTCGCGACCACTTGGGCTGATGAATACATTTTTTCGTAGCTGAACAATTCGCTTTCGAGCACGGTTTCGGTCGGACCGTCTCATTCCAATGCCATTAAAGTTGCAGACGCCGCTGGCGCATATCGTCGATGGCGTGGCGCCCCATTTTTTTCTGCCACCGTACGAGGCTATTCAGCGAGTTGCACATACCTCCCGAAACTTTGAGCTGGTTGAGTATGGTGCCAATTGTGGCAGGCATGGCGGTTTTTGAATGCCACTTATGGCGTATCGGTCAATTCGCTATCAATTGTATTTAGCCATATCTTTTTGAAAATTAAAATTAAAAATGAAAATTCACCTTATTGGCATGAT
>JAJXUF010000321.1 GCA_021783175.1 Pseudomonadota bacterium
TAAGGAAAAATGTTAAAGAGTAAATCTGTTCGGCTGGTACTGCTGTTGAGCGTAATACTGGCTTCGTGCAAGACGCTGCCGCCACCCCAACCCCCTGTCGTAGCGCCTCCTCCGGTCGGGAAAATTGCGCCCGATTTCATGGTGAGCAAGTGGGAGATGTTGCCCGGTTGGCCCACACAGGACTTGTCCGCATCATGGCCTGCCCTGCAGCAAAGTTGCCGTGCGCTCAGATTCAAGCCGGTGTGGTTGCCCATTTGTGCCGCAGCCGCGAAGGTAGACAACGACGATGCGGCAGCGCAGCGGGCCTTCTACGAAACCTGGTTCACGCCTTACCAGGTATTCAATCCGGACGGCACCGACACCGGACTCATCACCGGCTATTACGAACCTTTGTTGCAAGGCAGCCGCACACGCAGCAAACGTTTTGCTTACCCTATATATGGTCCGCCGGACGACATGCTCGACGTGGACATGGGCGATCTATTTCCGCAGTTCAGGGGCCAGCATGTGCGCGGGCGCCTGGTCGGCAAGCGCGTCGTACCTTATTTCAACCGGG
This sequence comes from Pseudomonadota bacterium, assembly GCA_021783175.1. The sequence goes on from JAJXUF010000321.1 coordinate 557, forward strand.
CCGAGATCGATGCGGGTCTGGATCCGGCACTGAAGGGGCATGAACTTTTCTGGGTGGAAAATCCCGTCGAACTCTTTTTCCTGCAGATACAGGGTTCCGGCCGCATCGAACTGGAAGACGGCAAGCGCGTGAAGATCGGCTATGCCGAACAAAATGGACACAACTATGCTTCCATCGGAAAAAAACTCATCGTGATGGGTGAATTGAAACCGGAAGAAGCATCCATGCAAGGCATCAAGAACTGGGCGGAGAAGAACCCGGAAAGGCTGTTCACGCTGTTGGGACAGAATCCCAGTTATGTCTTCTTCCGCGAACTGCCGGACACGGTCTCCGCCCCGCTCGGAGCGTTGGGCGTGCCGCTTACCAACGAATACAGCATTGCCGTCGATCCGCGCACCATTCCGCTCGGCGTCCCCGTCTTTCTTGCGACTACACAACCCAACAGCCAGGACCCGCTCAACCGGCTGATGTTCGCACAGGACACGGGCGGCGCGATCAAGGGTGCGGTGCGGGCGGACTTTTTCTGGGGATTTGGCGAATTTGCAGCGGTACGTGCCGGGAGCATGAAACAGTCAGGGAAGATGTGGGTGCTGTTTCCAAGAGGCGGAGAGCCTACGTTGAATTGAGGCCGGAACCCGAAACAGCATGCGCTGGCGGCGCTAGATGCGTTTCACCGAAGCCGGTTTTCCGAACAGCCATCCCTGACCATAGTCGCAACCGAGTTCCAGCAGCGCCAGGCGCTCTTCTTCGTCTTCTATACCTTCCGCAACCACATCCATCTTGAGCGAGTGTGCCAGTTCGATCGAGGACTGGACGATCTTCGCGCTCTGCGGAGAGGAGAGCATCTGGCTGACGAAGGCGCGGTCGATTTTCATGGTGCCGATGGGGTAGCGGTGCAGGGCATCCAGGCCCGAATGTCCGGTGCCGAAGTCGTCCAGTGCGAGGGTGCTGCCGGATTCGGTGAGTTTGCCGAGGAGCTGCAGTGCGAGTTCGGGATTGTTGATGATGACGGTTTCGGTCAGTTCCAGCTTGAGCTCCGATGCCGGCATCCGGTGCTTGTTGATGATGGCCTTCACATCGTCCACAAACCCCTCCCCGGTCAGTTGAGAGGGCGACAGGTTGACGCTGACGAAGGGGGCGTGGTGATTGAGGCGCTGACGCAAAGAGGGCCAATCGAGACAGGCTTGGTCCAGCGTCCACAATCCGATCTCCCGTATTTGTCCGGTCAGTTCGGCCACCCACAAAAAATCCAGCGGCGAGATCAGGCCGTCGACCGGATGATGCCAGCGGATCAGCGCCTCGAATCCGGCCATGCGTCCGCTGGAGAGATCGCAAATCGGCTGGTAGAACATTTCGAACTGTCCTTCGCGCAATGCCTCGGCGATGTCGTGCGCCAGGCGCAACTGCTGCGTGGCGACACCGCGGGTCGTGTCGCGCTTGAAAATGGTAGAACGCGATGGATCGAAAGCCGGTTGATTGCGCGTGGAGCGGTAGCGTTCAAGAATGGTCAGCAGCAAATGGCGTACCACCGGGTCTGTTTTTTCCAGCAGCTCTTTCACCAGTTTGCGCGGGATGGGAATGAGCACGGTGTGTTCGACGGCGCGCACGGTGGCGGTGCGCGGTTGCTGGTCGATCAGCGCGATCTCGCCGAACAGCTCGCCTTTGTTGATGCGTGTGCGTTGCGTACTGCTGACGCTGACCTCGACACTGCCCTCTTCGATGATAAATGCACCATCCCCCGAATCGCCTTCCCTGAAGATGATCTCGCCGGCAGGATATATCTCACGATGCAGATTCTTTAGCATGCTGCTCCCCGTCTAGTTGCGCCCACGCTAACCCGGCGCGATAGCTGCGTCAATATTCAAATGATATAGTCGGTCGGCCGGACGGCGGGGTCACTCGTTCCTTGAAACAAGCACCAGTGCGATACCGAGCAAACTCTGGATCAAGTAGAGAATACCCGAGACGGCATGCCAGGTTGTGAACTGCGATGCGAGAATGCTGCTCATCACGTCCAGGGGCAATGCCCGCGCCTTGAGACCGGCAAGGATGGGTTGCAGGACAAATTGTTCGATCAGGACGAATGACAACATCGTGGCGACAATGCGGAAAGAGACGCGGCGCCATGCGGCGCGTCCGAACTGCTTTAACTGATACGCGAGCAGGTACAGCGCGCAGGCGATGCCGACGTAAGCCAGCGAGGTGAACAACTGGCCGGCCAGCATGCCCGCAAGCTGGCGATCGGGCAGTATCCTGAAGAGTGCCGGTACGACCACGTAGCCGAGCATCCAAGTACCGCCCACCCAGAAAGCGACACACAGCGACGCAAGATATCGGGGCAGGTGGCGTACGATCATTTGCTGTTGCTATCCAGGGCTTTCTCCAGCTCGGCAGCGGGCAGATAGCCGGGATTGACGACGCCGTTGGCGAAGATCAATGCAGGGGTGCCATTCACT
>JAJXUF010000322.1 GCA_021783175.1 Pseudomonadota bacterium
ACACGCCGTCAACTACACGCACCAGCATCACCACGCCGACGTAGTTGTCGAACCAGGAGTCGATGATCAGCGCCTTCAGCGGCGCGTCTTCCTTGCCCCGTGGCGGAGGAATCTGCTTGACCACGACTTCCAGAATCTCGGCGATGCCGATGCCGGTCTTGGCCGAAGCCCGGACGGCCTCGCTGGCGTCCAGCCCCACGATGTCCTCGATCTCTTCCGCCACCCGATCCGGGTCGGCGGCAGGCAGATCGATCTTGTTCAATACCGGAATGACTTCGACGCCGAGGTCGATCGCCGTGTAGCAGTTGGCCACCGTCTGCGCTTCCACGCCTTGCGAAGCATCCACCACCAGCAGCGCGCCTTCGCACGCCGACAGCGAACGCGAGACTTCATAGGAAAAGTCCACATGCCCCGGCGTGTCAATCAAATTCAACTTGTAGGTCAGGCCGTCCTGCGCCTTGTACGTCAGCGCAGCGGTTTGCGCCTTGATCGTGATGCCGCGCTCTTTTTCCAGATCCATCGAATCGAGCACCTGCGCCTCCATCTCGCGCTCCGACAGTCCGCCGCAATACTGGATCAGGCGGTCGGCAAGCGTGGACTTGCCGTGGTCAATGTGGGCGATGATGGAGAAATTACGGATCAGGTTCTGCGACACAGCAAAACGGGCACGTTTCCGTGCCCGGTCAGGGATGAGATAACTATGTGGATTTTAACGGATTTACGGGGCTGGCGGGGAGGATGGCCAGACTGCTTTTGATGCATTTACAGCGGCGGCCGTCTTGCCGCCCCGGAACGCATCACACCTGCGGATGCGCCCGCTCCAGCTTTGAATCCAGCTTGTTCAGCGCGTGCAGATAGGCCTTGGCCGAAGCCGCCACAATGTCGGTGTCGGCCCCCTGCCCGTTCACGACGCGACCGTCCTTGGCCAGACGCACCGTGACTTCACCCTGGGCATCGGTTCCGCTGGTGATGTTGTTGACCGAATACAGCAACAGATCGGCGCCACTGGCCACCACCGACTCAAGCGCCTTGAAGGTGGCGTCGACCGGGCCGGAACCGATGCCTTCGGCCTGCCTTTCCGTGCCGTTGTCGGTGAACACCAGGCGCGCGTTCGGGATTTCTCCTGTTTCGGAGCACACCTTCAGCGACACCAGCTTGTAACGTTCATGTTCGGCGGCATACCCCTCGGTGCTGACCAGCGCCTGCAGGTCTTCGTCAAAAATCTCGCGTTTCTTGTCGGCGAGCTCCTTGAAACGGGCAAACGCCGCGTTGAGCGCTTCCTCGCTGTCGAGCACGATGCCCAGTTCGCCCAGCTTGGTCTTGAACGCGTTGCGGCCGGACAGCTTGCCCAGCGTCAAGCGGTTGGCATTCCAGCCCACGTCTTCGGCGCGCATGATTTCGTAGGTTTCGCGATGCTTCAGCACGCCGTCCTGATGGATGCCGGATTCATGCGCGAAGGCGTTGGCGCCGACGATGGCCTTGTTCGGCTGCACCGGATAACCCGTGATGGTGGACACCAGCTTGGATGCCGGCACGATCTGTGTGGCATCGATACGGGTATCGCAGGAAAACACGTCTTTGCGGGTGCGCACCGCCATGACGATTTCTTCCAGCGAGGCATTGCCGGCGCGTTCGCCCAGACCGTTGATAGTGCACTCGACCTGGCGCGCGCCGTTCATCACGGCGGCGAGCGAATTGGCCACGGCCATGCCAAGGTCGTTGTGGCAATGGGTCGACCAGATCACCTTGCCGGAATTCGGCACGCGCTCAATCAACTGTTTCATGCGCTCGCCCCACAAGGCGGGAATGCTGTAGCCGACGGTGTCGGGCACATTGAGCGTCTTCGCGCCGGCCTTGATGACTTCGTCGAACACCTGCACCAGAAAGTCCATTTCCGAACGCACGGCGTCCTCAGCCGAGAACTCCACATCGTCGGTGTACTCGAGCGCGAGCTTGACCGCTTTCACCGCCGCCTCGATCACCTGATCCGGATGCATGCGCAACTTCTTTTCCATGTGGATGGGCGAAGTGGCGATGAAGGTATGGATGCGCCCGGACCGTGCCGGCTTGATCGCGCCGCCGGCTGCGTGAATATCGCGCTCGTTGGCGCGTGCCAGCGAACACACGGTGGATTCCTTTATTGCTTCCGCAATGGCGTGGATGGCATCGGCATCGCCCGGGCTGGCGACCGCAAACCCTGCCTCGATCACATCGACGCCGAGCTTTTCCAGCTGGCGCGCAATGCGCAATTTCTCATCCTTGGTCATCGATGCGCCGGGGCTTTGCTCGCCGTCGCGCAAGGTGGTGTCAAAAACAAATAAACGGTCTTTCATGGTTCGCTCCATGGTCAATCAGCGCCGGGGTCAAGCTCACTTGGGCCGACGCATTATAAAGGGCTTGCCGCGAGAAGCTGACGGCACGGAGTACTGCAGGGAGGGGGGTTTAATGTGCGCGCGCGCGGCGCAGCAGCAGGCCACCGAACAGGACGTTCGTCAGGCAGGAGAACAACACGGAGCGGTGCGACTGTTCAGACATGGTCTAAATTCTATCTATTTTTCGTCGCCCGGCAAGGGGGGGCTTGCCGGGACTGTCTTCCGGCCGCGCACGAAGCGCATCAGCCCATCGCCGTAGCCCGACAGGCCATACAGTACAAAGACGCCGAACAGCACTTCCGGCGGGCTGGTCGATACCAGAATGAAGGCCAGCACCACCAATAGGATGACAAAGAACGGGACGCTCTTGCGCAGATTGATTTCCTTGCCGCTGTAATAACGGAAATTGCTAACCATGGTCAGGCCACCAAACAGCGCGATCGCGGCAGCCAGCCAGCGCACGCCATACCCATCCACGCCGTACTCGACCATCACCCAGACAAAGCCGGCGATCAAGGCCGCAGCCGAGGGGCTGGGCATCCCCTGGAAAAAACGCTTGTCCGTCACGACATCGAGCTGGGTATTGAAACGCGCCAGCCGCAAGGCGGCCCCCGCGCAATAGACAAAAGCCGCAA
>JAJXUF010000323.1 GCA_021783175.1 Pseudomonadota bacterium
CAGTCCGGGATCGTCTCGGCCGCGGCGTCCCACAGGCGCGCGAGCATCCGCTCGATGTTCGCCGGGAACGCGCCCCGCATCCAGGTCTCGTGGATCGCCTGGGCGCCGCCCGTGCCATCGCGGGATTCGATCGCACGCTCGAACGCCGCGGCGAGCGCCGCATCCGACAGGCGCGCGAGGGACGCACAGAACGGGGATTCACGCGAGGACGGCATCGATCGGACTCGTGGCAACCGCGTCGGTACGATGCCGCCGGGGCCGCCCGCGGTCAATCCGGGCGCACCCTCAGCGCGTGCGCACCGCGTCCCCGCGTCGCCAACAGATCTCACCGAGGAAAGGTGCGGTGAGATAGAGTGGCGCAAAAAATAGTCCATCACTTGTACAAAGTCCGAAGAGCTTTCTTTGTATCGGTACCGATTCAATATCTTCGATGGGCGCTATTCGTCGAGAAACGCTCGGCGTTCCTGATGATGTTTTTCGCATCAGTGAATTTCTTATCAAAGCCGACAGGAATGTCTAATGGTGCGATTGGACGATTAACATTAGAGTCGCCCCCATGAAGCGACGCGAAACCATCGACGAGTTAGTCGATACCTTCCTATGGATTCGACGAAATTCCAAATTCCTTGACTCACGGGAAGCCGAAAATTTTGATAAATTCTTTCGCTCAAAGACCATCAAGCAAACAACAGCACTTTCAAATAGTAGTAAGAACAAGAGACGTCACTAGAATCACCATAAACTCGTCGGTCAATCTCTTCCCCTCGAAGTGCAATGCTGGAATCCGGCTAGACTCAAATCTCAGATTAGGCGGATGTAAAACGGGGACCTCACGCACCAAAATTCAACATTTCGGCGAGCGGCTTGCGGTAACGCGGAGCACGTCTCCAAACGACCCATTGCCGCCAGTCGGCGGTGTCGGCTTCCGGGAAGCACGGCTCCCTGCGGATTTGTTGTCACACTCAGTTGCTGTTCGGCTTCTGCCGACTTCGGTGAGCGTAACGTGCGCACGTTCGGCCGCCCCATGTTGTTGGGTTGCGAACATGACCGCTCCTTCGGAATGGAAATCCGGGGGCTGGAGTTTTTGTGCTCGACGACGAGCTTGGACGCCGACTGTATGCAGGCAGCTCCCATCACACCAGGTTTATCCACCGTGAATGCCCCATCTCGGCCAGAAACTGCGCCCGGCGCGTCGTCTTGCCGTACTTCTCAAACCCCGTGAGCGTCTGGTGCTTCATCGATCCAGCCCTCCGTGCTTCGATTTTGCACCAGAACTCTCAGGTAAATCAGAGTCTCCTTAGGTGACGGGCTGTCAGGTTATGCGGCTTCATGTGTCTCTGCGCTTCAGCACTGAGGCAAGAGTCAGAGTCACCATGCCCAGCAGAAGGAGAAACATGCCGATCAATCGAAAGTGTGGTGGCGCGGGCAGCCAAGGAAGTATTGTCAAGGTAATGTGCGGATGAAAGGGAGCAAGACCACTAAGCGAACCAGGCGCCTTCGGCCAGGTCATTGAAAGGGCGCCAATTCCCGCTCCCACCAACACCATCCCTACCAAAGGTGCAATTTGTCTGAGTCGCTGCATGCGCGCGAGGCGATCGAGGTGGCGAGCTACTGCACTGGTCACAATTTTCACTGAAGCGCTCTCAAGGCATCTAACGATTAGGTTGAGCGACGCGGGGCTTCACCGGCGTCAAACGAAGGCACTTATCCCAATCATCGACCCCCTCCTTGGCCCAACGAAGACGCGGCCCCGCGATCGCTCGAACCGATTGTTAGACGAACAATCGAAGTGGACCCCTAGGATCATCGCCGAGGCCAAACCGTGGTCCGCCAAAGACGCAGCAGAAACAATAGCGCAACCAACGCGAGAATCCAGAGCAGCGCCAGTTTGGCGTAAATGCGAGTGCCGCCCTGAGGAGCCCAACTAAACGTGATGAGCGCGAGGTTACCGACGAGGATCAGCGCAAGCACCCCGACATAGAGACCGCGCACCCAGGGAGGTGGGGCGCGAAGTTTCTCGATTATTGAGACGTTTTGGGTAGCCACGTGTGTTGCCTCAGGTCGTCTAACTTGGTTTAGGCGACAAATTCGCCGGATAACGCCGAATGGCGTGTAGCAACCATCTGTAACGTGGCAAACCTTGTTCCATGGCGAGAATTACGTTACCACGGACCGACCGCTATCGGAAAATTCACTCTTCGCCACGACCGGCCGTTATTGGCCGTAGGCAGCCGTTGCTCCCTCACCGGCCCTTCGCAACAACTCGCCAGCAATCCGACTCTAGAACGGACGGTCAAGGTCCCAGCCACCCGCATGGAAGATTTTTGAACTTTAAGGACGCTCCATACTTAGCCGTGAATTCCCGTTCAATTGCACTTTGGACACTTGCGGCAAGCTCTGCGCCGTCCGGAGTCCAGCCGATTCGAATTGAAAGCGGCTGAGGTTCGACGTATACCCAAGCCGCTCGCGGCCCCGACCGAACTGTGTGGCTACTCCGGTCCGGAAATTTCGCAAGCGCGTGATCGACTATTGCCTTAAGTCCAGCGATATCTGGAGGCGAACGCTCATTTATGTCGCCGGCCATGGCGCGCCTCCCATATGACACGCAGCAGCCTCCAACACTTGCCAGTAGCAAGATCAGGAGCGTTGCATGCAACAACCGCATTGGACTGATCACCTCGTATCCTCGTAAAGAGCTATTGCCCGTCAGGCAAAATGCCGACAAGCTCGGTCTCGCTCACCACCCCACGGTTTGGATATCAGCAGCCGCGCAACAACTCGTTGTTTTGCCCGTGGCGAAGCTCGTTGCAAGGTTCGCCACACGTTAGGGAAACTCTGAATTACCGGTAGAGTCTGATTCAGAAGTCATATTTGCGCGAGCACCTCGATGAAGCAGCAGACGCTCACCGGTTTCGAGAAGTACGGCAAGACCACGCGCCGCGCGCAGTTCTTGTCGGACATGGACCGGATCATTCCGTGTCCCGAGCTGACCGCGGCGGTGCAAA
>JAJXUF010000080.1 GCA_021783175.1 Pseudomonadota bacterium
CTTGGAGGATCAGGTTGCCGTTGCGTTTCTTGGACTGGGCCATCAATACTGAACGATTCCACTGGTCGCTATGTGGCTCAGCTTCGCCCACTCCTTTACGCAAATAGACAATGCCGTTCGTGCCAATCAGGTGGAAATCGGATTTCTCACCGAGCTGATTTTCCTCTAACGCAGCGACATAAGACTGTCGGATGCAGGCATATACAATCCCACCGAAAGCACCATGCTGCTTGTTGATACGCAGCGAAACCGGGATCAGCACGCCATCCCTATGCAAGGGGTCAGGCACGGGTTTGCCAATTAACAGCCGATTGTCCTTGTGCGTTTTATGAAATCCGAACGCCTCTTGGTAAATGCTGCTTTTGAAGAATTTAACGGGCTTGCCAGAGATGATTACCTTGCCATTTTCATCACTGATGCCGGCAAGCTCGAACTGATCGTGAGTCATTTCGAAATGTTCCATCAGACTGTCGATTTGGAGTTTCGGAGTACCGGACAAATCCAGATGGCTGATGACACGCAATAATTGTTCGATGCTCACCATGGATGCATCTATTTGTTGTGACAACAAATGGGCGAAATCGCTATTGACCTGAATTTTACTGGCGATCGCCAAGCTACGTTCATGTGAGACGCGCTCCAGCGTCGCCGACCAGACCAAACCAATCATGGCAAGGCAACACAGCGCAAGTGTGAGATACAGGAACCGTGATTTGTTATTTGTCACCATATCCGCTGTCTCACAGGGGGACTTAGATTTCTGGGTTAGCCTCACATTCGGGGACTTGGGCATATCGATCGGCACACGGGGCCGATGCTGCTTCTGTTGCACATTAGTATAACTCGGCCGACCGCCTCCCCGAATATCGCGCTTCATTACTGGGCCTCTCCTCGGGGGTAAGTGCGATTGCCCTGAACTGCCGACAGCCGGACAAATCCCGACTCGCGACATGATAAGTCGACTGTTGACAGGCGCTCCAATAAACACTAAAGTTTGTCTGATGAACGGATAAACGTAACATCGGTTAAACTCTGATAAGGGGACGAGCATGGCAGACGCATCGTATGACGCGATAGTTATAGGCGGTGGGCACCACGCGACTATCATTTCCTGTTATCTCGCCAAGGCGGGCTTACAGGTGGCTGTGCTGGAAGGGCACACCGGGCTGGGCGGAGGAGCGGTCAGCGAGGAAGCGCCGGCACCGGGATTTCGCCAGAATCCGCACGCACATTTCACGCGTTTCTACGGTCATCCGGCTTATTCCGATTTCAACCTGCAAGAGGAGGGACTCGAATACGTTTTCCCGGAGCAGAACGAGGGCATGATCTTCGAGGACGGTTCTAGCTTCATCGGCTATTCGGCCTTCCGGGTGGTCGATCCCAAGACGGGCCGAACCGAAGAGTCGCCAGAGAATGTCCGCAAGACCTACGATCAGATCAAAGCATTCTCGCAACGCGACGCCGACATGTATTTGCGATTGTTCGAGCAGTACAAGAAATACTGGAAGAAGGCTTTTCATACCCACCGCTTCACTGCGCCGCCGCCCTGGGGCACGCCTGATGCACTGGAAGCGTTATGTGACATCCCCGACAGCGGAATCGAGCCGGTCCACCAGTTCATGTCGGTGCGCCAGTGTGCTTACGACTTCTTCGAGAGCCCGGAGCTGCGCACGCTGTTCATGCGGGCTACGCCGACATCCGGTGGTTGTTTTCCAGACGACCCGATGGGGCTGCAGAGCCTGGTCCATGTCATGGGTCTGGTGCTGTCGTTCGAGCCCGCGGCGATCGTCAAGGGCGGCACCCAGTCGATTACCGACGCACTGGTGAAGGTGGGGAAAAAGCTCGGCGTCCAGCATTTCACCGGTCACGAGGTAGATGAGATCATCGTCGAGAATGGCAGTGCGACCGGTGTAAAACTGGCCCGTGGCGGCGCCCTAAAAGCCCCACTGGTGATCTCTGACCTCGGCGTGCCGCAGACCTTCCTGCGTCTTCTGCGCAATCACGCACTCGGCGACAGGCTGTTGCATAGGGTCAAGAACATTCATTACGACCGTGGCCAGATCTTCTGGGGCAACGTGGCGATGCATGAATTGCCCAAGTACACCGCCGACAACATCAATCCGGGCGTCGGTTCGCAACCGCGCCTATACACCGGTGCCAAGGATCCAGAATATATGGCCAGCCGCTATCAGCACGACATCTTCCTGCTCGGCTTTCCGCAACAGCCGTACATTCTGACCGCACCCGACAGCATCTGGGACAGGACCCGTGCGCCGGAAGGCAAGCACACCATTCTGATCGAAGATTTCACCGCGCCGGCGCGGTTGTTCTCGGCACGCGACTGGGGTCGCATCAAGGAGGAGTTCACCGATCGCGCGCTTGAGGAATGGCGCAAGTACGCCCCCAACATGACCAAGGACAACATCATCGGCGTACGCATCTACGGTCCTTACGACGTGCAGGCCGGCAAGCCCGATATGATCGAAGGTGGCTGGACGGAAGGATCGATGTTCGCCTCGCAACTCGGCCGCTTTCGGCCAACCCCGGAACTGTCAGGGTATCGCACGCCGATCAAGAATCTGTACATGTGCTCGTCCAATCTGCATTCGGCCGGCGGTATCGGTCGTGGATCGAGCTATATCGCCTACAAGATCATCGCCCAGGACCGTTCATTAATGCGCATCTGGGAACAGGCCGGGCGCGAATTTTAACGAGAGGAGAGCGGGATGCGTGTCGTCGTCTGCCTCAAGCAGGTAATCGATCCACTGACGCCGGCGTCGACCTTGACGCTCGATCAAAATGATAAAAAGATTCGCGTCGGCATTGTTGCGCCGCCGGTGATCAACGGATTCGACGAACAAGGGCTCGAGGCGGCATTGCGCCTGCGCGAGAAACGGAAAGATATCGAGATCGTCTGTCTGGCCGTTGGCGAGCGCTTCAACAGCGACGTGATGAAGCGCTCGCTGGCCGTTGGCGCCGATCAATTGATCCTCGTCCAGGACGCCTCCCTCGACACCTGGGATCCCTATCCGATCGCCTCGGCTTTGGCAGCCGCCATTCGCCAGATCGGCGGCGCCGACCTGATCATTTGCGGGCGTCAGGGTTCCGACTGGGACAATGCGCTAACCCCCTACATTCTGGCCGATTTGCTGGCGCTGCCGCTGCTAAGCCTCGCCAAGCGCGTAGAGCTCAACGAGGGTAATCGGGTCGAGATCGAAAGAGTGCTCGCCGACGGTTCGATGATGATGAATGCGCCGCTGCCGGCGCTGGTGACGGTGACGAGCGAACTGGGCGCCTTGCGGATGCCGAGCGTCTCCGCGCGCCTGTCGGCGGCGCGCAAACAACCGCGTCAAATCGCCCTGGCCGACCTCGAGGTAAGCGCCGCACCGGTGCGAGCGCCGGAGGTGATCGACCTGGCGATTCCCGTCACCGGGCGAAGCTGTGCCTTCATCGAGGCCGCCGATGGGCCGGGTGCGGGTGCTCGCCTGGCCGAAACATTGTTGCAGGCCGGGGCGATCCGTCTCGGCGGGGAGAGCCAATCATGACCGGAATTCTGATAGTTGCCGAGGTCGATGCAGGCGAATTGCGACCGGATTTCAGAGAACTGATGACGGTGGCCAGAGCCATGTCCGCCACCGTTCCCGGCGGAATTGCCATCGCCCTCGTCGGCGCGAAACTGGAAGCGGCAACGCGTCAGGCGGCAAGGATCGGCGCCGATTCGCTGCACGTGATCGATGACGATCGTCTGGCCGATCCCTGGCCCGAAGCCCACGCCGCTGCCTTGATCCAATTGTGTGGCGAACTCTCCCCGAAGATGGTGATCGCTCCGCGCACGATACTCGGCGCCGAGATGGCGGCTCGTCTGGCGGTCCATTGCCGCTGGCAATTGGTTCAGGACGTGACCCAGATCGAAGCGACACCGGAAGGTGGCCTAAAATGCTTGAGGCCGGTTTCAGGCGGCGCCGTCGCCGCAACAGTGCGCGCAGGTGCTGGACCTTGGGTCGTGGTGCCGCGTCCGCGAGCCTTCACGCCGGACGAGACCGACACCGGCAGCAGCGTCGTCGCACCCGTACGCCACGCCTTCGAGCCGCCAGTGCTGGCGACGGTTTGTGAAGCACCTAAGCGCATTGCTGTCGAAGGCATCGGCATCGATCGAGCGAAGACGGTCATCGCCGGCGGCGGCGGACTCGGTGGCCCCGGGCCCTTTGGTTTGCTGCGCGAAATTGCCGATTTGCTAGGTGGCGCAGTGGGCGCGTCGCGCGTCGCGGTTGATTCCGGCTGGGTGCAAGCGTCTCTTCAGGTTGGCCTGACGGGCAAGACCATCGCCCCCGATCTGTATATCGCCGTCGGCATTTCCGGTGCGATTCAGCATCTGATCGGTTGCTCGTCAGCGCAGGTGATCGTCGCGATCAATAGCGATGCCTCAGCGCCGATCTTCGGCATCGCCAATTATGGCGTCGTCGGTGATTGGAATGAAGTCATGCCGGCTTTCCGTGACGCATTAGCCGGCCACGCTTCATGAGTTCGGTGCGGCCAAGCTGAAATGCCGATCGAAATATCCCTGAGATTAGCCGTCGTTATAGCGGCGCTCGTTGCTGCGGGACTCCGCTTCGGACGTCTGGCGCGTCCTCTGCTGGCTGCGCCAGCAGAGCCGCGGCTGAAACCATTCGCTCCGCGCGCATGGGGAGTACTGGTCAATATATTAGGTCATGTGCGGCTGCTGCGAAAGCCTTACGCCGGGCTGCTGCACATGATGATGTTTTTCGGGTTTCTGTTTCTTCTCACAGCCGTAGTACAGACCTTCGGCGCGGGCGTTTCACCGCTGTTTGCGCTTGCCAGGATCGGAGGATCGACCTGGATCGCACTCGGGCAGGATATTTTCGCGACCTTGCTGTTGGTCGCTGTCGCGATGGCCGCTTTTCAGCGTTTGGTGCTGGTGCCGTCGCGCTTCGAGGGATCTAACAAAGCCGACGCTGGGATCATCCTTGGCTTGGTCGCGGCGGTCGCTATCGGCCTGCTCCTTCAGAACGCCTGTTACATCGTTGGCGGTGATCCTTCGGCGGCGTGGCGACCGGTCAGTTCAATTCTGGCGACACTGCTTCGCTGGCTGGGCATGACCGGGCCGGCCGCGAAAGTCGGCGCGACGGCATTCGCCTGGCTGCACATGCTGGCCATCCTGGTTTTTCTTATCTACATTCCAGGCTCCAAGCATCTTCATGTGTTCGTTGGCATTCCCAACCTCTATTTGCGCGACCTCCAGCCGGCAGGACGGCTCACCACGCCCGATCTCGAACAGCCGGCGCTCGGCCTCTCGAAAGTCAGTCAGCTCGGCCGCAAGCAAGTGCTCGACCTCTACGCCTGTACCGAATGCGGGCGCTGTCAGGAAATGTGTCCAGCCTACGCCTCGGGCAAGCCGTTGAGCCCGAAGCTGCTGATCATGAATTTACGCGACCATCTTTGGGAGCAACGGGACGGGGGAGATGGGGATGATACCGGCGGCGCACTGATCGGCAATGCCATCAAGGAAGAAACGATCTGGTCATGCACCACCTGCCGCGCTTGCATGGAGGCCTGCCCGCTGTTCATCGAACACGTGCCCAAGATCATTGACATGCGCCGGTATCTGGCGATGGAGGCCGGAAGCGTTCCCGATGGAATCTCGGGCGCGACGCTGTCGATAGAGCAAAGAGGCCATCCCTGGGCTGGGACAAGATTCTCCCGCCTGGACTGGTGCCGCGACCTCGATATTCGCGTGCTCAAGCCAGGAGAGGCTACCGACACGCTGCTGTGGGTTGGCTGTACTGCAGCCTTGGATGCGCGTGCGCAGAAGGTCGTGCGCTCCCTGGTGCGCCTGCTGCGTGCGGCAAAGGTGGATTTCGCCATCCTCGGCGACGACGAGAAGTGCACGGGCGACGTCGCACGCCGCACCGGCAACGATTATCTCTTCCAAATGCAGGCGGCGGCCAATATCGAGACGCTCAATGCTCGGACGTTCAGGCAAATTGTCAGTGTCTGTCCTCACTGCGTAAACACGCTGAAGAATGAATATTCAGAATTCGGTGGCACTTACCAGGTTGCCCATCATACCCAGTTGCTGGCGGAGTTGATGGAAACTGGTCGCCTGCCTCAACTGCAGAAGAGCGAGGCGGGCACCATTACCTTCCACGATCCCTGCTACCTCGGTCGCTACAACGGAGAATTTGCTGCGCCCCGTGCGGTCCTCTCGGCTGCGGGTGCGACCCTTGCCGAGATGAAGCGCACTCGCGGACAGTCGTTTTGCTGCGGCGGTGGCGGTGGGCGTTCATTCGCGATTGAACCACCGGATCAGCGCGTCAACGTCATTCGCGCCCGGCAGGCGCGCGAAACGGGGGCGCCGGTGCTTGCCACTGCCTGCCCGTTTTGCCTGTTGATGCTCGAGGACGGTTGCAAGGCGGCAGCGAGACAGGAGGACGGTGGAGTTCAGACCCAGCAGGTTCGCGATATCGCCGAAATCCTCGTCGAGTCCATGCCCGGTGGCGGCGCAGGAGTGGTCTTGTGAGCGCGTACGGCGTGATATCGAATGAGCGGCCGGGCGCGTTCGGTAAGACCAGGGCGTTTTCAGGACCCTCGGTTCTTGCGAGGACGTCGCGTCTGCGCTTTGCGTCCCGCAGCTTCTTGCTTCATGTCGGCGCCGCTCCCCTCGGGGGAATCAAGAACGATCTTGAGACCATGCCGCATATGTTGCTCGCTGGCGGCCATGGCCGCATTCGGGTCGTGATCGCGGATCGCGGCGAAGATTTTCTCGTGGTCCTCCAGCAAGGTCGTGTAATTCTCTGGATGACGACGCGAGAAACGTGTCGACTCGAAATAGAGGCTGCGCAACAGGAGCGTTGCAAGCAGGAGCGTCTGATTGCCGCTGGCGTCGGCGACCGCGGTGTGAAAATCCAACGACGTTTGGATGCTGGCGGCCTCGTTACCAATTGCTTTGCGGCCCGCTTCGATTGTGTCCCGAATACGACGAATGCCTGCCGCATTGGCGCGCCTCGCCGCCATTGCGGCAATCAATGGTTCGAGGACAAGGCGTGCTTCGACAATGTCATTGATCAGGTCGGTACTGGTGAACTCGGACCACTCCGTCAGCGCAAACAGCGGCGCAGTATTGATCAGGATAGTTCCTCGGCCCGGCTTCGCTTCGGTCACGCCGAGGATCTGAAACACGCGAAAGGCCTCGCGAATCGACGAGCGGCCGACTCCCAATTGTTCCGCCAAGACGGCCTCGGAAGGGAATTTGTCGCCCGGTTTGATCTTGCCGACTGCCACCAGGCGAGCGATCTCATGAACGATCGCCTTGGCCAGGGAAGCATTGCGGGTAATGGATATTTTAGCTAACATCGAATAGATTGTCTGATGAACATATTAACTTATGTTTGCGAGGATGCGCGGGAAATGCCAATTATTG
Source organism: Pseudomonadota bacterium (assembly GCA_021783175.1). Next base: position 7,439 of record JAJXUF010000080.1, read on the forward strand.
AGGTCATTTCGAGAGATCCGGCAGCGTCTCAATTGGCATGAATTATATCAGCAAGCGGGGCTGGCTAAGCAGATTGTCTGAGTAATTACGGCATATTTATCCGAGTTGAGGAGTTGGCCTGAAGCGAAAAACTAACACCTTGTAGCGCACCAACACAAAAGGTTGTAGGAGACGCCAACACGGACGCTGCTCAAGCCGACGTGCTGGAATTCGAAGCAAACCAGAAAAGGAGGAGTGATGGCGAACGTCAATGTGCAACATCGCGCGGCGAAACTATCGACGGCGGTTCCAGGCTTTGAATTCGACGAGGAGGCCGATCTGGCCCAATCGCCCGCATGGTTTCTCGATGGTACCCACTCCGTTCCGCCGTGGACCCCGCTGTTCGGTTGGTTCTGGATCAACTTCTGCCGACACGGGATGCAGTACGGTGCAGAAATGCTTTCGTTGCCTACCGTCAAGGGCTGGGACTGGAGATTCAAAAACGGCGGCGGCTACCTGACCTTGCTGCTGGTCAAAACCGAAGCGGAGCAACGGCAACGCGAGCAGCGCTTTCGTGTCGCGATCCGGCCATTTATCGACGACTATGACGGTCTTTGGCGCAGCCAGCTCGACGAAATGTTGGGTCTTTATGAAGGCTTGAAAAAGCTCGATCTGGATAAAGCCAGCAATATCGAGGTTCTCGATAACTTCGAACAGACGATCAATGTCTGCCGGCGCATGTGGGAGGTGCACATGTACATGATGTACGGCACGTATACTGCCTACATCCTGTTCGAGAACATGTGCCGCGAGCTTCTGGGTATCGATGACACCCATCCGCTCTTCCACAAGCTCATCACCGGCTTCGACAACAAGGTGCTTCAAGTCGACAAGACGATATGGGAATTCTCCCAGAAGGCGTCAAAGTTGGGACTGGCAGAGGTCATTCTGCATAGCGAGCCCAAGGATATCGTGGCCAAGATCGAGGCGGCACCGAACGGACATGCCTTCATGGAATCCTTCCGGGCGTTCCTGAACGAAGACGGCTGGCGCATGCAGCGAATGTCCGAAATGAATCTGCCCACCTGGATTGAGGATCCAGCTCCTCCGCTCACCAACCTCAAGCAATTCCTGGTGAAAGGCGGCGGCTTCAATCTCGAGGATGAGCGTGAAAAGGTCAGTAAGGAGCGGGAAGCCGCCGAGAAGGAGGTTCTCGCCAAGGTGGCGCCAGAACAAAGAGGCTGGTTTACCACCTTGCTTCGACTGGCACAGAAGTCTGGCGTGTTCAGCGAGGAGCACGACCACTACCTCGACCTCTACACACACGCCATGATGCGGCGCTCGGCACTGGCGGTCGGTCGGCGACTTGCCGGTGGCGGCGCTATCGATAGTGCAGAAGACATCTTCTTCATCATTCCGGACGAAATCCGCAAAGCGGCCATCAATCCGGATCAATTCAATCTGAGGCCTATTGTGGCCACTCGCCGTGCGGAATGGCAGGAGTGGTGCAAGACGCCGAATCCGCCGGTGATCCTGAGGGAAGGCTTTGACATGGACCAAGCGATGGGAGTGCTGGTCAAGTCGAACGACCCGATAGCCTTGAAGGTGGTGGTGGGTTCAATGCCGGTGGTCAGGCCGGAACTCAAGGCCGATCTGCACGGCACCTGCGGTTCTCCAGGGGTGACGGAGGGACTGGCGCGCGTGATCATGAGCGAGGATCAACTGGCGGACGTTCAGCCAGGTGAAATTCTGATTGCGGCGACAACCTCTCCGAGCTGGACACCGGTGTTCTCGTTTATCAAAGGGGTGGTCGTCGATCGGGGTGCCTCGTTGTCGCACGCGGCAATCGTCGGCCGCGAATACGGCATTCCTGTGCTGATGAACGTGTTTGTCGGAACTCAGCAAATCAGGACGGGCCAGCGGATCCGGCTGGATGCCAACATGGGCGCTCTTTACATTCTCGACAAGTAGATGCGAATCGGCGGGCCGGGTAAACGGCCCGCCTCGATTTCTGAAGCGATCAGGAGAGCGATGATGGCGAAGAAGTGGATCTACGCGCTGGAAGAGCTTGGACAAGAGCATCTCGAGCTCGTCGGGAAGAAGTGCGCGAACCTGGGAGAGATGACCAAGCTCGGGATGCGTGTCCCCCCGGGATTCGCAATTTCGGTGGATGGTTTCGAGAAGTACATGCAAGTGACCGGGCTAGGCAAGCGTATCGAAAGTTATTTTGCGTCCCAGGGAGACGAGCTGAAGAAAAGTATCCAGAGGCAGATGGATGCTAGTCGGGTGGTGAAGGATCTGATCGCGGCAACGCCACTGCCCGAGGCTATGGCCGAAGAAATCGAGAAAAACTACGAGGCGCTCTGCCGCCGCTGTGGTGAAGCGGAATTGCCCGTAGCTGTTCGCTCGAGCGGTTCGGTGAGCATGCCTGGTCAGATGGAGACCTACCTCTATGTCCGGGGCAGTTCGGAAGTGACGCGCAGAGTGCTCGAGGTTTGGGAGAGTACATTCAATACCCGAGCCATTGCCTTCCGCCTGGAAAAGGGAATGCCGGTGGATAAGGCGCCCATCGGTGTTGCCGTCATCAAGATGGTCAACGCCAAGAGCGCCGGCGTGGTCCTGACCGTGGTCCCGACTAACGGCGACGAAGACAACGTGGTCATAGAGGGTAACTGGGGCCTGGGCGAAAGCGTGGTGAGCGGCGACATCACTCCCGATAACTTTATTGTCAATAAAGCGAATCTGGAAATTGAACGCAAGCTGAGCAAGAAAACCAAGTGGGTCGTAGCGACGGGCAACGGCACCATCAAAGCGGATGTTCCTTTGCCTCTTCAGGAGATGCCCTGTCTGGAAGACGAGGAAATCCGCGAACTCGTCCGTATCGCACTGAATGTCGAGAAGCACTTCGGCGTACCGCAGGACATGGAATGGGTGGTGGATCGAGACCTGCCCTTTCCGGAGAACGTGATCTGGGTGCAGGCGCGCCAGGCCAAGTACACCCCGAAACGGAAGGATGCCGATGCCGACTACCTTGTAGACCAGATGACGAGACTCTTTCGCAGGTAAGCCCCGCAGGGTGACGAGTCGGAAGTATCGTGTCCAGAAGCTGACTCTTGGAATGTCTTTTTAGACAAGGAGGACCCATGGCAGTTCTTTTTAATCAGCATTGGGATTTGGCCCCTGGCAAGCAACAGGCCTATTCCGACTTCCTGATGGCTTACTACAATCCGACGCTGAGCAAGATCGGCATCGAGCTGGTTGGCGGATACTACGTGACCGTGGGCATGGGTCCCAGAATCATTGCCGTTGGCCTGGCTCAGAGCCTGCTCGAACTCGAAGGGGCTCTCGCTTCTGCCGAGTTCGAGGATGTTACCAATCGGCTGATGGAGTTCGTGACGCACTATCACAGCAAGATTCTCATCCCGACTGGCCGGGTGAAGATGGACGGCTACAAGGTTCAGACGGGGCTTTGGAAATTCAATCAGTACTGGAACATCGTTCCAGGTTATGAAAAACAGTATTCGGAATTTGTCACCGGTGACTTCATTCCCACGTTGGAGAAGATTGGCCTTGCTGTGCCGGCAGGATGGCGAGTCGTCGTCGGGTCGGGGCCCTATATTTTGGCCGAGGCTTCCGCCACAAATCTCATCGACATTGCCCGGGCGATCGACACCGACGAATTCCGGCGGGTGACGCTCAAGCTCAAAGGAACGTACGTGACGGACTATCACAGCAGAATCTTGGCGCCTACCGGTCGAATCGACCTGCCCATTTTCATGAAAGAGATGATGGCGAACTTCTGAAAACATCGTTCGCCAAGAGCCTGCACCGTAGCGCGAGGAACCAGCATGGAATTCTTCATCGATGGAAAATGGCGGCCGTCAGCCACTGCGCGGACGATGCCGGTGGTCAACCCGGCGACGGGCGAAACGGTCGATCGGGTACCGCTCGGCAATGGCGAGGATGCAGATCAGGCCATAGTCTCGGCGGCAAACGCATTCAGACATTGGCGCAAGGTGTCGATGGCCCGGCGAGCAAAGTTGCAGCACGCAGCCGCACAGCGGTTGCGCGATCGGGCCGACGAGTTTTCTCATTTGCTCACTTTGGAATTGGGACGACCACTTGCCGGCGCCAAGGTGGAGATCGAGCGATCTGCAGACTTGCTCGACTACTTCGCCGAAGAGGGGCTTCGCCTGCGCGGCGAGATTCCGATGATAAACGAGGAACACGAACGGGTATTGGTCGTCAGAGAGCCGATGGGCGTTGTGGTCGCCATTGCCCCGTTCAACTATCCGATTACGCTGCTTACTTTCAAGTTGGGCGCGGCGCTGATGACCGGCTGCACCGTAGTCGCAAAACCCGCCTCCGATACGCCGCTCACGACGCTTTTACTGGCTGAATTGTTTTTTCAGGTGGGCTATCCGCCAGGCGTGTTCAATGCACTTACCGGATCCGGCGGGGAACTTGGCCGGGCGCTTGTGGAGCACCCGACACCGAGGAAAATTGGCTTTACGGGCAGCAGTCCGGCGGGTAAACGTATCGCGGCCATGGCCGCTGCCACCAATAAGCGGATCACCCTGGAGATGGGCGGCCAGTCCGCAGCGATCGTTTGCGCGGATGCCAATCTCGATGTCGCCATTCCGGCATTGGTGAGGCATTCCTTTGCCAACAGCGGGCAGTTTTGCTATCGGGTCAACCGGATCTACGTCGAGCGAGGGATCTATCAGAACTTCATCGATCGCTTTGGCATGGGCGCGGCGGCATTAAAGGTCGGCAACGGTTTGAATCCCGGCTGTGATCTGGGGCCGATGGTCAACGAGGAGATCTTCAGCACCAGCGTGGATCATGTCGCAGACGCGCTTGCAAAGGGCGCGAAACTGATGGCCGGGGGGACACGCCTGTCCGGCGGCGACTATGATCGCGGTTTTTTCTTCCCGCCGACGGTGCTCGTCGATACGAATCCGGCCATGAAGATCATGAGAGAGGAAACCTTTGGTCCCGTGGTCGGGGTGATGCCGTTCGATTCCTTGTCCGAGGCCATCGAAATGGCCAACGACTCGCCATTCGGTCTTGCCGGCTACGTCTTCAGCAACGACCTGGCCGTGGCGCTGCGCGTGTCGGAGGAACTTGAGGCAGGCTCGGTGTGGGTCAACGACATTCATCGTTCTTACAATATGGTGCCCTTCGGCGGCTACAAGGAAAGCGGGCTTGGACGAGAAAAATCCCACTACGGCCTGGAAGCGTACTTGGAATTGAAGACCATCTATCTTTCGACAGCGTGATGGTCCGATGAGAAAACTCACCCTATTTATCGAAGACGAAACGATTTCCCAGGCAAACGAAACCCGCGGTCTAGGGGGCGACGCATATGAATGAAAAGCACTATACCGTCTACCTGCATGCGCGCGAGTTTTGGAATTCTCGCTTCAACGACATCCATGTGCCACTGGCTTACCTGCATGCGCGGGAATTGCTTCTTTCGTATCCGACCGCCGATGCAGATGTGGTTATACCCGCTATTCTTCTGCATGACGTCGGCTGGAAATCGATCCCCGAGGAAGATCAAGGGCGAGCGTACGGCCCCACCGTGGAGGATGAGTCGCTGCGGCGGCTCCATGAGATCGAGAGCGTGCGCATAGCCACGGAAATATTATCTGCCGTCAACTACGACCCGCGCAAGCTTGAGAAGATCGTACACATCATCGATGGACACGACACGCGGACGGAGTCGCTTTCACAGGAGGATTCCTTGGTGAAGGACGCAGATAAATTATGGCGTTTCACGCCCGTCGGTGTTGATTACCACCACATTCAATTCGGCAAACCGCTCGCCGAGTACGTGGCATGGCTCGGGCAGCAAATTGACCGCTGGTTTTTCACTGAGCGAGGCAAGCAGATGGCTAGGAGAGCGATGGCAGAGGTTCAGCGTGCGGTATCGGAGGCCGGCCATGTCTGAAGCGAG
>JAJXUF010000324.1 GCA_021783175.1 Pseudomonadota bacterium
AGGCGTGTTTGTCGGCCTGGGGAGCATTCTGGTGTGCTCCTTCCTGGGGGGGATGCGGGCCGTGACCTGGACGCAGGTGGCGCAGTACGTCATCCTCATCCTGGCTTACATGATCCCCGTGATCTGGTTGTCGGTGAAGCACACCGGCAATCCGATCCCGCAAGTTGCGTACGGCTATGTGCTGGAAAAAGTGACGGCGCGCGAGCAGGTGCTGAACGACCCGTCTACGCCGGAAGGCGCGCGCGAGGCGGAGGTGCGTTCCATATTCAGGCAGCGCGAGAAGACAGTCCGGGATCACTTGAAGGCGTTGGACGCTGACGGCGCGAGCTATCTTGCCGTAGAAAAGGCCAAGCTGGTCAAAGCCGTCGCCGACCTGCAGGCCAAACACGATACGGACCCAAAGGTGCTTGCCGCGGCCAACCGGGCCGTGGCCGATTTTCCGGCAGATGTCGCCAGTGCGCACAGAACATGGCAACGCGAGGCCGAGGCAGACCGGGAAAAATCCGGCCCGGTCATGGCGCATGCGGAACCGTTTGCGGGTCCGGATGAGGCGACGCGCGACAACAAGCGCAAGAACTTCATGGCGCTGGTGCTGTGCCTGATGGTCGGCACTGCGGCGTTGCCGCATATCCTGATGCGTTTCTATACCACCACTTCGGTGAGGGAAGCACGCCACTCGGTATTCTGGTCCCTGTTCTTTATCTCTTTGCTTTACCTCACCGCTCCCGCATTGGCGGTGCTGGCCAAGTACGATGTGTATACCTTGCTGGTAGGCTCCAGTTTTTCCGAACTGCCTAGCTGGGTCTCGGCCTGGGCTTCGGTGGACAAGACGCTGATGAATGTCACCGACATCAATCATGACGGCATCGTGCAACTTGCCGAAATCACCATCGGCGGCGACCTGATCGTGCTGGCGACGCCGGAGATCGCGGGCCTGCCTTATGTGATCACGGCACTGGTCGCAGCGGGCGGACTGGCCGCCGCGCTGTCAACAGCCGATGGGCTGATGCTGACCATCTCCAATTCGCTGTCGCACGACGTGTACTACAAGATGATCGACCCGAAAGCCCCGACCGGTCGCCGCCTGTTCATTGCGAAGGCTTTGCTGCTGGGGGTTGCGGTGTTCGCGGCCTATATCACCTCGCTCAAGCCCGGCCACATCCTGTTCCTGGTCGGTGCGGCATTTTCGCTGGCGGCATCCGCGTTCTTCCCGGCGCTGGCGCTGGGCATATTCTGGAAGCGCGCCAATCAAACCGGGGCGGTCCTCGGCATGCTGGGCGGGTTGTTTACCTGCATGTTCTACATGTACATCACCTATCCTTTCTTCGGCGTGAACGCGCCGCTATGGTGGGATATCGATCCGATCTCGGCGGGGATATTCGGCATACTGGTCGGGTTCGTCGGTGTCATAGCCGGCAGTCTGCTGACCGCCGCGCCAGGCAAGGATATGCAGAATCTGGTCGATCAAGTGCGCTATCCGAGTCTTGACAGCGATTTCAAGCCCAAAGACTTTTGACGAACTGCTCTTGGTCAGCAGGGGAAAAAAGCCGCAGGCGTATACTGCGGCGACTCAGTGAACATCATTCAGGATAGTGCAGGCTATGGCGACTCAAAAACGTACCGTCATCTATGTGTCGGACGGCACCGGTATCACCGCGGAAACATTGGGGCACGGTTTGCTTTCCCAGTTCGAGGGCATCGAATACAGGCCATTGCGTTTCCCTTTCATCGATAGCGAAGACAAGGCCAGGGAATGTCTGGCGCGTATCAACGATGTAAACCAGCGTGAAGGCGTACACCCCATCGTCATTCTGACCCAGACGAACCAGGAGCTCAGCGCCATCTTGCACAGGGCCGATGCATTCTTCATCGACATGTTCGATTCCTTCATCGCGCCGCTGGAGCAGGAACTGGGTTCCCGCTACTCGCGAGCCATGGGGCGTTCGCACGGGCAAGCCAATCCGGAATACAACGCGCGCATCGCGGCCATGAATTTTGCGCTGGCGCATGACGATGGCGTTTCGGATTCGGACCTGAAAAGCGCCGACATCATCCTGGTAGGGGTATCGCGCAGCGGCAAGACGCCGACCAGCCTGTATCTTTCCCTGCAATTCTCGCTGAAAGCGGCGAACTATCCGTTGATTCCGGAAGACTTCGAACGCGACCAACTGCCATCGAGACTGCAACCTTACCGAGACAAGCTGTACGGCCTGACCATTGCTCCCGATCAGTTGCAGCGCATACGCTTTGAACGCCGTCCGAACAGCAAGTATTCCTCGCTGGAGAACTGCCGCTACGAAGTGGCGGCGGCGGAAAAGATGATGCGGCGCGAGGGTATCAAATGGTTCGATACCACCTCGCGTTCGATTGAAGAGCTGGCAGTGCAGTTGATGCAGGCGCTCAATCTTGAACAATAAATCCGAAGATAAGTGGTCTGGACCCTGGCCGCAGATGAGCGTGCTCTAGTTCTACTCCCAGAATACATTTTTTGAAGATACTCCATCAAGGCGACCAATCCAATGCCTTTGCCTTCGGCGGAGGACAAACACAATCCGCCACCGGCAAGACCTGCCACAACGAAGCCATCCTCATCAAAAGAGACACCCCTTACCGCCCAGTGGTAGACCGCAGCCGCATCCCGTGGGGTAGCCCCCGGGCTGTGGTTGCAGAAGAAGTTCTGTCACAGTTCTCAATTACTCGTATGCCCCAATTGCAGGAGGGTTCAGGAAGGGGGTTGCTGTTATGTCTGTTGTCGGTGCATTGGTATGGTCACCTTTACCCAGTAAAGGCGATATCGGAGATGCTGTGTTTGGGTGGAAATCATAAGGACTGGCTGAAGTTGCATTGATGAATATTGGCGCCGCTCCGGAGATGGACAGCGAATCAAATCCCGAAGCTGAAAGCCATGCCGATAGCGTTGTGGCACTGTGCTGCTCCCAGTAATAGGGTGTTGCAGCAGAATAACAGTGATTGTT
>JAJXUF010000325.1 GCA_021783175.1 Pseudomonadota bacterium
CCGCGCGGCTTCCCGATGCGCTGGCTGGGCGTTCTGTTATTGCTGCCGATGTTTTTGGTGGCGCCGGAGCGTCCGGCGGAAGGCAGCGCGCGCTTGGTCGTGTTCGATGTCGGGCAGGGATTGTCCGTCGCCGTCCAGACACGCAATCATGCCCTGCTTTATGACACCGGGCCGGATTTTTCCGGTGAAGCCGATAGCGGCAGCCGAATCATCATTCCAGCGCTGCGTGGTATGGGCATCGCGCTGCTGGACGTGCTCGTGCTGTCGCATGGCGACATGGATCACATCGGCGGAACGGAGTCTGTATTGAAAGGAGTGCCTGTGACGAACGTCATCTCCTCATTGCCGAACTCGCATCCGAAGCTGCAACTCGCCGCCCACAACGAACCCTGCGCAGACGGTCAGTCCTGGGAATGGGATGGCGTGCGTTTCGACATGCTGCATCCCGCCAAATCATACACACCGGCTGCCTTGACGCATAACAACGAGGGCAGTTGCGTGTTGCGCGTCAGCACCGGACAGAACAGCATATTGCTGACCGGCGACATCGAAAGCCTTGCCGAATCGCGCCTGATGAAACTGCACGCAAAGGAGTTGCCGGCAACGTTATTGGTCGTGCCGCATCACGGCAGCGTGAGTTCGTCCTCGCAAGCTTTTGTGGATGCGGTGCATCCGCGCTATGCCATGTTCACGTCGGGCTATCTGAATCGTTTCGGGCATCCCAGGGACGAAATCGTGGATCGCTATCGCGCGGCAGGCAGCGAAGTGTTGCGTTCAGATGAGGATGGCGCCGTCACTATCTTCGCGGATACGCAGAGTTTCAGGCTGGAGCGTTATCGCACTGCCCATGCCCGCTATTGGCAGCACGGCGCTACGCCAGGCGCGGCGGGTTCCTGACGAACTCCATGAATGCTTCCGCATGCAGCGGAAGCGAATAGAAGTATCCCTGTATCTCGTCGCACCCGCGTATGCGCAGGAAGTCGATCTGGTCCTGCGTCTCGACGCCTTCCGCGATCACCTTCAGCTTGAGGCGGTGTCCCAGGCTGATGATGGAGCGGATGATGGCGGCATCGCCTTCGTCGGTATCGATGTCGCGTATGAACGACTGGTCTATTTTGAGCTTGTTTACCGGCAGTTTTTTCAGGTAGTTCAAGCTGGAAAAGCCCGTCCCGAAGTCATCGATGGACAACTGAACGCCCATCTCGTGCATCTCGTTCAGGAAGCGCATCCCCACCTGGTTGTCGCCCATCATGATGCCTTCGGTGATTTCAAGCTCCAGATAACGCGCATCCAGGCCGCTGTCCGCCAATGCCGCCTTGACGAATTCACCCAACGACGGCTGCCGTAGTTGCCGGATCGACAAGTTCACCGCCATGGTCAGGTCGGGTAAGCCGTCCTTGCGCCATTGCGCCATCTGCGTGCAGGCGGTGCGCAACACCCATTCGCCGATCGGGATGATTTGTCCGGTCTCTTCCGCCACCGCGATGAATTCGGCGGGCGAAACCAAACCCTTGACCGGATGTTTCCAGCGAATCAATGCCTCGACGCCGCTCAATGACCCGTCCGTCAAATTGACCTGCGGTTGATATTGCAGGAAGAACTCCCCTCGCTCCAGCGCCAGCCGCAGATCCTTTTCCATGGAGAACAGCAGGTCGACGCGGAAGTTCATCTCCTCGGCAAAAAACTGGTAGTTGTTGCGCCCCTCTTCCTTGGCGCGATACATTGCCATGTCGGCATTCTTGATAAGGATATCCGCATCCTGCGCGTGGTCGGGATAGATACTGATGCCGATACTCGCCTGCGTGGCGATCACCTGCCCGTCCAGGTCATACGGAGTGGCCAGCGCGGACAACAGCTTCTGCGCCACCACGACAGCTTCTTTTTCTCCGGCCTCCCGCAGCAAAACGATGAACTCATCGCCACCGAGGCGCGCCACCGTGTCGCCTTCCCGCACGCACTCCTGGATACGCGAGGCGACCGATTGCAGCAGGCGGTCACCGACGGAGTGCCCCATCGAGTCGTTGATGTACTTGAACCGGTCCAGATCCAGGAACAGCAGCGCGAACTGCTGCCCATCCCGGTGCGAGACCGCGATCATCTGCCCCAGCCGGTCACGCAGCAAGGTGCGGTTGGGCAAGCCCGTCAACACGTCGTAGTAGGCAAGGAAATGGATGTTCTTTTCTGCCTCGGTCTCCTCCGTGGTGTCGCGCGCGATGGAAATATAGTTCACCACCTCGCCCTTGTCGTCGCGCACCGTCGTGATCGACATCCATTTGGGATAGATGCGCCCGCTCTTGTGCTTGTCCCAAATTTCGCCCTGCCAGTAACCGTGGTTGTCGATGTCGGCCCACATGGCACGGTAAAATTCGGCGTCATGCCTGCCCGAAGACAGCATGCTCGGGTTCCTGCCCAGTACTTCTTCCGAACGGTAGCCGCTCATCTGCACGAAAGCATGATTGACCGCGACGACATTGACCTTTGCATCCGTGATCAGGATCGCCTCTCCGCTGCTCTCGAACACCCTTGCCGCCAGCCGCAGTGCCGATTCCTCTTCCTTGCGTGCGGTGATATCGTGCGCCGTACCGACAGCAAAAATGGCTCTTCCGGTGTTCGCGTCGAAGTCCAGGTACGCCTGCTCGCGCACCCACCTGACCTTGCCATTGACCAGGATGCGGTGTTCGACATCGTATGTGCTGCCATGCAGCGCCCCTATCCATGCCTTTCTGACTTTATCCCGGTCATCCGGGTGTATGCGCGACAGATAGGCCTCGTAGTCGACTCGCTCGCCTTCTTCCATGCCGAATATCCGCGAGGTCTCGTGCGACCATTCCATATGGCTTTTGCGCAGATCGAGCTGCCAACTGCCGACACCGCCGATGGCCTGGGCACGATTGAGCGCATCCTGATTTGCCTGCAACGCTTTCATGGTATGGGCGCGCTGATAGTTCAATGCCGAGACACTGGTGCCGAGCAGC
>JAJXUF010000014.1 GCA_021783175.1 Pseudomonadota bacterium
TGCCGGAGGCATCGATGGCGATCTTAACCGGACCAGCGCCCGCGGTGTCGGTCCCGAGCAGAGCACCTGTTGAACTGAGTTCCGTGACGTTGCTGTCCCCGCTCGCCGGGCCGGGCGTACCGTTGCCGTAGTTCGCGACCCACACGTTGCCGGAGGCATCGATGGCGATGCCGTACAGATAAGCGCCCGCGGTGTGGGTCCCGAGCAGGGCACCGGTAGAACTGAGTTCTGTGACGTTGCTGTCCCCGCTCGCCGTGCCGGGCGTACCGTTGCCGTAGTTCGCGACCCACACGTTGCCGGAACCGTCGATGGCGATGCCTCGCGGGGAAGCGCCCGCGGTATAGATCGCGGTTGTGGGGGTCGATGGGGCGGTTGAAGTCGTCGATGATCCCCCGCCCCCGCAGGCTGCGAGAGCGAACGTGGCAACGGCTACGAGAATCGCGCCGAGCGCGGGTCGGGAAATGCGAATTGGAAAGAACATGAAGCTTACCTCGATATTGTTGTCAATCGTGGACCTGTCCGCGTGCTGGGAAACGTCCCCCCTGGCACCGGCCAAGATGCAGCTCGCTCACGATGTCTTCTGAAGGTTTCCACGCCCCTGGGGAATCCCGCGAGATGTTGGCGGTATCGTAGTACGTGATAACTTACAGATAGCTTACAGATCGGCCAGGCCGGTGACCGGAAGGATGTTCCGGCCCCGAGTCAGGGAAGTGCGGTTTGCGCTTCTGTTAGGTATCCGGAAGGTCGTCCTTGAGCGCAATTTTTGCTTGCCGTCCCGCTCCAATCCGACTAGGGAAGCTCTGATCAATCCCGAGTTTTTGATGCCAAAGCGAGTTCAGATGTCATGGTGGCCTGATTGAACCGTCTGTTACCTGTATACCGGCTTTTGAATCATCCTTTGGCGATGATTCGGCAGATCGCGGACGGACTACGCCGTCGCGAGTCGCAACAGCCGTCTCCTCACTATGTAGAGGTTGGTAAGCGCGCAGACCGCGAACAGCCAGTGGGCGTTTTTGACAAGCCCCGGTGGCGCACCGTCATGAAACCGAAGATGCGCTTGATCACGAGAAACGGATGCTCGCCTTTGGCACGCACTTTCGACTTGGTCGTATTCTTGCGTTTCTGGGCAGCGGTCAGAGTGTGGTTGCGCGTAGCCTTCTCATGAGTGAAGTCTTGCGCATAGGGCGCGGCGGTGCGGATCGCCTCACGCTGCCCGCGATAGGCGCTGTCTCCCCACACCCGGTTTTCCGCCCCGTGCAGGAGGTCAGGCAGGATCTTCGAGTCGTGCACGTTCGCGGCCGTCGCGACCACCGAGTGGATGAGCTTCAGTTTGCTGTCGATGCCGACATGCGCCTTCATCCGAAATACCACTGGTTTCCCTTCTTCGCCTGATGCATCTCGCTGTCGCGGGTCTTGGTCTTGTTCTTGGTGGAGGAAGGTGCCCCGATGATCGTGGCATCGACGATGGTGCCGCGCGAGAGGGTCAAGCCCAAAGCCCCAAGATGCGCATTGACCAACGCAAAGATCCGGTGGCCCAGGCTGTGCGCTTCCAGCCGGTGGCGGAACTTGCAGATCGTGGTCTCATTGGGCGCCCCTTCGTGCCCGAGGTCGATCCCGACAAAGGCGCGCATGGCGCGCGAGTCATAAAGCGCTTCTTCCACCGCCGGGTCCGAGACGTTGAACCAGTGCTTGAGGAACTAGATGCGAAGCATCCGCTCAAGACCCACTACCGGGCGACCGGCCCCGTCATTCCTGGGATAAAACGGCTCAATCAGCGCGCACAGCGCGTTCCACGGCACGACCCGATCCATGTCGTTCAGGAATTGCTCGCGTCGTGTCGGTTTCTAGTGCTTCTCGAATCCGGCTTCGGCGAAGGTGGCCTGCTGGGGGCGCATCGCCGTGTTCTCCATTGATTATTGTTCGATGTGCGTTAGAGTGGCGGAATAAATCAGAGTTAACTTAAGAGATGATGGCAGGCAGTTAATTTTCCGCCAAATGTGCTGCTCAACCGCAGCTTCAGCGTAACAAGAAACAAACAAAGCAAAAACACACTGTCGTCAGGACAATCCGTCAAAAAAGGAAACCGACAAACACGACTTGCCAACTGATCAACGATTGGCAAGCCAGACACCGCGGCAGCTCAACCGCAACCGCCAATCACGCCGACGCAACTGTCCCTACCGCAGGGTGCGCGCGCCACCGTCCGCAGATGTTGTCTTGTTAGCGATTTCCCGCTCGACCCCGCCCTCGTCCCTGCGTGCAGCATGGCCAAACACAACAGCGACTACGAAAGCCATGACCAGCCAGCTCATAACGAACCACAACATGATCACACCTCCTATGATGCTCCACGTTGTCAGCCCAACTTCGCGGCACTGCACTTCGCAGCACCGGCTGCCCAGAACCCCCGCCCCTGTCACTTGCCGTATCGGCGCTGCCTGCTTAGCGGACAGCTTCAAAAATTGAAGTCTACGCTACCATCTTCGTAATGCAGCGCCAGCAGAAATACGCCAAACGCGCGGTATTGGCGGATTAGTGGTCGGTCGCCTTCATGCTGGAGAAATATTGTCGCGAGAACACATTGGTCTCCGGGAAAATTCTTAATTGAATTATGTTTCGGAGCATAGAGTCTGTCACATTTTCCAAGACTTGGGATCGGCGACTGTCTTCGGAAAACCCCTAAACTCCCAACAGGAAATCCAGCGTCTATATCTTCAATCGCGCTCACTGCGCAATCTTCTGCACGCCAGTTGATCGAATGACCTCTTCCGAATCGAAGTTGGCTGGCTAACCGCGCGACCCGAGGCTGCACGCACTGCGGCTTCAGCCGGTCACTGCGTCACCGATTAGGCGTCGCACAGCGAAACGCAGTGCTTGCACGATGAGAAACCCAAGCAGGAAACCCGCGAGCACGTCTGCCGGAAAATGCGCCCCCACACTGATGCGTGACAGCCCGACCCACAAAACGTAAACACCAAAGCCGACGCGGGCATTGCGCCTTGCCAGCGGCCAGAGACTGCTGGCTACGGTCGCGGCAAAAACAGAGTGGCCGCTGGGTAGACTGTAGTGATAGAGCGGCGGGCCAATCACATGCACCGACCCCGGTGGCAAGGCAAGCAGCGGGCGCGGATAGTTCATTGCCGTCTTGATCCAACCGATCAGAAATCCGTCAACGACAAACGCCAGACTGAACACAGTAATAGCGACAAGCCAGGCGAGAGTCCGATCCGGAGCGGCTGAATCAGCATTGCCTCTTGCAGGTCCAGTCTGAACCAGAGCCATCAGCGCGATCGCGGCTAGATACAAGGGAAAGTTTCCGTGTGCACCAATTACCGTTCCGAACCACATAACTCGATCAAATAGATCGCCGCGCACATTATTAATGGCGTGAAAAAGCCATACGTTCGCCCCGCCCCAGTCGTAGAAAATAGCCTTCAATCGCATTCTTGACCGTCAGAACAACAAGGCGCCGACAGCAAGCCAAATGCCAGCTGCAGCAGCGACGCCGGCGATGGCAAAGAGCCACTTCTTGCGCGTTAGTGCAGTGATCGAAGCAAGCGATATCGCAACTTGAAAAAGAGTCATGCCTTGCTCCAGGCGATGCAGCGGATGCATCAGCTGAGCGCTTCTTTCATTAGCCTTGGTAGACTCCTCCTCTAGCGCATCGGCCTTGGCCTTGATTTCCTTTTTTTCCGCATCGTACTTGGCGATTTGCTGCGTATAGTGTTTGGCCCGGGCGCCGCTCGTGAGATCGGCGGCCAGTTCCATCAGGTGACCTTTACTGCTTTTGGACTGATAATAGTTCCACTGATCAGACGCCTGAGTTTTCTTGAGCACCGCGTCATTCTTGTAGAGCATCGCCTCATTCAACGTCGTAGTCACGTTGTAACCGACCACGGCGCCCAGGGTCGCGAGCAGGGCCGTGAATATTGCCACAGACTGGGCGAGACCTGGACCGTGCATTGCCTGGTGCTCGACTTCGTGCTCGTGCGCGGCGTGCACGTGCAAACCTTCCTCACTCATATCGCAAACCCTTCCTTATGGAGGCGCTTAGCGCCGGACAAAAATGCCAAGAGCACACATATTACACAACGCCTGGAACGTGGACTACGTATGGGGAAACCGGCATGAAAACATCAACTGGCCGATGCAAATCTGAGTCAACCTTCTGCATCATGCGTGCGGGTTCCTCCGAGCCATTAAGCTGCTCTGGGCATCTGGCTGAGTTCGTCACCCCAGATTCGTGGCGGATTGCCCGATCGGCTAGCCTTGACGCGGCGCCTCTGCCGCGCTGGCCGAGAGCCGCTAGTGAACCCACGCCTGCCCTTCGCCGCGCGGATCGCTCGCCGCCTCGACCCGGTTCCTTTTCTTGAACCAGGCCACAATCTGCATATTGCCGTAGCCGGATGCCACCGGCTTCAGGTGGTAGCCAAGACCCTCAAGGCCGCGGATCTCCCTGGCACTGAATGCACCGGGTTCGTACTCAACCTGGTCCGGCAGGTATTGATGGTGGAAACGCTTGAGCGCCACCCAATCACGGGGACCGCCGCGGTGCTCGGCGAACTGAAGTGTCGCTAACAAGACCATGCTGATGATGCGGCTTCCGCCCGGCGTACCGAGAACGACGACCGCATCCGGCGTTTCGAGAAAAGTCGGAGTCATGCTGGAAAGCGGGGTCTTCCCCGGTGCGATCGCATTGGCGTTGTTGCCCACAAGGCCGTAGGTATTCGGCACACCTGGCTTGGCAACAAAATCATCCATCTCGTTGTTTAGCACGACCCCGGTCCCTGGTGGCATAAAAGCAGAGCCAAACAGCGTATTGACAGTAAGTGTGGCTGCCACGCGGTTGCCGGCCGTGTCGATGACCGAAAAGTGCGTGGTGTGAAGTCCAGCTGGCACAGTCGGGCCCGGTACGCTTACGCCGGCACGTGCACCGATCTCGCGACTCAGCTTCGTGGCGTAAGCGGCACTTAATAAGTGTGCGGTGTCGACGTGAACGAAATCCGGATCTCCCAGATAACGCGCGCGGTCGCGATAGGCCAGCCGCATGGCTTCTATAATAGTGTGGTCGCGCTCGACGCTACTCATGTGCTGAAGATTGAAGTGACCAAGGATATTGAGCATTTCGATGAGCACTATTCCGCCCGATGACGGCAACGGTGCCGAGGTGACGCGCACGCCGCGGTACATGCCGTGCACGGGCGTACGCTCGATGACGTGATACTGCGCCAGATCACGTGCCGACCAGATGCCACCTGCGGCACGCACACCACGTATCAATTTTTCGGCCACCTCTCCGCTGTAGAAGCCAGCGCGACCCTCTTTGGCGATGCGCTCCAGCGTGACGGCAAGGTCCTTCTGTCGAATTACGTAGCCGGGTTCCGGTGCCTTTCCGCCGTCGAGGTACACCGCGGCTGCCGCGGGAGACATAAGCAAAACTGCAGCACGCTTTTGAGCCATTTCCTGATAGCGCCGGGTGACGTCAAAACCCTCCTGCGCCAGCTGGATGGCGGGCGCAAGACTGCGCGATAGCGGCAGCCGGCCGTAATGGTGTGCTATGTAGACCAGCGCCGCCGGGGTGCCTGGAATGGCGGCAGCAAGCGGACCATCGAGTGAGAGGTGCGGCACCACGTCGCCGTTCTTGTTGAGATACATATTGGCACTGGCTGCCAGCGGCGCTCGCTCGCGCGCATCCAGCATGGTTTCGAAGCCGTCTGAGTTGCGGTGTAGCAGCCAGAAACCGCCGCCGCCAAGTCCCGAGCTGTAGGGCTCGACTACGGCCAGCACGGCGGCGATCGCCACGGCCGCATCGAAAGCATTGCCACCTTCCTTGAGAATCCTGGCGCCTGCCGCAGTGGCCAGCGGCTCGGCGGTAGCAATGGCCGCCTGCGGCGGATGCATTGTAGAGGCCTGCACCGCGTACGGCAGCAGGACAAAACACATCATGAATGCACACAGCTTGCGGCGCATGTACAAAACATACTTTGGGCTGTCGCCAAAGTACAGTCAGGCAGGGAAAGTGCGTTTGTTTTGCCGTTAAAGGAGAAAGACGTAGCTAAATCGGCGTGCCACGCGCCCTTGCAGCAGGATTCCGGCGGAAAGAACTGACTTAGCGGAATGCGCGGGCGGCTAGCCGGCCGCGGAACTGGTCTTTTTGGTCAGTGCGAGATACTTAGCGTAGAGTTCGTCGCGGCTTTCGACGACGCTCAGATTGTGGATGATGCAGTCAACCGGACAAACGTCGACACACTGCGAGGTATCATAGTGACCGACGCATTCGGTGCACAGCTTGGAATCGATGACGTAGATTTCCTCGCCCTGGGAAATCGCGCCGTTCGGGCACTCAGGCTCGCAGACATCGCAGTTGATGCATTCGTCGGTAATCATCAAAGCCATGGAAAAACCCCAAAATATTCGAGGAAATATCCAGGTAATTTTAGCGCATTTTGCTCGCCAGCGCAGCCTTGACCTGTGGATGCACGAATTCGGTTACATCCCCACCCAGCAAGGCAATTTCTTTGACCAGCGAAGCCGATACAAACATCTCCCGTTCCGAGGGTGTCATAAATACCGTTTCCACGGCTGGGTCGAGCCGCCTATTCATCCCCGCCAGTTGAAATTCAAACTCGAAATCCGACACCGCGCGCAATCCGCGCAAGATGACCTGTGCCTGCTGCTGGCGCACGCAGTCAATGAGTAGCGTGTCGAACCCGATTACAGATACCCCGGGTAGCTCCGCAAGCACGCGCGTTGCAAGGGCGACCCGTTCCGCCAGGCTAAACAGCGGTTTTTTTGCCGGATTTGCTGCAACCGCGACTACGACTTGATCGAACACCCTGGTAGCGCGTCGCACGAGGTCGCTGTGGCCGTTGGTGATGGGATCGAAAGTACCGGGGTAAAGCGCGATTACTTGCATGAATTCTCCTTATACCGAAATGATGTGGACTCGTTCCAGACGGCGAGCTACGGTGCGCATTGTGCCAGGTGGTAGCCGACTTGTCCGGCATGCTTGCTGCGCAGTAACGTCCAGGAATCCGGCAGCAACAGCGGCTCTCCGCTTGCCGCCTCAAGATAGATCAGTCCGCCTGGCCGGATCCAACCTCCCTTCGCCAGCAGCGCACAACAGGTCGCGAGAAGGCCGCTTTGATAGGGCGGATCCAGAAACACGATATCAAATGGCCGCGCCGCACCACGCAGGTAAGTGACTGCATCACCGGCAATAATCTCGGCACCAGACGCCATCAAGCGCTCGACATTGGCCCTGAGAGCGGCCGCCACGACCGTATCCTGCTCGACCAGCACGACACGCAGTGCGCCGCGCGAAAGTGCCTCAAGACCCAAGGCACCGCTACCGGCGAAAAGATCCAGGCATTGCGCCCCGGCAATCCACGGTTGCAGCCAGTTGAACAATGTTTCACGCACGCGGTCGGGAGTCGGCCGAACGCTTTCGCTTTTCGGCAAACTCAATCGCCGACTGCGCCAGCTGCCACCGATGATGCGAACGTAACCGGGTCCGGCATTAGGCGGGCGTTTACCTGTCATTGCAGCCAACGATCGCGGTGACCCGATTGCCGGGGCTCGCGCGGAAGCGGATCGCGTAGCGAACCGGAGACAAACTTGCTGCTTCAACTTCGCACAAGATGCCCGTGTATCCCGATTTCCCATCCGCGATGCCCAGCCGATTCCACAGCGGTGAGAGGTTCATTCGTGAGCGGTTCCCCTTCCGCACCATTATTTTGCGCCCATCACCTGGAGCGCCGTCGCGCATTACACCCTCGCGGCCGGGAGCGCCTTGACGCTCGCGGGCGCAGGCAGCCAGCATCGGTGCGGGGACAATCGCGTTTTTTGGCCTCAAGGACATCATGTTTCCTTTAACGGATAGGGATGCGGATGATAGGATAACCCATCGTTTTCAACCTTGTAATGCCAATGGGTCTGTTCGACAAAGCGGTGCGCAACACAAACGGCGGCGGAATGCTGAACCGCATCGGCGAGCGTCTTGCCGCCACGCGCCGCGGACTGGGGCAGCGCCTTGCGGGGCTGGTGCGAGGCCACGCGGCTCTCGACGTGGCGCTCGTCGAGGACATTGAGGCCTTGCTGCTCAGCGCCGACGTGGGTATTGAAGCTACGCGCGACATCCTCGCACAGGTAAGTGCCGCCTCTGCGCGCGAACCGGCGCAGCTCTATGCGCAGCTGCGCACCGCCATGCTGGAAATCATCGCCCCGTGCGCTAAACCCCTCACGGTCGCGCATGACGTGCGCCCATATGTGATCATGGTCGTCGGCGTAAACGGCGCCGGCAAGACCACGACAATCGGAAAGCTTGCGCACCACCTTAAAGCCGAGGGTCATAGTCTAATGCTTGCAGCCGGCGACACCTTTCGTGCTGCGGCGGTCGAACAGCTACAAACCTGGGGCGAGCGCAATTCTGTCCCGGTCATTGCGCAACCCGGCGGCGCAGATGCTGCGGCCGTGGCGCACGATGCCATGCAAGCAGCAATCGCTCGCCAGGTCGACGTGCTTATAATTGATACTGCCGGACGCCTGCATACTCAATCCGGCCTCATGGATGAACTGAAAAAGATTCGCCGGGTCATCGCGCGCTTTGACGCGCATGCTCCGCACGAGGTATTGCTGGTACTCGATGCAGGCATTGGCCAGAATGCGCTGGCGCAACTCGCGCACTTTCACGAGGCGGTCAAAGTGACTGGGCTCTGCCTTACCAAACTGGACGGCACAGCCAAAGGCGGCATACTGTTCGCAATGGCCAGGAAGACGGCCATTCCCATCCGCTTCATTGGAGTCGGCGAAGGAATTGAGGATCTGCGTACATTCGATGCGGAGGAATTTGTCGACGCTATATTGCCGCTGACCGACTGATACAAGACTATGGCAAATAAATAGGATCGTGCATTATTTCTTACATAACTACATACTTTACTTGTTCACTACGTGGCACAACTCGCTAACCTGAAATGATTCAGCTGAATAACGTTTCCAAACGCTATCCCGGCGGCTTCGATGCGCTGCGCAATGTCAGCTTTGAAATGGCGGACAATGAGATGGTCTTCATTACCGGTCATTCCGGCGCCGGGAAGAGTACTCTACTCAAGATCATTACCCTGATCGAGCACGCCTCGCGTGGCCAAGTGATAGTCAACAACAAGAATCTGGCGCGCCTTCCACGCCGCCGCATTCCCTATTTCCGTCGCGAAATCGGCATAGTATTCCAGGACAACAAGCTGCTATATGACCGCACGGTATTCGACAATGTCGCTCTGCCCCTTATTGTATCCGGCGTGTCACATCAGGAAATCGGCAGGCGCACACGGGCGGCGCTGGACAAGGTGGGGTTACTCAGCAAGGAAAAAATGTATCCCATAACACTTTCCGGCGGCGAACAGCAACGCGTCGGCATCGCGCGCGCGGTGGTGAATAAACCTGCACTTCTGCTTGCGGATGAACCCACTGGCAATCTTGATGCGGAGCTGTCCGACCAGATCATTGATCTGTTCCACGACTTCAATCAGCATGGCGTGAGCGTTGTCATCGCCACCCATGACCTGCGGCAGATCAAACGCGTACGCAAGCGCGTACTGGCACTCAAGGATGGAGAGCTTGCCCTGGACAGCGGGATACGATCGGAATGAAGAATTACGTTTTGCGGCATATGCAGGTGTTTTTCTACAGCATCGGCGAACTGGCGCGCGCTCCATTCGCCACCATCACGACAATTGCCGTAATTGGAATCACACTGGCGCTGCCCGCCGCCCTCTACGTACTGCTCGGCAATCTGCAGCGCGCCGCCACCGGCTGGGATACCGGCGCACAGATATCCCTATTTCTGAAGCTCAATTCCTCGGAAAATACAGCGCATGCGCTGGCCGATCAGATACGCGCCATGCCCGAGGTGGGGCACGTTCGCTATATCTCGCCCGACGCCGCATTGGCGGAGTTCAAACGACTGTCCGGATTTGGCAATGCGCTCGACGCCTTGGACTCCAATCCCTTGCCGGCAGTATTGCTTGTGCGGCCGGCTTCCAAACATGCAAAACCGGCGGAACTTGAACAGCTCGTCCAGACTCTAGGTAAGCTGCCCGGCGTTGACCTTGCGCAGCTCGACCTCGAATGGGTCAGACGGCTGGATGCGATGCTGCGCCTGGCTCAGCGCGGCGTCCTGATACTGGCGTCTCTTCTAGCGATTGCGGTGCTTCTGGTAGTGGGTAACACAATCCGCTTGGCAATCCTTAATAGGCGCACTGAAATTGAGGTTATCAAGCTCATTGGCGGCACCGATACCTTCATACGCCGACCGTTTCTTTATGCTGGTCTGTTTCAGGGGGGCTTGGGTGCACTGCTGGCCTGGCTGCTTGTATCTGCTAGCTTCGCCCTGCTGTCGCGCCCGGTTCGCGACCTCGCCGGCCTGTATGGCAGCCGTTTCGAACTGGACGGCCTCGGCTTACATGCGGTGGCCGGACTCCTTCTGGGTGGTGCCGTCCTGGGCTGGCTGGGTTCTCGCCTGGCGGTTGGTCGGCATTTGCGCGCCATCGAGCCCCGATAGGCGACGGTTTTCGGTGTTCAGGATCGCGCGATGGCCGACTGTCGGCGGCGACCAGTTCCTGAAGCGTCGCCGTTCGGCCCCGCTGCAAGCATAGCGCGTCGAGGTACGCGCGGCATTTGCCCCATCCCGCCTGTTGGAAATGCTCTGCCAGCGAAAAATAGACCAACGGGGTGATCGTGCGTTGCAACACAGACTTAATTCGTAAGCTTGTCATCATTCGTTTGCCCGATCAGTTGAGATTGCCCGTTTTTCTGCGAACTTGCGAGGTCATGGCTGAGCTCATCGGCGCGAATATGGCATCACGGTCGCGCTCCTGACTGTCGGGCGCTTCCTGAAGGACCGGGGCTGAGCCCACAATTGCCGGCGCGACGCGCCTACGAGCGCAACGTCCCGGCCATGACGCACGGGTTAGGGCACGAATATCCACGGATCGCTGGGCAGGCGAAGCGCGAAAAAGCCGAGATGCGCTGGGGCGATGAGATGAGGCTTCGCCGCGATTATGTGGCGAGAAGAAGTTTCGCGCCCCGCGGCGAAACGCCGGTGATGCGCGCCACGAGTCAACGGTTCAGCCGCGACATAATCGCGGCGATTGCCAACACAGGGACTTTGAGCTTCATGGTATTCAAGGACAACTTTGCCGCCGCCGTGTTCGTGGAATTCCTGACCCGTTATCGAGGGAAAGATCCAGCTGATCGTGGACGGGCATCTCATGCATTGATTGGGCATCGTGAAGCGCTTCGGTGAGCGTAAAGCGTAGCGGCTCACGCTCATCCCGCTGCCAGGCTACTGCCCGGAACTGAACTCCGATGAGCAGCTGCTCAACCAGCACGTGAAGAACAATCTCGTGGGCAAGAATCGGTCCGCGAATCGCCGAGAAATGATGCACACCGTTTGACGGCCGGCTCAGCCAGAAGGGGGGGCCGGCGCTTCTACGACAAGCCCGGTTACGGAGTTCGCCAGCAATCACACAATACTATCTTTATTTTTAAGACTATCTTTTTTCAAGCGCTTCATGGCTCTAGACCGTTACCATGCCACCCTGCAGCCCTCTTTCCTGACGTTTCGACGAACCCAGACAGGCACGCAGCGCCACGGCGTGCCGCGTGAGGGAGGTGTCGCTGCGGTTGGATGAATCCCCGGTCCGGCGCCGAAGATCACCGTGGGGCGGTCGCAAGGTGATCGAACAGCTGTCCACGCGGGAAGAAAGATTGTGCCGTGCCTCGAGTATCGCAACAGGGACCGGGAAGTCATGTTGCGACATCCCATGGGCCAGCGCACAAACGACTTGCGAAATTCTGTCGTACCTCGAGGGAAAGTGCAGTAAACGAAACATCGATCAGGCGAAGATCTCCTGCGAGGGGATCTTCGGCAGTCTCGATGCGCAGCTGGACGCGCGTTCCTTGCTCGCGGGTGAGTTCTTCAGGATGGGCGACACCCCGGCGGCGACCTCGCTTTTCCGCTACTTTGAAACGGGGATCATGGTGCCCAGGCGGCCACAACTGCGGACGTGGTATGCGCGCTTCTTTGCGCACCCGGCGTAGCGCGAGTGCATGTGGGTGCCTTTCGATGAGCTTCGCGGTCGAATGACGTTTTGAACCGGGTTGTCGCTGGGCGACCCCACAATGTCCTGACAGCCACGACAAAGCCGGCGTGAGTCGTTCTGTGCAGGATTAATAAATAACGATACAAAACCAACATGAGTTTGATCTGGCATGCCGGGCGAGGATGGCATGATTAATGCAGGATTCTGTGGTTGGAGAAAAAAAGGATTTTTAGGCATGCGACACATCACTCTCAGCCTGCGGATCCGTCTGATCCTCCTCGTCCTGATCGCCGTGATACCGGCATTCGGGCTTGTCAGCTACACGACAATTAACCAACGCCGGCAGGCGGTTAATGAGTCGGAGCGCAGCGCGCTAGGTTTGATTCGCCTGACCGTCGAGGAGCAAGATCAGCTCGTCGCCGCAACGCGCCAACTGCTGATGAGTCTAGCGCAGCTACCCGCGGTACGTTCCGCCGACAGCGGTGGCGGGTGCAGCCAAACGCTCGCGCAGCTGCTCAAAAGCTACCCATACTATACAAATCTCGGTGTGGCTGCCGCCGACGGGCGCGTCGAGTGCAGTGCGCGCCCCCTGCGACAGCCTGTGCGCATCGCCGATCGCAGTTACTTCCGACGGGTCATGCGGTTGCGCAACTTCGCGGTAGGCGATTACCAGATCGGCCGCATCACCGGCCTGCCGGCGATCAACTTTGGCTATCCGCTTATTGATTCTGGTGGGCGTGTGCGGGGCGTCGTATTCGCCGGCCTCAATCTCTCCTGGATAAAGAAACTCCTGTCCGGTAGTGATCTCCCCGCCGGATCGATCTTGGCGGTGGTTGACGGCCGAGGGAACGTCCTCGCGCGCCAGGCCGACGGTACCCCCCTTACTGATAGATCCATGGGGACATCGGCCTACGTCCACGCCCCGATTGCAAATTCGCCGCAGCACTTCGCCAGGATCAAGGATCCGGATGGCGTGACACGTCTCTACCTGTTCGCGCCGCTGCGCCGCGGCGCATCCGGCACCGTCTACGTGAGTGTGGGTATACCCGAAACAGCAGTCCTTGCCACGGCGCAGAGGGATTTTGCCCGCGACCTCATTCTCTTCGCCGTCGTTGCCACGCTCGCCCTCGTCGGCGCGTGGATCGGGGGCGAGGCGCTGGTGTTGCGTCGCGTGCAGGCGCTCGCCAACGCTGCGCGGTGTCTTGGCAAGGGCGATTTCGGCACTCGAACGGGCCTGCCGCACAGCCGGGAGGAACTGGGTGAGCTCGCCCGCGGTTTCGACGACATGGCGGCCGCACTGGAGCGGGTAAATCGTGCGCTCAAGGTCCTTAGCGCCGGCAACCGGGTCGTGGTGCGTGCTGCGGACGAAGACACGCTGCTCGCGCAGATGTGTCGGATCATCGCTGAGGTAGGAGGCTACCGCCTCGCCTGGGCGGGTTATGCGGAACAGACGGATCAATGCCGCATACGTGTTGTGGCGCAGGCGGGGTTTGATGGCGGCCTCACGGCGCTCTCGAATGTCGTGGGCACCATTACTTGGCGTGACGCCGCGCGCGGACACGGGCCGGCCGGCACGGCCATTCGCACCGCCAAGCCCTATGTGACGCGGCAGCTTGCGACCGAGCCGGGATTTACGCCCTGGCGGGATGAAGCGAGTCGGCGCGGCTACGCAGCGTGCGCAGCTTTCCCGCTGGTCGTGCACGATCGTGTAATCGGCGTACTTGCCATTTACGCCGGTGAAACCGACGCTTTTGATGCCCAAGAATTCAATCTGCTGATCGAAATGGCGGAAGATCTCGCGTTTGGAATAGGCGTTCTGCGCACGCGCGCCGCGCACGACGCAGCCCACGAAACCATCCGTCGCATGGCGCACTTCGATCGACTCACCGGACTGCCGAACCATGCCTATCTCGAGGATCTGCTGCAGCGCCGCATCACCGCTGCGCCGGATCGGCCGCTGGCGCTCCTTTTGCTTGACATCGACCGGCTGAACGAGATCAATGCCGCACTCGGGTTCGACCAGGGGGATCTGATCATCCGGAACGTCGGGATGCGCCTTGCCGACCATTGCCGGGGAGATGAAGTGGTCGCGCGCATGCGCGGAGATGAGTTCGCCGTGCTGCTGCCGGGGGGTGATGGAGCGCACGCGATTCGCGCGACACGGGAACTGATCGGAGTGTTGGCGCCGCCGTTTGAGGTGGGTGACATCCATCTCGATATCACCGCCACGGTCGGCATCGCCCTCTATCCGCAACACGGCGCCGATGCCGTGCGGCTCGTGCGTCATGCCGACCTCGCCATGCACCAGGGGAAAGAGGCGGGCACGCACTACGCCGTCTACGCGCCGAGCCCAGACGAGGAAAGCCCGCGTCGGCTCGCCTTGGCGAGCGAATTGCGCCAGGCTATCGACAACGGCGAGCTTGTGCTGTACCACCAGCCCAAGGTAGATCTCGGCAGTCGGCGGGTCTGCGGTGCCGAAGCGCTCGTGCGCTGGCGCCACCCGCGAGAGGGCCTGATTCCCCCGGACAGTTTCATTCCGCTTGCCGAGCACACGGGTCTCATCAAGCCCATGACCGACTGGGTGCTCGAAGCCGCATTGCGCCAGCTGTCAATCTGGCGTGAGGCCGGGCTCCACTTGCCGATCGCCGTCAACCTGTCCGTGCGCAATCTCCGTGATCCTGACCTGATTGATCGGATCGCCGGGCTGCTCCGGGCCTGGAGCGTCGATCCGCAAAAGCTTGAGGTGGAAATCACGGAAAGCGCCATGATGGATGATCCGAAGCGGGCGCTCAAAGCTCTCGCGCGGCTGCGCGACCTGGGTATCCGGCTCTTCATAGACGATTTTGGCACAGGACACTCCTCGCTTGCCTACCTCAAGCGCCTCCCGGTCGATGCGGTGAAGATCGATAAATCCTTCGTCAACGACATGCTGGTCAATTCCGCCTCCGAGGCGATCGTCCATTCGACAATCACGCTGGCCCACGATATTGGCCTCGAGGTTGTGGCCGAGGGTATCGAGGATCCGGCGGTCTGGGATCGGCTCGTCGCGCTTGGTTGCGATATGGGTCAGGGCTATTTCATCAGCAAACCGCTGGAATCCCAGGATTTCGAAAGGTGGCTGGCCGTGTGGTCGCACGCACACAAAACGGAAAAGAGCACAAGCCAAGCACGCCAGGAAACCGCGCGCGGCTCCGGTTAACGTGGCGACTGAACTCGAAGATAGACAGACGGAGCGCCCTCCCAAGAAGAGTCGAAAGACCGCGGACACGATCAATAAAATCGTTCCAGTTTAACGCATGGTCTGTCGAGCCATGCAGAAAGTATGCTTTCAACCTTGAAAGAATTAACTGTTAGATTCATTGTTTGGAGAGTAGAAAATAAATAAAGATTGCCATAACCATGAATCACGAGATTGCCAATTTGGAGACGCTCCTTCGAGAGCTCGGCCTTGATGAACCGCAAATAGCGGAGCGCAAGGCATTTTTGGGACTGGGTGCGGAGGACATCGTGCTCCTGAAGGCGCTGCATGCACGCCTGCAGCAAGCGAATGTCCAGTCGACATTCGTCGATCGTTTCTATGCGCACCTCCTGGCATTTCCCGGCGCCCACGCGTTTCTGCGTGATCCGGCCTCTGTCAAAAGGCTTAAGCGCGCGCAGGCGAAGTATTTCGATAGCCTCACCGCGGGTGACTATGATCTGGACTATGTTCACGACCGGTTGCGGGTTGGTATCGTGCACGAGCGAATCAATCTCGACGTCAAGTGGTACCTCGGCGCCTACGGCAAGTACCTTGACTTCTTCCTGGCCGAAATTCACGCGCTGTTGCCGGGCGACCCGAAACGGGCGGAACGCACGGTATCGGCCCTGCTCAAGGTCATCCTGTTCGACATCGGCTTGGCGATGGACACCTATATGCATGCAGCCCAGCAATCGTTGCTGCGCAAGAACGCGCAGTTCGATGCCTTGAACCAATTGGCGGTGAGTCTCAATTCCGCCGGCGGTCTTACGGCCACGCTCGACCAGGCTATGGTCCATGGCGCCGAGCTTGTCGGCGCGCACGCCGCATGCGTGGTGTTCTACGATCAAAAGACGCACCGCTTCACCGACCGAATGACCCATGGCTTGTCGACCCGGTTTGTGGGCCAGATGCAATTTCGCACTGGCGGGCTTGCCGAAGAGGTATTCAGCAGCGGCAGCCACGCGATCAGCAATGACCGACCAGAAACTCGGCATCGCCTGAGCGCTTTGGCGCATGCGGAAGGTATCCAAGGCTACATCTGCCTGCCGCTCGCCAGCGGCGGCGATCGCTTGGGCGTCATCTATTTCTATCGCGCGGATCGTGACAGTTTCGAGCAAAACGAGATCGAGCTGCTCACGCTCTTTGCACGGCTCGCGAGCAGCGCAATCAAAAATGCGCGACTCACAGCCCGGCTCGAAGAGGAGGCAAGCGTCGACGCCCTTACTGGCATTCACAACCGGCGTGTATTCGAACGCGCGCTGGCACGGGAACACCGGCGGGCGAAGCGTTACGCGAATGCCTACGCGCTCTTGATGATCGATATCGATCACTTCAAAAACGTCAACGATACCTTCGGTCATCAGGCTGGTGACGCAATCCTTGCGGCGATCGCCGGCCGGATCGCCTCGCGCGTGCGGGACGTCGATCTAGCTACACGCTACGGTGGCGAGGAGTTTGCCGTGATGCTCCCTGAAATCCCTGGCGCGGCAGCGAAGGAGTTCGCCGAAGACATTCGCCGCGTCATTGCCGACATGCCGTTCACCTTGCCGGATGGCCGACCGATCACCATGACCGTCAGCATCGGCGCATCGTGTTACCCGGAGTGCGCGGGCGACGCTGCGAGCGTCGTCGAAACTGCCGACCGGGCGCTTTATTGCGCCAAGGAATCCGGTCGTGACCGCGTTGTACTCTATAGCGAAATGACCGCCTCGCCGGTACGTTTGATCTGATACGACCCGGCGCCGTTGAATTCCAGACCGTCCGCCTCCTTTTTCCATCCAGCTCTTGCTTTTATCACGCTCTTGAATAGGAATGCGCTCCCCCCTGCTATTCAGGACACTCCCGAACGGGTTTTTGAGGTTGCCTCGAATGCCTCGGGACTCCTGCCGCCGAGATGGCTGTGGCGGCGTACGCGGTTGTGGAACATCTCGATGGAATCCTGGTCAAAGTTAGGCCAGCATAACCGGCTTCAGATGATCAAAAGTTTTTAGCGCCGACAGGCAAGGATCGCCTGCTGCAGGTCCCGGGCTGATTCGTTCGGAAAGGCGGCGGGTTCAAGTGTGTCCGCGTAACGGCAAAGCTTCTGCACGTTGCCTGATACTTTATTTTATGTGGCCCGTGAGGATACGACTGACTTGCCCCTGGTGTACCCCCGGTAGCGCGGGCGATTTGGAGGTATGAAAGCCTCCGGTCGAGCACCAGGGCCGCCCGCTCCTGGATGGACGGCCGCCAGTATTCCTCGCCGTTCATCGGATAGAAAGCGAAAGTATGCTACGCACGTTGCAAATGACTATGCATTATTTGCCGGAAATCAAGGAAACCGGGGAAATCGGGGAGTTTCGGTTTGCAGCTTTATTCCGGGAGACCTACCCCCAGTTTGCGACTTTATTCCCGAATTCACGGTATTAGTCCCAAGGACCACGCAGGGTTGGCTGAACTTTTCTCCCGATTGGCACTCTCAAGGGACGAGTGCTAAACTAGCCCAAACCGACGGGCAATCAATTTCCTAAAGGGAGGCGATTCATGACCCAGACCCTACCACTGCCGATTGGAATGAATTTAAGCGCCGAAGGCGGGCTGTCAAGCTACGTCCGCGCTGTCAACGCGGTACCCGTATTAAGCGCTGAAGAGGAGCGTCGGCTGGCCGAGCGCCTGCAGCGCAATGGTGACCTCGAGGCAGCGCGTCAGCTGGTGGTCTCGCACCTGCGTTACGTCGTGCGCGTGGCCCGCGGTTTCAGCGGCTACGGCCTGCCACAGGCCGACCTGATCCAGGAAGGCAATATCGGTCTCATGAAAGCGGTGCGGCATTTCGACCCCGCGCACGGCGTGCGTTTGCTGTCTTTTGCCGTGCACTGGATCCGCGCCGAGATATATGACTTTGTTTTGCGCAACTGGCGCATCGTCAAGGTTGCCACTACGAAGGCCCAGCGCAAGCTGTTCTTCAATTTGCGCAAGTCTCGCAGCCGCATCGGCTGGATGAACCGGGACGAAATGGACAGCCTGGCCGCCGACCTGGAC
This sequence comes from Pseudomonadota bacterium, assembly GCA_021783175.1. Next base: position 18,361 of record JAJXUF010000014.1, read on the forward strand.
GTGCCGGTGGAAACGGTCAAGGAGATGGAATCGCGCATGACCAACATGGACGTGCCGTTTGACGCCCACGACGATGCCGACGATGACGAATTTCACGCGTCACCGGCGGGATACTTAAAGGACATGCGCTATAACCCGGAGAGTTTGTACACCGAATCGACCGGAGAAGTGGCTCGCGACAAGCAGCTGTCAACTGCGCTGGCCGATCTTGACCCGCGCAGCCGCGCAATAATTCAGCGCCGCTGGCTGGACGAAGAGAAACCTACGCTGCACGAACTGGCGCGTGAATATGGAGTTTCGGCAGAACGCATACGCCAGATCGAAAAGAAGGCGCTGACGCATATGAAGGACGTCTTGGACATCGAAGCGACCGCAGTCTAGGTTAAACAATCAAACCGGGAACCCGGCGCGGATGATTGGTATAGGGGGCCTCTTATTGAGGCCCTTTCTTTTTTTGCGGCGCGTAAAACTTTCCCTACGGCAATTGATTAGAACTGGCTAAAGACAGTCGAATCCGATCAGCTCTTGGCTTCGTCTCAGCGCGGAATCGCACTCAGTACAGTGCCCAGATATGTCCGGTAGTGGTCGAGCATTAACAGAGCGAATAGAAGCGACAGATACTGAATTGAGTAAATGAATGTTCGACGCGCGAGTTTGTCGCTGTAGTGACGATACAGCCGCCAGGCGTAGGACAGGAATCCCGCATCGAGTATGAGAACGCCGACCAGGTATGGCCACCCGCTTAGTTTGGTTGCGAACGGCATGACAGTCACGGCGCACAGCAACAGGGTATACAACAGGATATGCAGGCGGGTGAATTTGCTGCCATGTGTGACCGGCAGCATGGGGATGCGCACGCGCGCGTATTCCTGCTCGCGGTAAAGTGCCAACGCCCAGAAGTGCGGCGGCGTCCATGCAAAGATTATCAAAAAGAGCAGCAGCGCATCACCACTCACATGTCCTGTAACTGCGGCCCAACCAAGCACCGGTGGGGCGGCGCCCGCGGCACCGCCGATTACGATATTCTGCGGCGTAACGTGTTTTAGATAGAGGGTATAAATCACCGCATAACCGATGAGCGAAGCAAATGTCAGCACCGCGGTCAGCATGTTGATGCCTAGCACCAGGATGGTCATTGACACGACCGCCAGAACGATAGCGAAAACCAGCGCCTGGCGCGGACTCAATTGACCTGTGGGTAGTGGCCGGGCTCTCGTGCGTGCCATCTCGGCATCAAATTTTTGGTCGAGGAGATGGTTGATGCTGGCGGCCGCGCTCGCCGCCAGGCCGATCCCGACTGTACCTAAAATAAGGATATTCCAGGGCACCATACCGGGCGTCGCCATGAACATGCCGACCACTGCGGTGAAAACGATCAGCATCACAACACGCGGCTTGCCTAGCTCGAGATACTCGCGCGCGTGGCTCAGCAATCGTTGCCGACGCAAAGTTGCGAGTGCTGCTTCCGTCCGGGTATTCATGTTCAGGTCAGAAACCTTTATATAATGGGCGGTTTTTCGCCGTGGCCCGCGTGCCTTGGGCACGAGCCGGGAACGGATTGCAGCGGTCCTAGCCGCTAATGTCAAGTCTTGATCCGACGCCGGACTGGTCTAGTCGCTACGTACCATTTGATTTTCGCGGTCGCAAAACATGATTTAGCGTGATCAGGCCAAGCATCAACAGGGCCGCAACACCACTGTGCGCAACGGCAATTAGGACCGGCATTCGCAGCACGACATCCAATACCCCGAGAACCGTCTGGCCAAGCAACAAAACAAGGACCAGCATGCCGTAGCGACAGAGATTACTGTCAAAACCGACGCGGATGGTGTGCAGCGCGAGCCAACCGACATACAACAGCGTGATCAATGCGCCGATACGGTGCGCCATATTGATGGCGGTAATTGCCGACAAGTCCAGCATCCCGCCTTCGTAGTTCAGTCCGACATCGCGCCACAGCGTAAAGCCGTTGACGAAATCCATTACCGGCCATAAGTGGCCCTGACAGGTCGGAAAATCGGGACATGCCAAGGCGGCATCGTTTCCGGCAGTCCAGCCACCAAGAAGAATTTCAGCGACGACAAGCAGCAGCGCGAAGAGGGCTCGGTAGCGCAGATGTCGGGTCCTCGGATTAAGCGCCACGGGCTTCCAGAAACGCTGCTCGCGCAGCATTACCCACCATAATAATCCGAGTATTCCCAAGCCGATCGCGAGATTCATCATGACTACGAGCGGCTTGAGGTGCATTTTGACAGTGACGACGCCGAGGCCGGTCTGCAGAAATACCAGCAGGAACACGGCGCCCGGAATAATGACCTGCTGTTTACGGTAACGCTTCTTTAACTGCCACCCTAAGTAAACCAGGCGGAACATGAGGAGCCCGAGGCTGCCGGAGAAATAACGATGCAGGGTGTCTTTCCAGGCCTGCTCTTCCGCCGCATCTGGAGGTGGCGCCTGATCGCTGCGCGCCGCGTAGATCTGGTGTGCGGTGAGCGGCTCGAAAGCCTTGCCGTAGCAGCCCGGCCACACCGGGCATCCGAGATTGGCGTCGGACACCCGCGCGTAGGCACCAAGCAGTACGAGCAGGAAGGCGAATGCGGCCGAAAACAACGCCAGACGGAAGAATTTCGCCGACATGCTCTTGTTCAGCATGGCTTAGCCTATTTGGGATACCTGAAGAAGACGTACTAAATCCTTACGCATGCCACTCGGATCCGCATCTACCGGATAGCTCATCATCAGGTTCCCAACAGGGTCCACGATGTAGATACGATTTAGTCCGGCGAGAGGCGAGCCTGCGGGTAACACAAATTGCTGGGCCAGGGCTTCGATTGCCGCGGGTGGACCGGTCAGCACACGCATGCCGGCATAGTCCTTTAGGGTCGCAAGCAGTGTCGGTGGGGTCGCTCCATCGGTGACCACAAATACCCGGGTTATCCGGTCTGCGTCCTTGCCTTCCGCGATCTGGACTTGGCGCATCTTGTAGAGGTTATGAACGCAAGCGCTTTGACACGCAGATGTCCCAAAATAGACCATGAGCCATTTGCCGCGCAATGCTTTAAACGCCAGCAAGGAACCATCAACGGTCTTCAGGGCAACATCGTTGATCGGTCGAGCCGGTTGCACCAGCTCGCCGTGATTCACCTGGCTAGAGGGCCGCCATCCCGCGAAATACAGGATGGACGCCAAGATCGCCGGGAGGAAAAACAGACCGGCAATGAGCAAAAGCTTGAACCTGTTGGGTCCAACGCTGGCCGAGGATGTTGGTATTTTGTTAATAGACTGGGTCATTCCGCTTCCTGCCCGTTATCTTTGGAATCTGCGTCTTCTTTCCGGATGTTTACCCATATATAGATAATCACGAGCGCTGTTGCCAGAGCGAACCATTGGAACGCATACGACTTGTGCATCGCAACACGGTTGTCGGGCGGGTTCCAGTCACGCACAAAGCCCCCTGCCGGGCTTGCGGGGTCGAGCTGGATAACGGCCGGTTGCAGGGGGAATGGAACCGCCTTCTTGAAATGCACCATATCCATATTTTCCCACACTTTCTGCCAAGGACCATTTAGGGGCGCAGGTCGCGCCAAGGTAAAAAAATGAGCACTGGGTATGGTGGCGATGCCGTTAATTTCCTGCATTCCTGTGGGCGTGCTGATTTTAGGCAAATGTTCGCGGTCAACTCCCATCGGCACCCATCCGCGATCGACCAACACCCGTGTGTCGCTGCCGGCGATTCGCAATGGCGTAATGACATCGTAGCCGACGCTGTTATTTTTCACCTGATTGTCCAGGAGAATCTGATAACGGGTGTCCCACACGCCTTTGGCCACGACACGGAAATAGCGCAGTTTGTCCGGGCTTTGCAGCTGTGCGCCAAGCTTGATCGGGTTGGTTCGATTGCGTACGTTCAACTCATGCCGAACCTCAATCTGCGCCTGGGCACGATGCAGCTGCCATAGCCCCAGTTCGACAAGCGCCGGGAAAAGCAGCAGCGTCGCGAGAGTGGGCACCAGGGATGGGCGGAATCGTATTCTTGCGGTCGGCATTGCTGCGAGGTGGATTATTGGGAAAGCGGCTGGTAATCGGGTTACATTACGGTAGTATACTTCATTCCCCTACGAGGTGCCTGGCCAACCATGCCGATATCTGTCATTTTCCGCGGCGTCGTAATCATCATGCTCCTGCTGGTGATCGGCAGCCTATTTAGCGCCCTGGGCTCACTTTACCGCCAAAAGGGACAGGGTACTCGCACCGTAAGATTCCTGACGGTACGTATTGCTCTGTCGCTGGCGTTATTCTTTCTGCTGTGGGCCGGCTTCTACATGGGCTGGCTCTCGCCGCATGGACTGCCGCAACACTAAGTGGTGACGTCCGGGGATCAGAGGAATCTAGAACTCGAAAGCGCACAAAAAAGGCCACTGGCGAGCCGCCAGTGGCCTTTTTTTATGCGTGATTCTTAGAGCCAATACACGAAGATGAACAGCCCAAGCCACACCACGTCCACGAAGTGCCAGTACCAGGAAACAGCCTCGAAAGCAAAGTGGTTGTCCGGTCGAAAATGTCCCTTGATGCTGCGGAACAGCATCACGATCAGCATAATCGTTCCGATGGTCACGTGTAGGCCGTGAAAACCGGTTAGCATAAAGAACGTCGCCCCGTAGACACCGGCCTTTAGATTTAACCCCAGTTCGGTGTATGCGTGGATGTACTCATGCGCCTGCAAAGTCAAGAAGCAGATGCCCAAGACGACGGTCAAGAAAAGTCCGACGATAAGTTGCGCGCGATTGTCTTTGAGCAATCCCCAGTGCGCCCAGGTGATCGTTGCACCCGAAGTCAGCAAAATGAGGGTATTGATTGCCGGTATCCCCCAGGGCGCCATGGGCGTAAAGGCAGCACCCTTCGGGCCACTGGTGGGCCACACTGCCTGAAATCCCGGCCAAAGCAGATGATCCTGCGAAATCCAGGGCACGGAGAAATGGCGCACGTAGAACAGGGCACCGAAGAATGCGGCAAAGAACATCACTTCGGAGAAGATGAACCACGCCATGCCCATGCGGAAAGACATGTCCACCTGGGCATTGTACTGCTCCCCTTCGCTCTCGCCGACCACCTGGCCGAACCAGCGTGTCATCATATAAACGATGATGGCTGCCCCTGCCAGCAGCACCCAGGGTCCGGCACCGAGGCTGTTGATAGTTAGAACGGCACCGAGCGCCAGCGTGAACAGGCCCATTGAGGTGACGATGGGCCATGGGCTCGGGTTAGGCAGATAGTAGCTACCGTGTTCCGCGGACATTCTCAATCCCCTTTTCTCTTAGTGATGATTTATTAATGGTTCAACACAGTAAACTGGTCGTCAGCAGGTTGCGGCCTGCGCGTTGCCGCAATCGAACAGGCCGGCCGGCGCCAGCGGGAGCGTACGGATTGGATCGTGATCGGTTTGTTGCTCATCGAACTCGCAGGCCAGTTTCATGTGACGCCCCGAAGTATCGTGTAAAGAAAACCCGCGATTACGATAACCGCCAACACCAGCGCGGTGCGCAGATTGGCGCGGCGCATACGTTCTGACCTGTCTGTCGTTTCGTCTGTCATCGCTACGCTGCCTTGTAAGGTGACCCCAGCGCCCACTACCTGGCGCCGGGGTCAGGTCTACTGCCCAAGACTCCAGCCTACTTGATCTTGGGTGCTACGGCGAAACTGTGATACGGGGGTGGCGAGGACAGCGTCCATTCAAGCCCTTCAGCGCCCTCCCATACCTTGTTCGTGGCCTTTTTCCCGCCTTTCACAGTCTGGTAGATGATGTAGACCCACAATAATTGCGACAGACCCAGACCGAAGGCGCCAATGCTTGCAATTTCGTTGAAGCCCGCGAACTGCAGCGCGTAATCCGGTATGCGGCGCGGCATGCCGGCAAGTCCCAGGAAGTGCATCGGGAAGAAGGTGACGTTGAAAAAGATCGTTGTCAGCCAGAAATGAAGCTTGCCAAGTGCCTCGTTATACATATGGCCGGTCCATTTCGGCAGCCAGTAATAGCAGCCTCCCATCATCGCCATTGCGGCGCCTGAGAACAGTACGTAATGAAAATGCGCAACCACGAAATAGGTGTCCTGATACTGGAAGTCATCCGGCGCGATAGCGAGCATCAATCCGGAAAAGCCACCGATTGTAAACAGGAACACGAATCCGATGGCAAACAGCATCGGTGTCTCGAAGGTCATGGATCCACGCCACATCGTTGCCACCCAGTTGAAGACCTTTACGCCGGTAGGCACGGCAATCAGCATGGTTGAATACATAAAGAACATTTCACCGGCCGGCGGCATGCCAACTGTAAACATATGGTGCGCCCAGACGATGAAGGAAAGGAACGCGATCGATGCCGTGGCATAAACCATCGACTCATAGCCGAACAGAGGCTTGCGCGCAAACGTCGGTATGATCTGCGAGATGATGCCGAATGCCGGCAGGATCATGATGTAGACTTCGGGATGTCCGAAGAACCAGAAAATGTGCTGGAACAAGACTGGGTCACCACCGCCGGCCGCATCGAAGAAATGCGTGCCGAAGTGACGGTCCATAAGCACCATGGTTACAGTGCCTGCAAGCACCGGCATGACTGCGACCAGCAGAAAGGCAGTAATTAGCCAGGTCCACACGAACAGCGGCATTTTCATGAGCGCCATGCCTGGTGCCCGCATGTTCAGAATAGTCACGATGATATTGATCGCGCCCAGGATCGACGAAATGCCCATCATGTGAATCGACAGGATCGCAAAATCCATGCCGATGCCAGCCTGGATGGACAGGGGTACATACATCGTCCAGCCACCAGCCGGTGCGCCGCCGGGCATGAAAAACGTGCTGAGCAGCAGCGTGAACGCGAATGGCAGTATCCAGAAACTCCAGTTATTGAGACGCGGCAGAGCCATGTCCGGGGCTCCGATCATCATCGGAATCAGCCAGTTCGCGAATCCGACGAATCCGGGCATGATCGCTCCGAAAATCATGACCAGACCATGCATCGTGGTCAGCTCATTGAAAAAATACGGTTGCACAATCTCCATGCCGGGCTTGAAAAGCTCGGCGCGGATTACCATCGCGAAGCTGCCGGCAACAAAGAACATGAGCAGGCTGAACATCAGGTACATGGTGCCGATGTCTTTGTGATTGGTGGTAAATAGCCAGCGCTTCAGGCCGGTCGGATGCTCTTCGTGGTGTGCGGTTGCGGTTGTCATCTTTTATCTCCTGACTTCGAATTTGTTCTCGAATGCCGTCCAGTCGACTTAGCGTAATGCCTTCACCTGGGAAGGCTGAATCAGGTCGCCGGTATGATTTCCGAAGGAGTTTCGTTCGTAGGTGATGACAGCTGCAATGTCGCTGTCGCTCAGCTGCTTGCCGAACGCCTGCATGGCGGTGCCCGGGATACCGTTCATTACGATATCAAGATGGTTTTTCACCGGACCCATCTGGATGCGATTGTTCTTGGTCAGGAAGCCGCGCTCACGCAGATTCTGCATAAGCTCGGCGGATGCTGAAAAGGTCTTGCCACCGGCTAGCGGCGGGAAAGTTCCCGGCATCCCTGTGCCGGTCGCTTGATGACAGGCCGCGCAATTGGCCGTGAACACCTTCTCGCCCTGAGCCAGGAGTTCACTTTTCGTCCAAATCTTGCTGGTGTCGTCTGCAGACGCGACCATCTGTGCCTTCTGGTCGCTGACCCATTTGACAAAGTCCTCCTGGCTTACTGCCTTGACGACGATCGGCATGAAACCGTGATCCTTGCCACACAACTCGGCACACTGGCCACGATAAGTTCCCGGGACATCAATTTTCGCCCAGGATTCGTTGATGAAGCCCGGGATCGCATCAGTCTTCACGCCGAAGGCTGGTACCCACCAAGAGTGGATGACGTCATCGGCTGTGATAAGAAAACGGACCTTTTCGCCGATCGGCAGCACCAGAGGATGGTCGACCTCAAGCAGATAGTGTTTGTCCTTAGGGGCCTGATTTTCGATTTCCGGCGTGGGCGTGGAAAGATTGCTGTAGAAACTGATTCCCTGATCCGGATATTCGTACTGCCATTTCCATTGGAAGCCCGTAATCCTTACAGTTAGAGCGGCTTTGCTGGTGTCTTCCATCTTGAGAAGCGTGGCAGTCGAGGGAATCGCCATGCCCACCAGAATGAGGAAGGGGATCGCTGTCCAGATAATTTCGACAGTTGTGCTTTCATGGAATTGCGCCGGCTTATAGCCGCGGCTCTTGCGATGCATGATGATCGAATAGAACATGAATCCGAACACCACCACGAAGATTACGGCGCAGATCACCAGGATGATGTTCTGCAGGTTATAAATTTCCTTTGCCGTGGGGGTAACGGGAGTCGGGAAGTTCATCGCGTAGTCAGCCGCCGCAACGCCGGCAAACAATAGCAGGCCGATACCCGCGATTAGGCGCGCCCAGGTCAAGGTCGCGGGCCCCGTCAATCTCTTAATGCTTATGGACATGCCTACATTCTCCCGTGGTGCAAGTATTGTTAATTCTTTATTCCGGGCAGATCTTGCTGCCTCTTCAATTCTTTTCAGCGCTCATGGCGCTTTCCTACCGTGGACCCGGTGGACGGAGCATTTCGCGCAACCGCTTCGATAACGATTCGCGCTCCTCGTCATTGAGCGAAGCTCCAATCTCATACCAGCGCCCATGCGATCCAACCAAGAGGCGTGATGGATACCATCCATCTGCTTGGGTTTCGAGATTTACCCGCACCCAGTAGCGCTGCAAAGTTGTCCGGTGTTTTTCCCGACCCTCAATCTGCTCTATTTCCATGCGATCGCCGTCGATAATAACGGTCTCGTAATCGCGCGCATGGCGCGCAACACAGTAAAGCACGGCTGCGATGACCAAGGTTTCGAGGCCCATGAAGGGCGCTACTAGCCAGGCTCCCGCAAAAGCAAAGCCCACCGAAAGACTTACGCTGACGGCTGCATAAGCCAAAAGCAGGCGCAACATGCCCCGCCCGGACAACGACCGGTTAGGGTAAATAATTACCCGATACTCCGGTTTGGTCTCGTTCATCGGTGGTTATACGGGCCAGAATCAGCTTTCAATGGCCCCGGGGACAGTCCGGCCGGGGTCAGCTAACCGGTTACCAGCGACTATAGGTTACCAGCAATGTCGCGATTTGTTGATATAAGTCAATGACAAATCTGACAGAGCACCATCGATAAAGCCGCGCGGCACGCTATCACATGGGCATCGGCTCCGCAATAGACCCGGACTAAATATAAACTGCTCCTTTCTTGGGAGCAAAACTTCGACCGTGACGGTTATTGCTGGAATTTACAGATTTAAAAACGGATAAATCAGATTGAGTGAATCTAGCTTTGGTGGAACCGCAGACTGGGTCAGGGCAACAGCGGCGCAAGGTCAAGATGAGACTGATTATCCATCGCATTGGCTTCCCGACTGTAGGGTATTGCCCCAAGCAAAGGCGCTCCGATACGCTCACGCAGGGCCTGCAGATATCCGTCCAGGAGCGGATCCGGGTCAATCCGATTGGCCACCCAGGCAGCAAGCCGCATGCCGCACGCATTTATCGCACGCACGGTAAGTAATGCGTGGTTGAGAGCACCCAATCGCACACCCACCACCAGGATTACCGGCAAATCGAGAGCCCCGGCAACGTCCGCCATCGTCATTTGTGGTCCGATTGGCACGAGCCAGCCTCCAATCCCCTCGACAACCACGCACTGCGCGCGGCTGGCAAGCGTGGCATAGCACGAGGCGATTGTATCAATGCGCACTTCGATGCCGCTGGCCGCCGCAGCCAAATGGGGTGCGGTTGCCGGCGCAAATGCGTAGGGATTAGTTTCTTCATAATTCACGGCGATCGAAGTTTCCCCCAACAAAGCTTCGGCATCGGCGCTGCGCAGGCCGGTGCTGGTGGCACGGCAACCGCTAGCAACGGGTTTCATGCCGGCGACGCTGTATCCGCGAAGCGCCAGAGCACGCATTAGCGCACATGCGATATGGGTCTTGCCTACACCGGTATCGGTTCCAGTGATGAACCAGCCGCGACCCAAGCTCACAACCCCCGACGCTTGAACTGCGTCAACGGAACGGCAACGACGCCGCCGAGGGTCGGCCGGTCGTCAGTTTGCTGTTCACGGGCCCAGGCATGCCCATGGACCACTTCGTAACTCGCTGGAATACGGCCATCTGCCAGGGCCATCGCTTCGTACGCCACACGAAAGTCGGCAAACCGGCGTTTGCCGGTAAGACCAGTGGGCCGCGCCAGTGCGGCGTTGTGTGCCCCGACGGCTTTCAAATCGCGCAGCACGTCATGAACTTTAGCGTAGGTCAGAGTGAGCCGCTCGACATCCATCACCGGTTCGGCAAAACGGGCACGCAACAGCGCGTCGCCAAGATCATGCATATCGATGAAATCATGCACATGCGCCGCTTTGTCGACAGAGAACCAAGCGGCGCGCAGCTCGCGCAATGTGTCGGGGCCAAAACTGGTGAACATGAGCAAGCCGCCCGGGCGCAGCACCCGGGCAAACTCGGCGAAGGCCGAATCGGGATGACACCATTGCAGCGTCAGATTCGAGATCACCAGGTCCACCGAGCGTGCCGCAAACGGCAAACACTCGGCGTCGCCGCACACATAGCGCGGACGCAGACCCTGGCCCGGCCAGAAAAAAAAACGCCGTCCGCAGTGCGCCGCCGCAGCCGTCATAGCTGGCGCAATATCCATGCCCAGCACGCGCGCTTTCGGAAAGCGACGTGTCAGGGCGCGCGTGCAATATCCGGTGCCACTCCCCACGTCGAGGATACATTCAGGGTCGAGTTTCACCAGGTCAAGCCGCTCAATTAGTCGGTCTGCAACCTCACGTTGCAGTACCGCCGCGGAATCGTAGGATGTTGCGGCACGCCCGAACGCCGCGCGTACGCTGCGTTTATTAAGTGGTGTAGGTATAAGCGTGTCAGCCACGGAGGAAATTCTCGAGTACGTTTTGAAATGCCCCGGGGTGCGACAGAAAAGGCGCGTGACCCGCTGACTGAAGCAAGTCCTGGCGTGCGAACGGCAACCGACTCGCCAAGAATTCACCGGCTGCCACCGGAACCAGCCGGTCATGCGTGCCGTGAATCACCTGGCACGGGACGTTAATTTGCGACAGCGATGTGCGCAGATCGGTATCGCGCAGGATCGACAAACCCGCCTGCAGCGCTACGGGATCCGGTGCGCCGTAACGCAAAAGTTCCCTGCGCATTTGCTTTACTGGAACCCTCAGATCGCCTTCGCTTCCTAGCTGCAAACTGAGAAAGCGCTGAAGCGTCGCGCGGTAGGAGAGACTCAGTTCGCGGCCGAAAGCCTCAAGCACTTCCGCGTCCTGACCCCATGGCCAGTTTTCGCAACGGATGAAACGCGGCGTGGCCCCCACCAGCACCAGTCTTTGAATATTCTGTGGATGGCGCCGAGACATCCGCAACAGAATTGTCGCACCAAGTGACCAGCCCACCCAAATCGCCGGCGACGGCATCGTCGTCGCTAATTCGTCCGCATAGGCGTCGATATTCGCATCCCGAGCAAGAGCCGGACTGCGTCCATGGCCAGGCAGATCGACTACAGTCACGCGATAGTGCGATGCCAGCGCAGGGGCGAGGCTGCTCCATACTCCGCCATGCAGGCCCCATCCGTGCACCAGCACAATGTCCGGTCCGGCACCATGCGCGGCATGAAACAGGGTCGTCAATTTGCGCCTATCCTGAGTTTTGCCAGTGCGTCCAGCAGCCGATTCACCTGCTCCACGGTATGCATAGCGCAGAAGGTGAATCTCAGACGCGCGGAATGCGGCGGTACGGTGGGAGGACGGATGGCCGGTACCAGGATGTCACATGCGCGTAGCAGCGCACTGGCTTCGAGTGCATCCTGCGGTTCACCCAAAATGACCGGCTGGATCGGTGTTTCCGATTCCATCAGACGCAGCCCGAGTTCGCTTGCGCCGCGTCGAAACTGGTCAATACGTGCGCGTAAAGCTTCCCGGCGCCAGGTTTCTGTACGCGCCAGCACCAAACTGGCACGCGTCGCTTCGGCAATTGCGGCGGGAAGCGCCGTCGTATAAATATAAGTGCGTGCACGCTGGATAAGAAGTTCGATCACTTCTTCGTCTGCCGCAACAAATGCGCCGAATGTGCCGAAGGCCTTGCCGAGCGTCCCCATCAGAATGGCCGGCGATCGCACCGGTTCAGCCAGCAACTCGAACGAGCCGCCGCCGTTCTTCCCCAGCACGCCTAGCCCATGCGCGTCATCAACAACGAGTCGGGCGCCGTAGCGTTGTGCCAGACGTACTAGCGGGGTCAATGGCGCAATGTCGCCATCCATGCTGAATACACCATCGGTAAGGATCAGCTTTTCACCAACGCCGGTCAGTAGAAGTCTTTCCAGATGCTTGAGGTCGGCGTGCGGGTAGCGGCCGATTCTGGCCTGGCTGAGGCGCGCTGCATCAATAAGCGAAGCATGGTTTAGCTTGTCCTCGAACACTGTCGCGTGCCGGTCTGTCAACGCCGTCACCAAACCCAAATTGGCCATGTACCCCGTAGAGAAGTACAACGCCCGTGGCGCACCTACGAAGTCTGCGAGCTCCTCTTCGAGTGCATGGTGTGCACTGCTATGGCCGCTCACCAGATGCGATGCGCCAGCCCCTACGCCATAGCGTGCTGCCGCCGATTGAAACGCAGCCACAATCTGCGGATGGTTGGCCAGGCCAAGATAGTCGTTGCTGCAGAAGCAGAGTGTGCGGCGACTGTCGATAACAATCTCCGGTCCCTGCGCACCTTCCACAACCAGTCGTCGTCGATATAGGTGCTCGGATTGAAGCTTCTCGAGTTGCTCGTGTATAGGTTGCATCAGGGTTCGTTGTGCCTCGCAATCCGTATCCAAGGGAGGAATCCCGCCAGCGCTGCAGACCCCGCGAGGCACTATGCCTGGACAGATGTAACCAAACGGGAGTCTTGCGACTGCGACTAATGGTCAACTCAATTGTACCTGCCAGATTGACGTTTGCCTATGAAGCAGGCAAGTGTGTACTTAACGCAAATTGAGGGATTTCCTCAGTTTGAAAGAATGGACGGTTCGGTGGTAATCGATGTGTCCATAAATGAAAGACAAGTTTGTATTTAACGCGGAACTGAAATAAGGCGTTACGTGGATTGCGTCGAATCCAATGCTTCAAATCGGATTAGATCAAAAAACATTAACCTCGTTTTTTCGTTTTCGTTGCCTAGCGTGAGAAAGTCGAATCCATTCTTTATATAGAACGCGATCACTTCCGGTTTGTTGTATGCATCCACCACTATAAATCGGCAGCCGGTTTTGTTGCCGTGAGTGAAGTCATATTTGATAGCGCTCATTAGCTTGGAGCCGATTCCGTTTCTAGCTCTATTTTTTGCTACTGCGAAGCGCCCTATTTTGACTGCTGGCATACTCGAATAGCGCTTCTCGCGAAAGGGTATTAGGGCCTGAAGTTTGTGAAACCTGTTTCCGGATGTTATATCTTTGCGGATTGAATCGTTGGAAACGCAGTAATAGGCCGCCACCTCATCCCCAAAATATAGGGCGTAGGTGACAGCCATTAACTGGCTACAAGCTTTTATGGAATCTTCGCGGAAGAACTCATTCAGGTCAGCGTCGCCACAGTCGAACACAGGACGCGGTTCGTCAGGGCTCAGCCGGGCGATCCGGTAACTAGGTGGCAATTATTAGCCTGTTTTTCTTGCGAACCCAAACTGCTTTCTTGCGAACCCAAACTGCTCGTACGCTTGCTTGCCTTTTTGAAATTCGCTGTTGGGTACTTTTCGGTGCTCGTTTTCTTTGATGATTTCCTTAAAACGAACGGCATCCTTACCCGTTAGAATAGGCGTTTCTTTTATTGGCCTAGCCATGTTTGCATCCCCTCGGCGTTGGGTGCCGTCACCGTCCAAATAGACGACCCCTTTGTTCTACATACAGCATTTTAGTACACATATTGTTTGCTGATAAGCAAAATCTTGACTTTCAGAAATATGCACGACATGAAAATTATAATTACTTGTTATTTCGTGGTTTTTTATTTTCCGGCTGTGGCCAGCCTTTTTCCGGTCGCTTCTTCTTGACAGCTTTTCCCAGAGCACCACGCCAGTCTCCCTCTAATTTAAGGGTATCTGGCTTCGGTCCACTTTTTTTTGCGGTCATTTTTCTGCCTGTTTTATCCTGTTCTATGGCCTGTTGACTATCGTAGGAAACCAGTTTACCATGGTCGGTAAGTTAGTTACTGGTGACGGTAAAATGGATAACCAAAAATCGTCTGAGCGCGTACCCCAAGAATCCGAAAGCGCGACCCGTTCAGGATTCAATGCTCCGTATTTTGACCTGGCCGCGTCGGTGGCTGTCGCGTCAGCCATATATGAAAAAGGCGGCGGAATCTGCGATGACGACCAATTGGCCGCGTGGCTCGGGTACAAGTCCGTCCGCAGCGGAACTTTTCTTACTCGCGTGTCAGCAGCAAATAAGCATTTTGGCCTAATCCAAAGCGATGGGGAACGTTTTTCTGTCACGGAACGTGCGAAGAAAATATTGGCTCCCGTAATGCCAAGTGATGCGACCAACGCAAAAATTGAAGCGTTTTTGAACGTTCCCCTTTTCTCAAAGGTATACGAACAGTATCGCGGGAGTACATTACCGCCCGAAGTTGGTTTAAAGAACCTGTTCAAAACGCAGTACAAATTACTACCGGATCGTATCGCACAGGCTGTTCGAGTATTTCTGAACTCAGCCGAACAGGCTGGCTTCTTCTCAACCACCGGCGACCGTACGCGAATGGTGCGACCATCTGTTACGGAGTCACCGAATGTCTCGGATTCAACGAAAGCTGAAAAACATACGTCACCCGAGAAACCAAAAAGCGGGGGCAGCGGAGAAGGACCGCCCGGCGGCATCCATACGGCTATTGTCGGAGTCTTAAGGGAATTGCCTCCCCCTGGTTCACCGTTCTCGGCAGCAAAAAAGCAACGCTTTCTCGATGCACTGAAAGCGGTGCTCGATTGGGTATATCCAGACCCGGAGGATTCCTGATGAGGAGAATTTAAGCTCCCGGCATTGATGCAATGCCTACCGTTGTCGGGAGCAGAAAACCAAAGCCCTAACAAGGTTGATGGTCTTCGCGGACACACCTTGTTAGGGCCAGGTAGGACTTTTAACTTCGCCGGTGTGCCGAAATTGGCAGACGGACCAGCTTTGGGAGCTGAGGGGCTACCAGGCCCGTGTGGGTTCGATCCCCACCACCGGCACCTATTATAGCAAATGTGGCTACTTCGGGCTAATTGGTTCACGGTAAAGAAGCCGCTTACCGTCCGCCTTACGGATCGCTTTAACCGTTCGCTCTCCATCGTCCAAATGCCGCGTGTTATAGCGGTATTCGAACTCCGAAACGTAGCGGTGTAGGTGCTTCTTGCTGACGGCATGGAAGGTCCCGACCATTCCCCGCTTGAGGATCGAAAAGAAGCCTTCAACGGTATTGGTCGTCACATCTCCCCGGACATATTCGCCGTTCGAGTGGACCACCGTATGGTGGCCGCCCTCGTAGTCCTTCCCCAGGGTCTTGTAGACAGACGATTCGTCGGTCATCAGGCGAGCGCTGGAGTGGACATTAGCGGCGATAGCCGTTTTTAGGTTCTCGCCGTTGATCGTTGGCATGACCATCGCCCGGACTTCACCGCCACGTTGGACCATGGCGACTACCGGAACCTTGTTCGCCACGGGGCTTAGGCGCTTGCCGCTGGCCTGTTTAGCGTGTGGCTTGCCGCCTACGTAGGTTTCGTCCACCTCAACCGTCCCGGTCAATGGGGCTGGTTTAGCGTGGTCGTCCGCCATGGCAAACCGAATGCGGTGCATCATGAACAAGGCGGATTTGTAGCTCAGACCCGTTTGACGCTTGATCTGAAGCGCGGAAACGCCCTTCTTGGACGAACAGGCAGCCCAAAACGCATAGCACCAGTGGCGCAGCGGGATTAGGGAATCTTCGAAGACCGTCCCGACACGGACAGTGAATTGCTTGCCGCATTCCGGCTCGCGGCACTTCCAGAGAAACCGCTTATTCCGTTCTCCGGTCTCGCGGTCCTTCATCTGGTAGACGTTCTCACTGCCGCAATGTGGGCAAGCCGCGTGGCCGTTCCAGCGTTGAGCTTCCAGGAACATCACTGCTGCGTTTTCGTCCGAGCAAGCCTTTGGCAGACCCCTGACGATCTCGCTCTTGTCCTTGGCAATCTTGGGATTTTTCGTCTTCATGATCCCATTGTACACAATTTTATACTTGCGTCAAGTATAATATTAACGACACTCAAAAATGCCCGAATTCGCTAGGAACGGCGCGGGATTGCGTTAAGTACATACTTCCCATGAAGCAGGCAAATGCATGGCAGATCGATGGAAAGCGGAGACACAGTGCGGGAGCGTTTCGTTATAAGGTAATGCACGCGCCGGCAAATCTGACTGCAATGCCAATGCGCGGCGCAATCGCGACTAGACTGTGCTACTTAAACTGGATCGCTTGTAAGCGCTCGTCTGCGTACTTGGTCAAATCAGGATTGAGATTGCTCAGCTTGGCACGAGTGTAGGCCTCGCGCGCATCGCTCCAGTCCTTAGCTGCTTCGAATGATATCGCAATTCCTAGCCACCACTTGCCCGCGAGCGGTCTCAACGCCAACGCTTTGCTGAACGTCCTGATGGCATCCGCGTTGCGGCCGGCACGCTGATACAGCGTTGCCAGCAATGCCAGATAATCGGGATCGGCGCTAGCGTCTGGCAGATCGCGCTCCAGCAACCGGATCGCCTTGGGCGCGTCGCCGCGTTCAACTTCGACTCGCGCCAGCAGATAACTGAAGGCGGTTTCGTGCGGCAGCACCTTCAATCCCTGCCGCAACAGCTGTTCCGCTTCCGGCCAGTTCCCATCTTCTAACAATAGTCCTGCAAGCAGTTCGCGCGCCTTCTCGTGCTTTGCGTCCGACGCCAGCGCCGACTGAAGTGCCGCTTCCGCCTCTGCGCGCTGCCCCTGCTCAAGCAAGCGCGCGCCGTCACGATACCTGTTTTCTGCGATCTGCGCCGCAGTGAGCGGAATTTCCTCGCGCGCGATCTGGCTATTACCTGCCGGCTTGCCGCCATCCGCCATCGCTGGCGTCATTGTTTGCGCCATTGGGCGGGCAGGGTTTGCAGCAATGACCGCACCAGGATGCTTTGTGAGCTGCCGCTCGTGGTTAGCGTGGCCGTGCTGGGCTAGTCTATCTCGTTGCATTGTCACGCGACGCGTTGCGAGCGGACGCAATGCAATCGCGTGGTCGCGCCGCGCACCGGTCGACCCTTGCCCGAGTCTGGCCGATGACATATTGGAAGTCGTGGCAGCCGCCATCTCCGGCACTGAGGCGGTTGGCATAGCAGTATGCACTGCTGCTGTCGCAAGTGGCGCGGTAGAGGTCGAGTGCGAACGCCATTGCATCAGCCCAAAGACACCGGCAATGAACACCAATGATCCGCCGAGCAAAAAGTATAGCGCGCTGCGGTCGCGTGCGGGTTCGCTTGTCGCTGGCCGCAGGTCTTCATACAGAGGTCGTGCGCCGGCGGCCGGCATATGCCTGCGCGCCTCGAGGTCCTGCAGCATTTTATTAATAAGACTCAAATGTGCAGACCCCATAGCAGCATTCCGGCCGACACCAGCAGCACCGCGGTTGCTGCCGCAACCGCCTTAATGATAAGCGCGCGCCGCGCGCTTATGCGTGCGAGCGCCGATTCGGTGTCGGCCACCGCTGCCTTTACGTACCGGCCTGTAATATAGTGCGCGCCTTCGCCGAATGCGGCGATCAGGGACTTGTGCGCCAGAATATTGATGAGGCGCGGTATGCCGTGGCTTGCCCGGTACAACAGACGAACGGCGTCACGCGAAAAGAGTCGCGGTCCGCGGTAACCAGCGATACCCAGTCGATGCATCAGGTAATAGTCAACATCGTGAAGAGTGATTGCATTCAGGTTGCAAGAGAAAGTGATACGCTGCTTCAGCTGGCGGATAGATGGCTCGTTCAGTCGAACGTCCAGCTCGGGCTGGCCGAACAGAACCACCTGCAAAAGCTTGCGACGTTCGGTTTCCAGGTTGCTTAGCAACCGCAGCGCCTCCAGAGTTTCGATCGGCATGGCCTGGGCCTCGTCCAGGCAAAGCACAACTCTCTTACCCTTTTCATGCGCACCGACCAGGAAGACGGTCAGAGACTTGAGAAGACTGTGCTGGTTGACGTTGGGCTCGTGCGCCACCCCCAGTTCGTCCGCGACCGCCTGCAGCAAGGTCATGGGCTCTAGATAGGGGTTCGGTATATAAGCGGTGACGAAATCCTCCTCCAGACTGCTCAGGAGTTTGCGGCACAGGAGCGTCTTACCAGTACCAACCTCGCCCACCACTTTAATAAATCCCTCGCCGCTTCGCACCGATACCAACAGCGTATTAAGCGCCTCCTGGTAAGTCGAATGCCCAAAAAAGAAGCTCGTATCCGGCGTGATATTGAAGGGAAGCTCGGTCAGGCCAAAATGCGGCGTGTACATCGTCCGTCTCTCTCAGCTGCAGTTGAACTGCCGCTCATGGTTCGTTCGAATGACTCAAAGTGTCGAATCGCTGGCGCGAATTCTGGATCGAGTCTTCCCATACCTGACCATTGTCCACGATGGTGGGTTTGAGCAATATTACAAGTTCGTCTTTGACGCGTATGATCTGCTTGTGCTTGAAAAGGTTACCCACCCACGGAATATTAGACAAGAACGGTACCCCAGCGTTGTTGTCAGTGCTTTCTTCCTTCATCAATCCTCCGATCACCACGAACTGACCGCTCTTGGCGCGCACGACATCGTCCGATTCCTGGATCGTGCTCGAGGCAAGAGGCAAACTATTGGCCTGACCGTTAAGTGTGAACGTCTTTTCCTTCTGCGCCACCTGGCTCACCGAAGGATGAATATGCAGGATGATGTTGTTGTGCTCGTCGATTTCCGGGGTCACATCAAGCGCAATTCCGGAGAAAAATGGGGTAAGCTCAACCTGACTGGAAAAGGTGGCTGCGCCGCCGATCGTCGTGAGCGGTGTGTTGGTGACACCGGTGATGAAAAAATCGTCACCACCAACCTTGATAACCGCTTTCTGATTGTTGACGGTAGACACCCGCGGGCTGGACAGCACGTGTACGTCACCCTGGGTCTGGAGCAACTCCAGGAACGATGAAAAGTCGCTCGCCTTGGTCGCTATGCTGAATACGCCACCGAATGCAGAAACGTTGGTATTGGGGAAATTGCCCGCCACAGTGGGATTCAGATCCCCGACATTGCCGGCAATGTCACTCGTACCGGAACCGCTGAAGATCGTGCCGCCGCCCGTCTGTGAGATAACGGACGAACCCTTGAGAAGCGCCCAGTTGATGCCGGTTTGAAACTGGTCATTTAGCTGGACGTCGAGGATCTTCGCTTCGAGGATCACCTGGCGGTTAACCGAAGCGGCGGTCTCGCCGAGATAGCGGCGTACCAGCTCAAGTTCGCTTGGCATGGCGCGCACGATAACGATACCGGCCTGGGGGTTCACGACAACCTGGCGCCCGCCGGCGCTTCCGATGATCGCGGTCAGGCTGTCCTTCAGCGCCTTCCAGAAATCTGACTTGGAATCAGTTTCCACGCGAATACTGGGAACCACCTGTGACGTCGTGGTGGAGTTGGTTGCCGACGTATTGCCGGTCGTCCCGGCAGTGCCTCCCGATGTGGTGGTCTGAGTCAGCTCGCCCGACGTCACACGCACGTCTGATTGGCCATTGCGGGTAAAATCCAGATAGTTGACCTGAAAGATGCGTGTTTGCATGCCCAGGCCGGAGATAAAGAAGCGATTGCCCTCACGCCGGTAGTCGTAGCCATACTCCTGGCGTATCGCATCAAGTGCCTCGGGCACGGTAACGTTCCTTAGGTGCAGCGTGATTGTGCCGCTGAGGTCGGGCGGAACGACAATGCCGTACGGCGTATCCTTCACCAAGCCCATGAAAACGTCGCGCGCCGACGCGTTATTCACGGAAAGATCGAAGTGGGGCTCGAGCGGTGCTGTCCCGCCATGGGGCAGACGTATCTCAAGCGGCGGCAGGAGCGCCTGGCTCACCGCCTCCGGAACTTGCGTGGCCTTCGCGACATCTGTCTTCCCGGCCTCTTTGAGACTGTCGTTGATATGGTTGCTGACCGACTTGTCCCAGCGGTAGGGATTGCTCTGGCAACCAGCCAAAACAACTGCCACGAACAGCGCGCCCAGCCCACGGATCGTGGCGGTCCTAAGGAATCGAGTTATCGGGTGCATTGGCATTCGTTCTTCTTTGAATTCCGACATACGGTAACAGACGCAGCGAGCTGTGTTTTCCTGCGCGACTCAAAACCACCTGATACGGCGTAATCGACACAATCATGGCATTGCCGACCCGCTCGCCCACCGTGAATGTGCGACCATTAATCACAGCCAGCCGACGCAGCGGTGAAACGAGTGTCGACTGCAAGACCAGTCCGCCATGGGCTTGGCCCGACGTGGTGCTGCCATCATAAGGTCGGGTTGGGTCAATTAGACCCGTCAATGATTCGTCCGCACGTGCCGTGGCCAACCCCACCAACAAAAGGCACAGCACTGCAATAATGCGACCCTCATTCATGGCAGACACCACTTCAAGGATCGTGCCAGATTGTCAATGGAAGTGTCATTCACGTGCCGATCCAGGCGCGATTGAAACCGAGCGTATAAATCACCAGCGTCACGTCCGACACTGGGTATTTTTCCGCTTTCAGGTCAACTTCGCCCCAGAGCACCTTCCACGGCAGCCCCTCGAGTGTCCTCAGATAACGCACGATATCCACGTACCGACCCCGGAGCTCGATGCGCATTCCGTGTCGATACAACATCGTGTCGCTGGCAGCCGCACCCTGCGCGGCTTTGCCATTGACTGTTGGCAATGCATTCTTGGCCTTCCCGTCCTGATCATCCAGATCGAGCGGCTGCGGCGGCAGGTTGACCAGGCTCACCAGCTGCAAGGCGCCGTTTTTGGCAAGCATGGTCCGTACCAAGCGGGCCATTTCCTTCGGATCGACCAGACCCTGGGTAACATTGGCAAGCCGCCCTTTGTTGGCTGTCAGCTCTTCCTGCAGCGCTGCCAGCTTCGCGCGGTTCTGTGCGTCGGGGTCCGCCAGCCGCGCTCCGATGAGTGCGTTGGCTTCGGCATTGAGTTGCCGCACCTGCGCAATCCTTGCGGTCACTTGCGCCTCGAGCCGATTCTGCTCGTTGCGCAACGGCGCAAACAGCAGATTAGCGGCAATAAAGATCGGCGCCAGCAGCACACCGCTGAATACCATGGCACGCTCGCGCAGCGACAGCGCATCGATGCGTTCGGCAAGCCGCGTGATTGCTGAAAAGGACCCTGGCCTCACGACTGATCTCCGACGGGGGCCTTGCTGCTCGCGGTCTTAATGATGAACTCAACATACGGCTCGAACCCGGCTCTTTTCGATGAGCGCGTCGGACGATCGAGGCGGAAAACCTGGAAGTTGATATCCGCGAGTGCCCGCTCTGAAGACAGTTGCTGCAGCAGGCGCGGCACGAGATCAGGCTGCAAACTGCGGCCTTGCAGCATCACGCTCTTGCCCGCATTGCCAATGCTCAGGCCAGTTAACCACAACCCGGGCACATGCTCACGCGACAGCGCAATCAGATAACTCGAGTAGCCGCTGGTGGTCCCGAGGCTATGATGCTGAAGAATCGCGTAAGCGCGCGCGCTCGCCGTAACGCGCTGTTGTAAATTGCGCACTTCAGCCGCAAGCACCGGATCCGCTTGGCGTGGTGGGAACTTGCGCGAAATTTGCTCGATGCGCTTGGCTACCGCCTGCTGCTCTTGATCGACTTCGCGCGCCTCGGCGCGCAGCGCCAAAACCCGCCACCAAGAGAAGGCGTAAAGCAATACCACGCCGGAAAGCACAATTACCGCCGCCTGCAGCATTGTCTTGGCGGAGAATTTCTTTTCCTGCCTGCGGAAGATCGGGTGGTAGAGGTTGATCTGCTGGTTCACAACGCTTTGACCTCATGACGCAAAGCAGCGCCGATGGTCGGCAGACAGCGCGCCTGCAACGCAGCGGGCATCGGCTTGTCGCTTGCCAAAACCTGGTTCAGATCGAGCTCGAAAACTTGGACATTGAGATTGGCCCGCAAGTGGTCGATCAGCGGCGTTAATGCCATCGGTGTCGGGGCAATTACTAGATCGCGTATCGGCGCCTCGCGGAAACGGCTTTCGAAATAATCTAGCGATCGATGTATCTCAAGCGCGATTTGGTCAAAATATTCCGTCGACCGGTCCGCGCCCTGCAGAGCCTCGTAACCCATCGTTAGAGATCGACTCAGGTACATCAACCCTTGTCGGGTAAGTGTGATGAGACCGCTCATGGGCTTCAGTGCCAGCATGGCAACGCCATTGACATCCTCCGGCAGGAGCGACGCAATATTCCTGTGCGCCAACTCGGGGATATCGATGATGTCCAGATTGATGCCGGCGGTATCCATCATGTCAACCCTTGCCTGGATCGCGGGATTGCGCGCCGCAACCACATACATTTCGCGTGCGCGTCCTGAAGCCGGCGCACCTGGTAGTTCGAAGACATCGAGACTCGCGTCGTTGATGTGAAAATTGATGAGATCTTTGACACGCCAGCGCAATGCGGCTTTCAACTCGTCTGGATTCACATCCGGCGCCTCGGTGAGCAGCAGCTGGTAGTCACCGTCATTGAGTGGTGTCGTGCAACGTGCATGCCTGAGATCGTAATCACGCGCGAGCGCGGCCAGCACGTCCGCCTGGGTGCCGTTCGTACCTGTTGAACGCAGGTCCCACTGCACGATGCGCGGACGCGCGCCCGGCTCGCGCAACGCGCGCACCAGGCACACGCCGTCTTTGTCCACGCCTACGGCCGTCAAACCCGGAGATGCCTGTCTGCGCTTGAATGGATTAAACAATGGCGCTTCCTTTATGGGAGAATCGTCCAATGTCTTCGGGGGTAAAGAGGTTTGTCCACCCGATATTTGTTGTTGCTACCTAAACCATAGCAGAAAATTTGCATAGCAACCCTATGTTGTCAATCGATATTTTGCCTGCGCGGGGCCAACCTGGTGATGCGCTGTTTGCTCGCCTGCCTCTTCTGGTTCTCTAAGTAATATTATTTATTTCAATAGCTTATACAGAGATGCCTGCCGATCACCTGTCAGCATGCCCGTCTCCTTCGTCGGACCGGTGCCGCTTGATCACGGCAGGCCCCTAGGAAACCACCTCATGCCACTCGATCAATACGCTGGATCCGCCACTGCCGCCGGAACCCGCAGGAAATGACACGGCGTTGAATTGCTGGGTGGTCGCGGGCGATAGGGCCACGGCGGTTGAGGTCCACGACGCGCCACTGACGGTACCCAGAATCACCGTGCCACCGGCGCCGACCGTCCAGCAAGTGCCCGCGGTGGGCAGACAGGCAATGCCCATAAGTTGGATTTTGGCGTTGCTGGGATGGAACCATTCGGTTCCGTTCCAGTAAGCGAAGTTGGCATTTTTGAATCCGACTGCCCAACAGTCGTTAGCATCGATGCAGGCGACATCTTCCAGAGTGTCGATATGGTTCGGACTGAATACGCGAGTTGGCGGTACCCACGCGCCGCCAGTGAATCCGACGATGTTCATCTGGCTAGCGCTACCGTTTCCCATCTTGTTTCCTACGGCCCAGCAACTTGCGAGCGACAAACACGAGATGCCATTGAGCGCCTGGGCTGTTAACGGATCAACCGTGGTCCAACTACTACTACTACTACTCCCAATGTATTTGGCAATGAGGGAAGAAGTAGGGCCGGTGGTTCCGATGGCAAAACAAGTGACGCCACCGCTGTTGAAAAGGCACGTCAAATCTTGGATGGGTGCTGGTGGCGTGGTTAAGGTGGTCCAAGTAGAACTGGCGCGATTCCATTGCAAAAAGACTCCTGCTCCACCCCCGTTGCTTCCGCCTGCATAGCAATTACCGCCATTGGCTGGGTCGCAAATCACGGAGGTCAGCGCATCGTTGACAGGAACACCGGCAGCGGGATTCCAGCTTGCGCCATTCCATTGAATCGCGGTGCCTGCACTGCCCACCGCCAGGCAACTGGCGGCACTGGCACACGAAACATCCTTCAGATCTTGAGTGGTTCCCGTTGGAGTTGCCGCACAGGTGCTTCCGCCACACTGATACGCCACCCCGCCATTTCCCACCACCATACCGCTCGACGCCGGTAGCTGCAGAATGCCTTGCACCGTGCGCTGTACGTTGCCTACCGTGCCGACGCTCTGCACACGGCACTCATTTGCCGGCAGAGTCGCGCCGCCGAAATCCGTCGTGTACGTGGCGTTGATGGTGAAAGACCCTGCCCCCAAGGTATGGAGTCCATCCGTCGCCAGATTAGCACAGCTGTCGACACCGCTGACGAAAAGTCCGCTGGCGCGCTCCAGGCCACTTTCTGCCAGGAAAAGCGCGTTCACGCCGCTTTGCTGCACGTTCGTGTCGGCGATATCAGAAGCCGACATGCTAGTTGCCACCAGCACCGCAAAGGCGACCACGATAAGCAGAAACAACACCGCGATTAGTGTGGCTGCGCCATTTTCCGCGGGCCGGCGGTGCGCTGCGTTAGACGGCAGGCGCCTCATGACTGATTCCTCAGGAAAACCCAGTCGGTCTGCTCATAAGGCGCGCCATTTTGCGTCAAAGTGAGATCGATGCGCACGAAAGCAACGTCCGTCACTCCAGTCGCAGGCGTCACGCCATCGATTTTGTAGTAACTGAATGCCAGGCTACTTAATTCGTCGGTCAGCACGGCTGATGCTGCAGGGGTCGAATAGGCGAGCATCACGTCCGGCGCGGCCGAGGAAATGGTCACGGCATTGCCATCGGTCTTGGTAAACGCCAACGTCGTTGCGGTCATCGTCGCGATGTCGTAATCGGCGGTGTTTGCGGGGTTGCGCCGGATCTCGCGGATCTCGCGCACCATGCGCACCATCGCGTAGCGCAGCTTGCTCAGCGTGTCGATGCTGGCCGATGTCGTATGAAAAGCTTGCACCCCGGTGAGCAATACCGGCGCGACCGCCACTGCCAGTATGCCCATTAAGACAATCACGACAATGAGTTCAATTAGCGTGAACCCGCGCAGCGACGTGCCCGCCCCCCACGCCGCGCGGCTTCGCCTAATAATCGCTGTGCACTGCATCAGTAGTTCACCAACATGACACTGGTGCTGGCCAGCGTGTTCGTACCATTGGTCACGCTGATAGCCGCAAGCTTGCAGGTTCCAGGACAAGCAGCGCCACTGTAGGGGTCGGTGAAATTGATGGTTATCGTGAGCCCTGAGGGATTCGGCAACGCGCTGCAGAAAGTGCTGCCGGTGACGCCGCTGTAACCAATCGTCGAGTTGTCGCGGCGTTCGGCCAGCAGGTACTCGCCGCACTCGCGTGCAAGCTGAGTCGCCGCTTGCAGGTTGGAGTTGATGCTCAAGGAACTACCCACCTGACCATAGCCGGCAACGATGGCCGTGGCACCAATGGCGAACAGCACGATAACCATCACAAGCTCGACCAGCGTGAATCCGCGCGCCGTGCTGCGCTTCATGGCGTGGTTACCACGACAAATCCGGTGATCGGCTGAACCGTTGCCGACCAGGTCTGCGAACCGGTGCTCAGCGTGAACGTCTGGGCTGCAGTCAGCACTGTACCCCCCGGGCCGGATAAGGGCCGCCCGAGGCTATCCACATAGAGCGTCAACCCGGACAAAGTTACGTTGTAACTGAGGGGCACACTGAAAGGCGATCCGCTGGCCGGATCTTGCACGGGATTGGATGCGCAAGGTCCAGTAGTGCTAGCAGCACAGGCGACGCTGTAGCCATTGCTTGTGGAAATGAGACTCAAGGTCTGACCCCAAATCATCGCCAGTTCCTGCATGTGGCGGATGTTGCGAGCCAGTAACTCGGCCTGATAGGGGGCGGTGGCATCCGTGGCATCCCAACGCTCGGCGGCCACCGCTGCCACTATGCCGGCCACCACCAGAACAACCACAAGCTCGACGAGTGTGAATCCCTTCTGGTCTGGATGCGATTTCATCGCGTTACCACCTCGGTCGCGAACGGCAACCGTCCGGCGTTTGTATCGGTGTTAAGCCTGGTTTCGTGAAAAACAGGGTGGTTGCTAGACCCACCCTGCTTTGCTTGGACAACTGCTGCCGCGACGGTTACTGCACACGTCCCACCCAGAACCACACGGGCCGTCACGAATGGTTAGGTTTTAGCAACCGGTGTTCGCCTCATTGTAAGTCGGTGTCGCAGTACTCGTAGCTGCGGTATACGTCACCTGACAGCTCGCCGGTGTGGTCGCATTGGCCAATTGGATAGTCGTGGTACCGACGGTGAAATTGGTGAGTGGCGACAGATCCATGGCCTTTGACAGATTGGTCGCGTCTGCTGCATAGCCGTAGACCACAGATACCGTTGCCCCTCCAACGGTGACGTTGGTCGGCCCCGCGCCGAGCGCACCCGCAGTTTGCGCGGCCACTGCGTAAATCATGGTATTGGCGGCGCGCATGCTGCCTTCCACGCCCTCTAGTACCGACTTATTCGCATTGGTGCTCAGGTTAACGAACTTGGGTAACGCGGTTGCCGCCAGAATGCCCAAGATGACGATAACCATCACAAGTTCGATCAGCGTGAAACCGGTTTGTTGCTTCTTCATTGCAGTACTCTCCGTAGTTTAAGTCAATTAACTAACTCAGCAGATTGAGCTAGCAACCAGTGATATTTGTCGTCACCGCACCGGTCGTGCCGTTGTAGGTGACAACGCAATTCGTGCGCAGCGTAAAAGTGGCGACACCGGCTGTGTAGGCGGTGGTGTAGCCATCGAAAGGCTGCGCACTGCTGCCTGCCTGCATAGCACTGCCGATGCCAATCGCAAACCCCGTTGGGACGCCGCCATTGGTGACGCCGGTGTTAACAGTGACCGCCGTCCCGTCCAGCATGGTGACGGGGGATGTGGACTGCCCGGTGGCGATGTATTCCCCCTGCACGACGGCAACCGCTGCGCGCACGCCGGCGGCGACACCATTGATGCTGGCGACGCGTGCCGATTGGCCCAAATTGACATAGCGCGGCAAGGCGATTGCGGCCAGCACGCCAAGGATGATGATCACGATCACCAGCTCGATCAGCGTAAATCCCGTTTGCTGCGATTTCATCGACATATCCTCATAGTCCAGTTCCAAACAATCAGCCTTTGTGTCTTGTCCCGCAGTCAGTTCTTTCTGACAGCGCTTGTCACCGACTTCCCCAGTGATAGGGCGCGACGCTAACTAGTTCGGCGCCCGTAATTTCATGCGATTTCCGTGCCATCGCATCGCGCCGGACCGTTTTATCGTACGTCAGCCGGATCTCGAATCCGGCGCGCGGAGGCCTACCCAAACCGCCGGAAAAAAAATCCCCGTTGCGTACCTGGTATATCAACAATCCACTGCGCCTATCGAAGTACCAGGTGCCAGCCGGCATTTGTGTCAGACCTGCCACCGCTACCGCGCCGTCATAGTTCTTTGGCCGTTGCGACAACAGGTCCATCGGATTGCTACCTGCCAGTCTCCTGATACCGGCTACGTTGTCGTCTACGAGATAACCTGCAAGCTTTATGCCAAGGGCACTACGCAGAGCCCCCAGCACCTGCTCCATCGCCGTCGCCTCGGCCGCCTTTTGTACTGGCCAAAGGCGATCTATCGCCACCATCAGGAGAAGCGCAATGATGCTGATGACCACGACAAGCTCGAAAAGCGAAACTCCGCGTTGCCGTTTTGCTGTCGCAAAGCAACCCGCGCCGCCCACTCCGTAGCCAACACCGACTTTCTGACAAGAGGGAAAATGCGAGAAGTCTAATGAAAACAGTAGATTTGGATACGAAGTTTGTCCAGATTCGCCGCTATGGCGGACGGTAGGATCAGGACACATGTGCCGCCCGTGCCAGATCCCACATGGGCAGGAATACGCCAAGAGCCAGGATCAATACCATCACACCGATGGTTACGATCAATACCGGTTCAATGGCGCCGCTCAGGTTTTTGAGATCGTAATCGACTTCGCGCTCATAGTAACCGGCAACCTCGTTCAGCAGTTCGTCGAGTGCGCCCGATTCTTCACCCACGGCAATCATCTGCAGTACCAGCGGCGGGAACAGTCCGGCGGCCGTAGCCGCGCGCACGATGCTTTCGCCGCGCTCCAGGCCATCACGCATTTGCCCGATGCGCTCGCCGACAAAATCGTTGTCCACTGCCCGGCTGACGACGGCCATTCCCTGGACGACGGGAACGCCAGACCTCAAAGTCATGGCCAGAGAACGCGCGAACCGCCCGAGCGTGGCCGAGTAGATGATCCGGCCAATGAGAGGCAGCTTCAGCTTTCTCTTGTCCCAGCGGTAGTGGCCATTCGCAGTGCGCAGATAGTTGCGCACGGCAAAGACCCCGGCAATAACTCCGCCGACGAGGAGATAAGAGTACGCACGCACAAAGTCGGAAACCGCAATAAGAAAGCGCGTCGGCAGTGGCAGACTTGCGTGGAAGCTGGCGTAGACCTTGGCAAACGCCGGGATTACGAAAATGTTGATGACAAAAAGCGCAAACACGATCGCGAAGATCACGAACATCGGATAACGCAGTGCCTGCTTGACGCGATCGCGTGTTTCCTTTTCCCGATCGAGATAACCCGCAAGCTCGAGAAAAGCTTCCGGCAGGTTGCCAGTGGTTTCGCCGACTTGAACTAGACTGACGAACAGAGAAGAAAACACTTCCGGATGGCGCTTGAGTGTGGTAGCGAGGTCCATGCCAGCATCCAGGCCCTCTCCTACGCTGCCGATGACCTGCGACAATGTCAGGTTGTGCGTTGAATCACGCAGTCCGCGCAAAGCTTGCATTATTGGAACACCAGCTTTGAGCAGGGTATACATCTGACGACAGAAGAAAACCTGTTCGGTGAGCCCGACCCTGCCGGCGCGACCGCGATTGAGGAACGCAAGCGAACCGCCGAAAATTTCCGCGGCGGAATCCGCCGGCATGATGTCAATCGGCGTGATGCCGTTGTTGAACAACTGGTTGGCTACGGCATCGGCCGATGCCGCCTCGATGCGCCCGCTCATGGCCTCGCCACGCCGGTTGCGCCCACTGTAGCGGAAATGCGGCATATTAGGGGTTCGGCCGGAGCTGACTCACCGTCACGAGCATCGGTGTTCAGCCCTCCAGACCAAAGGTGGCGCGCACTACCTGGTCCATGGTCGTCAGGCCGCGCGCTGCAAGTTCGATGGCGCTGCGCCTTAGGTTTTGGAAACCGCGCTGCGCCTTGGCTGATTCGGCGAACGCAACCAGATCACCTCGATGCAGCGCCGCCACCAAATCATCATCTATCTCTAGAAACTCGAAAATACCGATGCGCCCGTGGTAGCCGGTGTGGTTGCAGTAAGTGCAGCCGCGCCCGCGGCGAAACTGGATGTCCTGTCCGTTGTCGCCAAGCTCCTCTCTCACCACCGCGCGCATACCCGCCTCCAGATCATGCGGTTCAGAGCAGCTATCGCATATACGTCGCACCAGGCGCTGCGCTAATATGCCGCGCAGACTGGCGGCAAGCAGGAACGGCGCTGCGCCCATATCGAGCAGACGCGAGGCAGAAGAAACTGCATCATTTGTATGCAGCGTGGATAACACCAGGTGTCCCGTCAGTGCCGCGCGCAGACCCATCTCCGCGGTTTCCTGATCGCGCATTTCCCCGAGGAGCACGATATCCGGATCCTGGCGCAACACGGCGCGCAATACGCGCCCGAAGGTCAGATCGATCTTGCTGTTGACCTGCACCTGGTTTACGCCCGGCAGGCGGTACTCGATCGGATCTTCCACGGTTATGACCTTGAAGGCCGGCTTGTTGATCTCCTTGAGGGCGCCATAAAGCGTGGTAGTTTTGCCGCTGCCGGTTGGCCCGGTTACCAGCACCAGGCCGTTCGGGCTGTGTATCAGCCGCCGAAAACGCACCAGCATCGAAGCCGGCATACCAAGTTGCTCCAGATTAAGCATGCCGGTGGACTGGTTGAGCAAACGCAAGACGGCCGACTCGCCGTACTGCACGGGCAAGGTCGACAGGCGAACATCAACGCTCTGGTCACGCACGCGTATGTTGAAGCGTCCGTCCTGTGGCAGGCGTTTTTCCGAGATGTCTAGACCGGCCATGAGCTTCAGGCGCGACACGAGGGCACTTGCTATGCGGCGTTCGGCCGTCGTCTGCACGCGCAGGACGCCGTCCAGACGGAAACGTATACGCAGATCTTTTTCGTCCGGTTCTATATGGATATCGGAGGCATTGACCTGCACAGCATCCTCGAAGATGCTCTGCAGCAACTTCACTACCGGCGCATCGGTCAGCCCTTCGGTCGAAGCAAGCAGCCCGAGATCCACATCGTAGGCCGACATCTCCTGATCGAGCTCCTGGGCGAGCCCGCTGATTTCGGCAGTGCGCCGATACACCATGTCGATGGTCTTCAGCAGATCAGTTTCGCGCACGATGGCAAGCCGCAGGGGCTTGCGAACAACGCGCGTCAGCTCATCGTAGGCAAAGATGTCGGTCGGATCAGCCATGCCGACGAGCAGACCCTCGCTGCCGTCCTCGAGGGCGACCGCCCGGAAGCGGCGTGCTTGCACCTCAGGAATGATGCGCACCACCTCCGGTTTGAGGTGATAACGCTTGAGATCGATGTAGGGGATGTTGAGCTGGCGCGCAAGGAAATTGAGCAACTGCTCCTCGCTCAGATAGCCATTGTCAATCAGTACGCGGCCGAGTTTGCGCCCAGTTTTCTTCTGATCGGCGAGTGCGGTGAGCAATTGTTCCTGCGATATGACCTTGTGCTCGATGAGCAAGTCGCCGATGCGTATTTTTTTTGGCCTAACGCTTACCGCCGACATCTCCTATTCCTCGCTGGCACCCGGGGGTTTATGTAAACTATTGATACCTGTAACAAACTGTAGTCCTACTTGCTTGGAATTCCAGTGATCTGGTTGCAAGATTCGCGCCAGACCCCGATTACCGATCAAACTCCATGCAAACCGGCATACTGCACGTGGTTCTCTATGAACCCGAAATTCCGCCGAATACCGGCAATGTGATACGGCTGTGCGCCAACACCGGCGCGCAGCTGCATCTCATCAAACCCCTGGGATTTACGCTGGATGACCGGCAACTACGGCGTGCCGGCCTGGATTATCATGAATGGGTAGACGTACAGACCTATGAGGGACTGGAGCAATTCTTAGAGCAAGTAAAACCCGGGCGCTTGCTCGCGTTTTCAACTCGTGCGCAACGTCTCTTCACGGACATTGCCTATCGGCCGGGAGATGCGCTGCTTTTCGGTCCGGAGACACGCGGACTGCCGCAGACGGTGCTGGACAGTCTGCCACCGGATCAGCGCCTGGTCCTGCCAATGCGACCAGGCGTGCGTAGCCTGAATCTTTCCAATGCTGTCGCCGTCGCAGTCTACGAAGCCTGGCGCCAGAGCGGGTTTGTTTTTTGACCCGCGAAATGCCGGGTCCACTGCCGGACAGCCACCGCTTCCGATGGCGATGTCTATTGCTCGCGCCTGGGCTCGCGCTTGAGCAACGCTTCCACCGCCTCCTGCGGCGAGACACCCTCAAACAACACGCGAAAGACCTGCTCGGTAATAGGCATTTCCACACCCAGGCGCCGCGCCAGCGTCAGAACCTCGCGTGCTGTACCGACCCCTTCTGCCACCTGGCCCAGCTGCGCCAGTGCTGTACGCAGGGAGCCCCCGCGACCGAGTGCCAGACCGACCCGCCGGTTGCGCGACTGGTCATCAGTGCAGGTAAGCACCAGGTCTCCGACACCGGCTAGCCCCATCAGTGTTTCCGGCCGCCCCCCCAATGCTTCGCCAAGACGCCCGATTTCGGCCAACCCGCGGGTAATCAATGCCGCACGTGCGTTGGACCCCAGTCCCAGCCCATCGCTGATGCCGGTGGCAATGGCCATGACATTCTTTACGGCGCCGCCGATCTGGACACCCACCATGTCCTGGCTGGTATAGGCACGCAAGTGATCGCTGCGCAACCACTGCGCAATGGTCTCAGCTACGGACGGATCGTGGGCCGCGACTGTGAGGGCGGTCGGCAGACCGCGCGCCACTTCGAGAGCAAACGTCGGGCCGGAAATAACACCGGTGCGTCTGCCACCTCCGAGAACGCTGTCGCAGACCTCGCTCAGCAACCTGCCGGTAGCCGGTTCCATACCCTTGGTTGCCCAGGCCAGAATGGCATC
>JAJXUF010000326.1 GCA_021783175.1 Pseudomonadota bacterium
TACTGGGACTACACCCACCGCATCTTCGAATGGGCGGACGGCGGTTTCTCCAACATGATCCTGGACGATGGCGGTGACGCTACATTGTTGCTGCATCTGGGTGCACGCGCTGAAAAGGACGCATCGCTGATCGGCAAACCGAGCTCTGAAGAAGAGACTTGCCTGTTTGCGTCGATCAAGGCCAAGCTGGCGACCGACAAGACCTGGTACTCCACGCGTCTCGCCGCGATCAAGGGCGTGACCGAGGAAACCACCACCGGCGTACACCGTTTGTACCAGATGCATGAGCGCGGCGAATTGAAGTTCCCCGCCATCAACGTGAACGACTCCGTCACCAAATCCAAGTTCGACAACCTGTACGGCTGCCGCGAATCGCTGGTGGATGGCATCAAGCGCGCGACCGACGTGATGATCGCAGGCAAGATTGCCGTCATCGCCGGTTACGGCGATGTGGGCAAAGGCTCTGCACAAGCCATGCGCGCGTTGTCCGCCCAGGTGTGGGTCACCGAGATCGACCCGATCTGCGCATTGCAAGCCGCGATGGAAGGTTATCGCGTGGTGACCATGGATTACGCATGCGAACACGGCGACATCTTCGTGACCACCACCGGCAACTTCCATGTGATCACGCATGACCACATGAAGAAGATGAAGAACCAGGCCATCGTGTGCAACATCGGCCACTTCGACAACGAGATCGACGTCGCCTCGCTCAAGCAATACAAGTGGGAAAACATCAAGCCGCAAGTCGACCATGTGATCTTCCCCGACGGCAAGCGCATCCTGTTGCTGGCCGAGGGTCGCCTGGTCAATCTGGGTTGCGGCACCGGCCATCCGTCTTATGTGATGTCGTCCTCGTTCGCCAACCAGACCATCGCGCAGATCGAACTGTTCACCCGCACCAAGGAATACCCGATCGGCGTGTATACCCTGCCCAAACATCTGGACGAGAAGGTCGCACGTTTGCAATTGACCACACTCAACGCGCAGTTGAGCACCCTGACCGACCAGCAGGCTGCTTATATCGGCGTACCGAAAGAAGGGCCGTACAAAGCCAACCACTACCGCTACTAAGATTTTAGTTGCGGGTATGATGGCTGGGGGCGGACGTCAGGTTCGCCCCTATTAACTTGTAAAATGGAAAAATGCTGCTACGACTATTGCTCATCTGGACCCTGAACGCCCTCGCACTGATTGCGGTAGCGAATTTCGTGCCTGGCATTCACGTCGACGGATTCACGGAAGCGTTCGTCGCGGCCTTCATACTGGGTCTCGTCAACACGCTCATCCGCCCGATCTTCCTGGTGCTGACCTTGCCCGTCACCTTGCTCACGCTGGGGCTGTTCATCTTCGTCGTCAACGGGCTGATGTTCTGGTTCGCGGGCTCCATCCTGCGCGGATTCGTGGTAGACAGCTTCTGGTCCGGGGTATTCGGTGGAGGGCTGTACAGCATCTTTTCCTGGGCGCTGAGTTCAGCCGCCGCACAACTACTTGTGAGAAAAAATGGGAAACACAACAACACCGATCAGTTTTGAATTTTATCCGCCGCAAACACCGGAGGGCGTGGAGAAGCTGACTGCAGCTCGCCAACGCCTGGCTGCATTGAAGCCGGAATTCTTTTCCGTCACTTTCGGCGCAGGCGGCTCCACGCAGGATCGCACCCTGGAAACGATCAGGCAGATACACGCCGAAGGCCATAACGCCACCCCGCACCTGTCCTGCGTCGGTTCCACCCGCGACAACGTTCGCGCGTTGCTGTTCGCCTACAAGGAAATGGGTATCAAACGCATCGTCGCTCTGCGCGGCGACTTGCCTTCAGGCATGCACAGCATCGGCGAGTTCCAGTATGCGAATGAACTCGTGTCGTTCATCCGCGCGCAGACCGGAGAGCATTTCCACATCGAGGTCGCCGCTTACCCCGAGTTCCATCCGCAGGCGAATTCTGCACGCGAGGACATGCTCAACTTCAAGCGCAAGGTCAATGCAGGCGCGAATTCGGCCATCACGCAATATTTCTACAACACGGACGGCTATTTCCGTTTCGTCGATGAATGCCGCAAGCTCGGCGTCACGGCTCCCGTCGTGCCCGGCATCATGCCCATCATGCGTTTCTCGCAACTCGCCCGCTTTTCCGATGCTTGCGGCGCCGAGATCCCGCGCTGGATGCGCAAGACGATGGAAGGTTACGGCGATGATGTGGAATCGGTGCAGAGCTTCGGCCTGGATGTGGTCACTCAGCTATGCGAGAAACTCATCGCGGGCGGTGCGCCCGGCCTGCATTTCTATACACTGAACCAGGCCAGCGCTTCGCTGGAAATCCTGAAACGTCTGGGTTACCGTTAACTTTTCTGATTTCTCCCAACCTTTCCCCTCTCCCACCGGGGGAGGGCTAGGGAGGGGGAACCACCGATGAAATCACCCGAACTTCTACTTCCCGCCGGCACCCTCGACAAGATGCGCACCGCCTACGCCTTCGGCGCGGATGCCGTATACGCTGGGCAGCCGCGCTATTCCCTGCGTGCGCGCAACAACGAATTCCGACTGGAAGAATTGCAAATCGGCATACAGGAAGCGCACGCACTCGGCAAGAAACTGTTCGTCGCCAGCAACCTGATGCCGCACAACGCCAAAGTGAAAACCTATATGGCGGACATGCAGCCGGTGATCGAGATGCAGCCGGACGCCCTGATCATGGCCGATCCCGGCCTGATCGCGATGGTGCGCGAGCGATGGCCGGACATGCCCATCCACTTGTCGGTACAGGCCAACACCGTGAATTACGCTGCCGTGAAATTCTGGAAATCGCTCGGACTAACTCGCGTGATCCTGTCGCGGGAACTGTCTTTGGACGAGATCGAAGAGATCCGCCAGGAATGCCCGGATATGGAATTGGAAGTGTTCGTGCATGGCGCGCTGTGCATTGCCTATTCCGGGCGTTGCCTGCTCTCCGGCTACTTCAACC
>JAJXUF010000015.1 GCA_021783175.1 Pseudomonadota bacterium
CCGATCTAATCTCGAAGTGGTGCAGATCGACGCCGGTCGTAATCTGTTGCTGGTGAAGGGCGCCGTCCCCGGTCCCAAGGGTGCCGACGTAATGATTCGTCCCGCCGTCAAGGCGCAGAAGAAATAGGGTGCAGCAACGATGAAAGTCAGCGTCATGAATGAAGCCGGCGGCAAGGCCGCAGCCGACCTGGAGCTGTCCGACGCAGCGTTCGGTGTGCGCTTCAACGAGCCCCTGGTCCACCAGGTTGTGATTGCGTTTCAGGCCGGAGCGCGCACCGGAACGCGTGCGCAGAAGAACCGTTCCGCAGTGGCCGGTGGCGCAGCCAAACCATATCGCCAGAAGGGTACCGGCCAGGCGCGTGCTGGTACCATCCGTAGCCCGCTGTGGCGCGGCGGCGGAAAGGTATTCCCGTCATCACCGGACGAGAACTTCACCCAAAAGGTGAACAAGAAAATGCACCGCGCGGCGATGCGCGCCATACTGTCCGAACTGTTGCGCCAGGAACGCCTGGTGGCAGTCGATGGATTTAAAGTGGAAGCACCCAAGACCAAGAGTCTGGTTGCAAAACTCAGCAAGCTCGGGGCTGTCGATGCCCTTATTGTGACGGACAACGCCGATGAGAACTTGCAACTGTCTGCGCGCAACCTGCACAAGGTCGATGTGCGCGCGGTGCAGCATGTTGATCCGCTCAGTCTGATCCGCCACGAAAAGGTCATCATGACGGTATCGGCACTGAAGCGCTTTGAGGAGATGCTGGCATGAACGAACAGGATCTGTATCACGTCATTCTGGCGCCGCATATTTCTGAGAAGAGCAGCCGCGTCGCGGACAAAAACCGTCAGTTCGTGTTCCGTGTGCGTCCCGATGCGACCAAACCCGCGATCAAGCAGGCGGTGGAAAAGATGTTCAGCGTCGAGGTTGCCTCGGTTACGGTGACAAACACCAAGGGCAAGGTCAAGCGTCAGGGGCGGACTCCGGGACGGCGGCAAGACACGAAGAAGGCATATGTCCGGCTTAAAGCCGGCCACGACATTGAATTCGTTGGCGGCCAGGCGAAGTAACGGGGACACATCAATGGCAATTGTAAAAGTCAAACCTACGTCCGCCGGTCGGCGCGCCCTTATCAAGGTGGTCAACCCTGAGTTGCACAAGGGGGCCCCATACGCCGGTCTCGTGGAAAAGAAATCGAAGATCAGCGGCCGCAACAACTATGGCCGCATCAGCGTGCGGCACCGCGGCGGTGGCCACAAGCGGCATTATCGCTTGGTTGATTTCCGACGCGATAAAGATGGCATTGCCGGCCATGTCGAGCGTCTCGAATATGATCCGAACCGCAGCGCCAATATCGCGCTCGTGCTGTACGCGGACGGGGAACGGCGCTACATCATCGCCCCCAAGGGCATAGGCGCGGGCAGCCGAGTGCTGTCCGGTGCCGACGCGCCGATTCAACCAGGCAATTGCCTGCCGCTACGTAATATCCCCGTGGGCAGCACGATTCACTGTGTGGAGCTCAAGCAGGGCCGCGGTGCCCAGCTCGGGCGGTCGGCAGGCGCTGCGATACAGCTCGTCGCGCGCGAAGGCAGCTACGCACAGCTTCGCCTGCGTTCCGGTGAAGTGCGCAAGGTACATGTCGAATGCCGTGCCACCATCGGCGAAGTTGGCAATGCTGAGCATTCGCTGCGTAAGTTGGGCAAGGCCGGCGCAAGCCGTTGGCGTGGCATCCGGCCGACAGTGCGCGGAACGGCAATGAACCCGGTCGACCATCCGCATGGTGGTGGCGAGGGCCGCACCAAAGGTGGTCGTCACCCGGTGAGTCCGTGGGGCACTCCGACCAAGGGATACAAGACGCGCATGAACAAGCGTACCGACGGTATGATCGTTCGGCGTCGCAACAAGACGAGAGAGGCGTAAACCGTGGCACGTTCAATCAAGAAAGGACCTTTCGTTGACGCGCACCTGACCGCTAAGGTCGAGAAGGCGCGCGTCGAGGGCAGCAAACGACCGGTCAAGACCTGGTCGCGTCGTTCCACGATTATGCCCGACTTCATCGGCCTGACGATTGCCGTGCACAACGGCAAACAGCATGTGCCGATTCTTGTCACGGAAAACATGGTTGGCCACAAGTTGGGCGAATTCGCGGCGACGCGGACGTTCAAAGGGCATACGGCCGATAAGAAGGCCACGACGGAGTAATAGCCGCGATGCAAGCATCCGCAATCCTCAGATTCACCCGCCTGTCACCGCAGAAAGGCCGGCTCATTGCAGATCAGATCCGTGGTCTGCCGGTCGAACGCGCCCTTGAGATCCTGCAGTTCAGCACGCGCAAGGCAGCATTGCCGGTGAAGAAGGTTCTGGAATCCGCGATTGCCAACGCCGAGCACAACGAAGGGGCTGATGTTGATGAGCTCAAGGTGCAGGCGGTGGAGATCAATGAAGGCCCGACGATGAAGCGCTTTCATGCGCGCGCCAAGGGCCGCGGCGTGCGGGTTCTGAAGCGCACCAGCCACATCACCATCACGGTGTCGGATACGGCGAGCCGCAAGCCGGCCCGCAAGGCCAAGAAGGGGAGTAACTGATGGGACAGAAGATCAATCCTAACGGGCTGCGTCTCGGGGTTATCCGCGACTGGACTGCCAAGTGGTATTCAGGCAGCAAGCATTATTCCGCCAACCTCGCCTCGGACATCATGCTGCGCGACCGGCTCAAGAAGAAGCTGGCACACGCGGCAGTGAGCACCATTGTCATCGAGCGTCCGGCGCAAAGCATCAACGTGACGGTGCATACCGCGCGTCCCGGAATCGTGATCGGCAAGAAGGGCGAGGATATTGAGAAGCTGCGCCAGGAACTCACCCTGGCTGCCGGACAGCCGGTACATATTTCTATCGAGGAAGTACGTAAGCCCGAGCTCGACGCGTTGCTGGTTGCGGAAAATATTTGTCAGCAGCTGGAAAAGCGCATCATGTTCCGCCGCGCAATGAAGCGTGCGGTGACGAACGCCATGCGTCTGGGTGCGCTCGGTATCAAAATCATGTGCGCTGGCCGCCTCAATGGCGCGGAAATAGCGCGCACTGAATGGTATCGCGAGGGACGCGTGCCGCTGCATACGCTGCGGGCCGACATCGACTACGGCGCGGCTGAAGCCCATACGACCTACGGCGTCATCGGCGTCAAGGTGTGGATATTCAAGGGCGAGATCCTGGACCGCTCGGAGCAAGCCCAGGTTGAGCCAGATTCTGCCAAAAAGGCAATGGCCTGAGCACGGAGTAACTTAGATGTTGCAGCCAAAACGAACTAAATTTCGCAAGCAGCACAAA
The DNA here is from genome assembly GCA_021783175.1 of Pseudomonadota bacterium. The sequence goes on from JAJXUF010000015.1 coordinate 3,316, forward strand.
GGTCGCAATCGCGGTGTCGCGACCCGCGGCAACAAGGTTAGCTTCGGTGAATTCGGCCTCAAGGCAACCACCCGCGGACGCGTCACGGCACGCCAAATCGAAGCCGCGCGTCGCGCGCTGACACGCTCGATCAAGCGTGGTGGCCGTGTCTGGATCCGCATTTTCCCGGACAAGCCGATTTCGAAGAAGCCTCTTGAAGTGCGTATGGGCAGCGGCAAGGGCAATCCCGAGTACTGGGTCGCGGAAGTAAAGCCCGGTACCGTCCTATATGAGATGGAGGGAATTGGTGAGGCCGACGCCAGGAGCGCATTCAAACTCGCGGCGGCGAAGTTGCCGGTAAGAACGGCATTCGTGGGCCGGCAGTTGATCTGACAGGTAGATATATGAAAGCCAAAGATATCCGAAACATGTCGGCGGAAGCCAGAACCCAGGAGCTGGACGGCCTGCTGAAGGAGCAGTTCAATCTGCGCATGCAGAAGGCGACCGGTCAGCTGGCAAACAACTCCAAGATGCGTAAGGTGCGGCGCGACATCGCGCGCATGCGTACGGTGCAGAATCAAAAAGGGGTAGCGGGCAATGAGTGAAGACGCACACACTGCGCGCAGCCTAAGCGGACGCGTGGTAAGCAGCAAGATGAACAAGACCATCACCGTCGAGATCGAACGCCGGGTGCCGCATCCGCTATACGGAAAATTCATCCGTCGCCGCACCAAGTTGCATGCGCACGATGAGAACAACGACTGTCAGGAAGGCGATCTGGTGCTGATCGAGGAATGCCGCCCCCTGTCCAAGACCAAGAGCTGGAAGCTGGTCAAAGTGCTGGAAAAGGCTGTCGCGGTCTAAGTCCCGGCGCAAAACGGTTTGATGTAAAGCCAGAGAATGATAAAATTAGCCGCTTTACCGCTGGATTGGCGGCGTAACGAGTTTGAGTGCGGAGTCTAGGTCATGATTCAGATGCAGAGCATGTTGTCGGTGGCAGACAACAGCGGAGCCAAAACGGTGCAATGCATCAAGGTGCTGGGCGGATCCAAGCGCCGTTACGCAGGCATTGGTGACGTCATTAAGGTCAGCATCAAGGAAGCAATCCCGCGTGGCCGCGTCAAGAAAGGCGATGTTTATGATGCCGTTATCGTGCGTACGCGCAAAGGTGTACGGCGGGCAGACGGATCCGTCATCCGCTTTGATACCAACGCCGCAGTGCTGCTGAATCCGCAGCACCAGCCAGTTGGAACGCGCATCTTCGGCCCTGTCACGCGCGAGCTGCGCACCGAGAAGTTCATGAAGATCATTTCCCTTGCGCCGGAAGTGCTGTGAGGGTGGGCGGATTATGAACAAGATACGTAAAGGCGATCAGGTAATCATTCGTAAAGGCCGGGACAAGGGCAAGCGCGGAACCATTCTGCGCATGCTTCCGGAGAATCGTGTGCTGGTTGAGAACGTCAACATGGTCAAGCGTCACACGCGTCCGAATCCGAACAAGAATGTTACTGGCGGGATCATAGAAAAAGAGGCGCCCATTCACATTTCCAACGTGGCGCTTTACAACAGCGGCGCCAGCAAGGGCGAACGGGTTGGTTTCAAAGTGCTGGAAGATGGACGCAAGGTGCGCTTCTTCCGCGGCAGCGGCGAAGTCGCTGACATCTAACGGGTAAAGTCGCGATGGCGAGATTGCAAGAATATTATCGAAAGACAGTGATGCCGGACCTGATTAAGAAGTTCGGGTACAAGAACCCGATGCAGGTACCGCGCATTACCCATATCACGCTCAACATGGGCGTGGGCGAAGCCTTGGCTGACCGCAAGGTGCTGGAGAATGCCATGGCCGATATGGAAAAGATTGCGGGCCAGAAACCGGTGATGACGCGCGCGCGCAAGTCCGTTGCGGCCTTCAAGGTGCGCGAAAACTGGCCCATCGGGTGCAAGGTAACCTTGCGTCGAAACCGCATGTACGAGTTTCTTGACCGCCTGATTACCATCGCAATTCCTCGGGTGCGCGATTTCCGCGGGCTGTCGGGGCGCTCCTTCGATGGTCAGGGCAACTACTCCATGGGCATCAAGGAGCAGATCATTTTCCCCGAGATCGATTACGACAAGATTGATGCTCTTCGTGGCATGGACATTTCCATCGCGACCAGCGCGAAAACCGACGATGAAGCGCGTGCTTTGCTGCTCGCCTTCAATTTTCCGATCAAGAACTGAGGAAACCATGGCAAAGAGATCAATGATTGTGCGCGACGAGAAGCGCAAGGCCCTGGTCGCCAAATACGCCAAGCGCCGTAGCGAGCTCAAGGCCATGATTTACGACATGAAGCTCGGCGACGAAGAGCGTTATCAGGCACAAATCCAGCTGCAGAAGTTGCCGCGCGACTCGAGCCGTAGCCGGATCCGCAATCGTTGCGGCCTAACTGGACGTCCGCGTGGCTATTACCGCAAGTTTGGGCTGGGCCGCAACAAGTTGCGCGAAATCATGATGCGCGGCGAAGCGCCGGGCGTCGTCAAGGCGAGCTGGTAAGGTCGCCGAGCAAGATACAGGAATAAGATCATATGAGCATGACTGACCCAATCGCCGACATGCTGACCTACATTCGCAATGGCCAGGCAGCAGAGAAGATCGGCGTGCGCATGCCGTCTTCCAAGGTCAAGCAGGCAATCGCAAAGGTTTTGAAGGAAGAAGGCTACATTGAGGACTTCAGTGTCCAACAGGCTGGCAGCAAGCCGCTTCTGGAAATTCGCCTGAAGTACTACGCGGGACGCCCGGTTATAGAGCGAATCGACCGTGTCAGCACACCCGGACGGCGCGAGTATCAAGGCAAGGACGATCTGCCGACCATATCCGGAGGTTTAGGTGTGGTGATCGTGTCGACGTCGCACGGCATCATGACCGACCGAGCGGCTCGCAAGGCGGGGCTTGGCGGCGAAGTGCTGTGCGTGGTTTCTTGATAGGTGCCGAACAGTGTCCAGAATCGCGAAATATCCGGTTAGCATCCCGAAGGGCGTAGAAGCCAAGCTCGCGGGCAGTATGCTGAGCATCAAGGGTCCCAAGGGGCAGCTGCAATACAGCGTGCATCCGCTGGTCAAGCTGGCGGTGAACGACGGATCAATGAGCTTTGAAGCAGCGGACGAATCCGCGCTTTCCAATGCCATGTCGGGCACAACACGCGCCCTGGTCAATAACATGGTGGCGGGCGTCAGCAAGGGGTTCGAGAAAAAGCTCACGATTATCGGTGTCGGCTATCGAGCGGCGATCCAGGGTAAGAAGCTCAACCTGTCGCTCGGTTATTCCCACCCGGTGGTTTACTCCGTACCGGAAGGAATCACTGTCGAGACGCCGAGTCAGACCGAAATCGTCGTGCGCGGTGCGGACAAACAACTAGTTGGACAGGTGGCCGCGGAAATTCGCCGGTATCGCGAGCCGGAGCCGTACAAGGGCAAGGGCGTACGCTATAGCGACGAACATGTGGTTCGCAAAGAGGCGAAGAAGAAGTAGTTCCAGGATACCTTATTAGGCAGCGTAGCAAATTATGAACAAGGCACAGGCACGCGCACGGCGCGTACACAAGACCCGGCAGAAGATTGCCATACTCAAGGCTGCGCGGTTGTGCGTGCATCGCACTCCTCGCCACATCTATGCCCAGGTAATCGATGCCACCGGCGGACGGGTTCTTGCCAGCGCGTCGACACTCGAGGCGGATGTGCGCAAGGAACTAAAATCAGGCGGCAATGTTACCGCTGCCGGGGCGATAGGAAAACGCATTGCCGAGAAGGCCAAAGCCGCGGGTGTTACACGCGTGGCATTCGATCGTTCGGGCTTCAAGTATCATGGCCGTGTCAAGGCGCTGGCTGATGCGGCGCGCGAGAACGGTCTGGAATTCTGAGGGGTAGCAACGTGGCAGATTTCGAAAATGAAGGACGTGGAGATAATCTCCAAGAGAAGCTGATCAGCGTTAATCGCGTTGCCAAGGTGGTCAAGGGCGGCCGGCAGTTCGGCTTTGCCGCCTTGACGGTCGTTGGCGATGGTGATGGACGCATCGGCATGGGCCAGGGCAAGGCGCGTGAAGTGCCGGTGGCTGTGCAGAAAGCCATGGACGACGCGCGTCGCAACCTGGTCAAAGTGAGTCTCAGAAAGGGGACCTTGCATTACAAGACCACAGGTCGGCACGGCGCGGCCAAGGTCGTAATGCGCCCTGCCTCGGAAGGCACCGGAATCATTGCCGGAGGCGCGATGCGTGCGGTCTTTGAAGTAGTCGGTGTGAGCGATGTTCTCGCAAAATGCATCGGCTCGAGCAACCCGATTAATGTCGTTCGTGCCACGATCAAGGCACTGCGCTCCATCAACAATCCCGCCGAGATTGCTGCCAAACGCGGCAAGACGGTGGAGGAAATCACCGGATAAGGAGTTAGGCCGTGGCCAAAACCCAGAAAGCCGGCGCTGCCAAGAAACTGCGTGTCACGCTGGTGAAAAGCCCGTTTGGAACCGGCAAGCGCCACATGGCGTGTGTCAAAGGCCTCGGCTTGCGCCGAATTCGGCACTCCGTCGAGGTCGAGGACACAGCGGCCGTGCGTGGCATGATCAATAAAGTCTCCTATATGGTGAAGTGCGAGGAAGCTTGACGATGCGCCTGAATACACTCAAACCCGCGCTCGGCGGCAAATCGAGCCCCAAACGCTTGGGACGTGGTGGCGGATCGGGGCTCGGCAAGACTTCCGGTCGCGGACACAAGGGCCAGCGCGCGAGGGCCGGCGGCTATCATAAGGTAGGTTTCGAAGGCGGCCAGATGCCATTACAACGCCGATTGCCGAAGCGTGGCTTTCGTTCCCCGACACGCGGCGACGTGGCCGAAGTTCGCCTCGGCTCATTGGCTAAGCTTGATGCCACGGTAATCGATCTCGCGGTGCTGAAGGCCGCGAATATCATTGCGGATACGGCTTTGCGCGCCAAGGTGTTTCTCTCTGGCACTCTCGAGAAGCCGGTGACCTTGAAGGGTATTGCCGCTACCAAGGGCGCGCTGGAAGCCATTACCCGCGCCGGGGGCAAGGTCGAGGCCTAATGGCACGCACCGACGCACGTTCCGCTACCGGTCTGCTGGGGGGTAAGTTTACCGACCTCCGGCAGCGCATTTTTTTCGTCGTAGGAGCGTTGGTCGTATTCCGTATTGGTGCGCACATCCCGGTTCCGGGAATTAACGCAGCGGCCTTGGATGCGCTGTTCAAACAGACCCAGGGTTCGATTGTCGACCTGTTCAACATGTTTTCCGGCGGTGCGTTGCGCAGGTTCTCCGTATTTGCCTTGGGCGTGATGCCCTATATTTCCGCATCAATCATTATCCAGTTGCTGTCGAGCGTAATTCCCAGTCTCGAAGAACTGAAGAAGGAAGGCGAGTCGGGTCGGCGAAAAATCACGCAATACACACGATATGCGACGGTGTTTCTGGCACTGTTCCAGGCCCTGGGGATCTCCATCGCCCTGCAAAGCCAGAGCGCCGGTGGTCTGCCGGTGGTCATCAATCCCGGCGTAGGGTTCGAGTTTATCTCTGTCGTCACGCTGGTAACCGGGACGATGTTTCTCATGTGGCTGGGCGAGCAGATGACCGAGCGCGGGATCGGCAATGGCATGTCCATGATCATCTTCGCCGGCATCGTCGCCGGACTGCCGCGCGCTATCGGCAACACCCTGGAGCTGGCACGCACCGGGTCGTTCCAGCCGCTGTTTGTGCTGGTGCTATTCGTTATAGCGGTCGGAGTTACTGCCTTCGTCGTCTATGTCGAGCGCGGTCAGCGCCGCATCACGGTGAATTACGCCAAGCGTCAACAGGGGCGGCGCATGTTCGCTGGGCAAACGAGCCATTTGCCGCTCAAAATCAACATGTCCGGCGTGATTCCGCCTATCTTTGCGTCGAGTATCATTTTGTTCCCTGCGACGCTAGGCAGCTGGTTTGGGCGCACCAAAGGTATGGAATGGCTGCGAAACCTGGCCACCACACTGTCGCCCGGGCAGCCGATCTACGTGATCCTGTACGCTGCGGCGATCATTTTCTTTTGCTTTTTCTACACGGCGCTGGTGTTCAACCCGAAGGAAACTGCTGAGAACCTGAAAAAGTCAGGCGCCTTTATTCCCGGAATTCGCCCGGGTGACCAGAGCGCGCGCTATATCGACGGCGTCATGTCGCGTCTAACCCTGGCGGGTGCGTTATATGTCACCATCGTGTGCCTGCTGCCCGAGTTTCTGATCGTGAAATGGAACGTGCCGTTCTACTTCGGGGGCACTTCGCTGCTGATCATCGTGGTCGTGTGTATGGATTTCATGGCCCAGATGCAGGCGCATCTGATGTCACATCAGTACGAAAGCCTGCTAAAGAAGGCCAATCTAACCGGCGGCGGAATGGGAATCTCGGGCTGAGCCGGAGAAAGAGTCCCAAAGTTGGGGAACTACGGTAATTTTTTGGAGTTTTAGAGATGAAAGTTAGGGCGTCCGTAAAGAAGCTTTGCCGCAACTGCAAGGTTGTGCGGCGCAAGCGCGTTGTGCGCATTATCTGCTCAGATCCGACGCATAAGCAGCGTCAGGGTTGAGCGCGCATATCCATTGATTTTTGCGCGTGGTGGCAGTACTCTTGCGGGTTTCCGCGCGCACGAAGTAACTTGTTGGAGATAGGCTGAATGGCCCGTATTGCAGGTATCAACATACCAAATCACAAACATGTGGAGGTCGCGCTGACCTCCATATTCGGCATCGGCCGGCCGCGCGCGCGCCTGATTTGCACGGGCGCCGGTATCCCGATGACGACCAAAGTGAAGGATCTGACCGACGCAGAGGTCGACAAGCTGCGTCTCGAAGTTGCCAAGTTTACGGTCGAAGGCGATCTACGGCGCGCGGTGTCGATGAATATCAAGCGTCTTATGGACCTTGGTACCTACCGCGGCCTGCGCCACCGGCGCGGTTTGCCGCTGCGCGGACAGCGTACCCGTACTAACGCGCGTACCCGCAAGGGTCCGCGCAAGGCAGTCCGCAAATAATCTGATTTTCAGGAATTCGCATGGCTAATCCGACACCAACTGCAGCGTCCCCCAAGGCGAAAAAGCGCGTTCGCAAGAACGTCGCCGAAGGCATTGCGCATATTCACGCATCGTTCAATAACACCATCATTACCATCACCGATCGCCAGGGAAATGTTCTTTCCTGGGCCACGGCCGGTGGTGCGGGATTCAAGGGCTCGCGCAAGAGCACGCCCTTTGCGGCACAGGTTGCTGCCGACAAGGCAGGCCGCGCAGCCCAGGAATTTGGCCTCAAGGCGCTAGAGATCAAGGTCAAAGGACCGGGGCCGGGCCGTGACTCTGCCGTTCGTGCCTTACATGTAATTGGTTACGAAATCAGCAACATCATTGACGTTACGCCGATCCCGCACAACGGGTGCCGTCCGGCAAAGAGACGTCGCGTCTAAACAGATCAGATCCAGAGATCAGCGGTACATACGGAGAAACAAGTGGCACGCTATACCGACTCGAAATGCCGTCAGTGTCGACGCGAGGGAGGCAAGCTCTTCCTCAAGGGCGAAAAGTGTTTTACTGAAAAGTGCCCAGTCGAAAAGCGCGCATATCCGCCTGGCCAGCACGGTCAGCGGCGAGGCCGCGCCTCCGACTACGGCGCGCAGTTGCGCGAAAAACAGAAGCTGCGCCGCATCTATGGCGTGCTTGAGCGCCAATTTGCCAACTATTACGCTGAATCCGATCGCCGCCGTGGATCGACCGGTGAAAATCTGCTGTCACTCCTCGAATGCCGTCTGGACAACGTGGTGTACCGCATGGGATTCGGCGTCTCGCGTACTGAGGCGCGCCAGCTGGTTCGTCACAATGCCATCCTGGTCAACAGCAAACGTACCAATATTCCGTCCTATCAGGTGCGGGCAAACGACGTGATCGAAGTTGTATCGTCGTCACAGAGTCAGCTGCGCATCAAGGCGGCTTTGGAAGCCGCAGAGCAGCGCGGATTCCCGGAATGGGTGGAAGTGGATTCGAAGGCAATGAAAGGCACCTTCAAGACCGTGCCGGAGCGCAATGAACTCCCGGCAGATATCAACGAACACCTGGTTGTCGCCCTCTACTCGAAGTAGTGGCGTTGGATCAAACGAGGACACGCTCAATGCAGAGTTCTGCAACGGAATTTCTCAAACCGCGACTGGTGGATGTGCAAACGCTGGGTCCGACGCGCGCCAAGATCACGCTCGAGCCGCTCGAGCGTGGGTTCGGCTACACGCTGGGCAATGCGCTGCGCAGGATTCTCCTGTCGTCCATGCCGGGTTGCGCCATCGCCGAAGTCAAGATCGAAGGCGTGCTGCATGAATACTCGAGTCTCGAAGGTGTGCAGGAAGACGTCATTGAGATTCTTTTGAACCTCAAATCGCTGGCCTTGCGCATGCATGGCACACGACCGGATGCCACCCTGCGGCTTTCAAAGAAAGGCCCTGGTCCGGTGACTGCCGCGGATATCAGCCTCGACCATGACGTGGAAGTAGTAAATCCCGGACATCTGATCGCCACCCTCACCAAGAGCGGATCCATCGCAATGGACCTCAAGGTTTTGCGCGGCCGCGGATACCAGCCGGTCAGTGCTCGCGCCGCCGAGGAAGGGCGCAGCATCGGCGTGATGCAGCTGGACGCGTCATTCAGCCCTGTCATGCGCGTTTCTTACACTGTTGAAAACGCGCGCGTCGAGCAGCGTACCGACCTGGACAGGCTCATTCTTGATATCGAGACTAACGGTGCGATCGACCCTGAGGAAGCGGTGCGCCGCGCCGCGAATATCCTGCAGGACCAGATTTCAATCTTCGTGGACCTCAAGAGCCCGGAGACCAAGGCGATCGAATCGCCCGAGCCGAATATCAACCCGCTGTTGCTGCGTCCGGTCGACGACTTGGAACTCACAGTCCGTTCCGCGAACTGCCTCAAGGCGGAGAACATTTTTTACATCGGGGATCTGGTGCAGCGTACTGAAGTCGAGCTGCTAAAGACGCCGAACCTGGGCAAAAAGTCGCTGACTGAAATCAAGGATATCCTTGCCACGCACCAGCTCTCGCTCGGCATGAAGCTCGAGAACTGGCCCCCGGCATCGCTCAAGGGCAAATCTCCGGAAAAGGAATCCGCTTGACGGAAGAGGTATAAGAAATGCGTCATCACAAGAGCGGTCGCAAGCTGAACCGCACCAGCAGCCATCGCGAAGCTTTGTTCAAAAACATGGCTGCGTCGCTTATCCGGCATGAGCAGATTCGCACCACCCTTCCCAAAGCGAAGGAACTGCGGCGAGTTGCCGAGCCGCTGATCACTATGGCCAAGACGTCAAGCGTCGCAAACCGCCGTCTTGCCTTCTCGCGCCTGCGCGACCGGGATGCCGTCACCAAGCTGTTCGACGTACTGGGAGTGCGCTACAAAGACCGGCCGGGCGGATACTTGCGCATACTCAAGTTTGGATACCGTACCGGCGATACCGCGCCAATGGCGTTGGTGCAGCTTGTCGATCGTCCAGATGGCGAGGCGGGTGAAGTAGCCGAGGAATCCAAGCCAACCAAGGCGAAAGCGGCGGGCAAGGTCAAGGGCGAAAAGAAGGCGAGCTCGCGCAAGAAGGCCGAGGCGTCGGAAGCCGCCGGCACTGCCTGAGTAGACGCCAAGCGCAGTATCACGAGGGCCGGGTTGATCCCGGCCCTTTGTTTTTGCGCTGTATGCAACGAGCACCTCTGTTAGTATTTTACCCATGATAGTGCTGTTCACTGACTTTGGCTGGAACGGCCCGTATGTAGGCCAGTTGCATGCCGCGTTGGCGTTGGCCGCACCGGATGAACGGGTCATCGACCTGATGCATGACGTATCGCGCCATGCCGTTCGCGCTGCAGCCTATCTCCTGCCTAGTCTTGTCGAAGCATTCCCCAAAGACACAGTGTTTTTGTGCGTCGTTGACCCAGGCGTCGGCAGCGAGCGCCGGGCGGTCGCTATGCGCGCCGATGACCGCTGGTACGTCGGACCGGACAACGGGCTCTTCCAGATCGTTGAACAGCGCGCTGCACGCGTCGAGTGCCATGAAATTCTGTGGCGCCCGCCGCAATTATCGACTTCGTTTCACGGACGCGACCTGTTCGCGCCCGTCGCGGCAGCACTCAGCAAGGGGGAATTGCCGGAATCGCGACTGTTAACGCCGACGCCGCGACAGGCAGCAAAGTGGCCGGACTGTCTGGCAGAAGTAATCTACATAGATGCGTTTGGCAATGCCATGACGGGTCTGTTGGCGGAACGAGCAGACAAGCGTTGTGCTCTGCTTGTCCATGGCAGAGATCTTGCCTACGCTGCTACTTTCAGCGCGGTAGCCCATGGGTGCGCTTTTTGGTACTGCAATTCGAGCGGACTCGTGGAAATTGCCGTAAATCAGGGTAGCGCGGCCGACCTTCTCGGTTTGCGCATCGGTGATCCGCTGGAGTTGCGTTAGGGCAAGAACACCAAAGACACTCAGGCAGCAAGCACCCGGCTACGCTTGCAGTCAGCCGATTCTGCGCCGAACCTGTTGCGAGCGAGCGCGTTCCAGCACGGGCTTCAGGAATTCTCCGGTATGCGAGGCCGGATGTGACGCGACCGCTTCCGGACTACCGACGGCCACGATGCGACCGCCGCCATCACCACCCTCCGGTCCGAGATCAATCAGCCAGTCGGCAGTCTTGATGACATCCAGGTTGTGCTCGATCACGACCACCGTATTGCCGTGGTCGCGAAGGCGATGAAGCACCGCCAGCAGCTGCTTGATATCGTGAAAATGCAAGCCGGTAGTTGGCTCGTCCAGTATGTAGAGAGTTCGGCCGGTATCACGCTTGGACAGTTCGCGCGACAACTTGATGCGTTGGGCCTCGCCCCCGGACAGCGTCGTTGCGCTCTGGCCAAGCGTGATATACGACAGGCCAACGTCAAGAAGGGTATCAAGTTTGCGCTTGATTACCGGAATAGCATCAAAGAATGCCGCCGCCTCTTCCACAGTCATGTTCAACACTTCGTGGATAGTCCTGCCCTTGTAGCGAATCTCCAGGGTCTCGCGGTTATAACGCTTGCCCTTGCACACATCGCACGGAACATAGATGTCGGGCAGAAAATGCATCTCCACTTTGATAAGCCCGTCGCCCTGACAAGCTTCGCAACGCCCGCCGCGTACGTTGAATGAAAAGCGACCCGCGGTATAGCCGCGCGCTCGCGCCTCCGGCGTGGCGGCGTACAGGTCGCGAAGCGGCGAAAAGAGTCCGGTGTAGGTCGCGGGATTGGAGCGTGGCGTCCGCCCGATCGGGCTCTGGTCGATATCCACCACTTTGTCCAATTGATCAAGGCCATCGATGCCCGCGCACGGTGCGGGCTCGAGGTTGCTTCCGTAAAGGTGGCGTGCGGTCAATGCGAAAAGCGTGTCATTTACCAAGGTCGACTTTCCCGAGCCGGACACACCCGTCACGCAAGTGAGAAGTCCGATAGGAATCGACGCATCAACCGCCTTCAAATTGTTGCCGGTCGCAGCGCGGATCACCAGCTGGCGCGCGGGATCGTTCGGTGTGCGCAGTGGAGGAACTTCGATATATTCAGTCCCCGCCAGATAACGTCCGGTAACGGAAGCCGGATTGCGTGCAATTTCCTCAGGTTGCCCTTGAGCAACGATCTGCCCCCCATGCACCCCCGCGCCCGGGCCCACGTCGAGGACATAATCCGCGGCGCGGATCGCGTCCTCATCATGCTCGACGACGATCACTGTGTTGCCCGCGTCACGCAGGTGGCGCAGGGTATCGAGCAGCCTGGCATTGTCGCGCTGATGCAGCCCGATGGACGGTTCGTCCAGCACATACATGACACCAACCAGACCTGCGCCGATCTGGGATGCCAAGCGAATGCGTTGTGCTTCGCCTCCCGAAAGCGTTTCGGCAGAACGCGCCAGAGTCAGATAGTCGAGACCTACATCAACCAGAAAGCCCAGGCGATTGTGAATTTCCTTGACAATCTTGTCGGCAATTTCGCGACGTTTCCCGCTCAACACCAGGTCGCGAAAGAAGGCCAGTGTCATGGCGATCGGCATGCCCGTGAGCTCATGGATCGCACGATCGGCGATAAACACATTGCGCGCCTCAACGCGCAGCCGGCTTCCCTGACAATCCAGGCATGGTTGTGAACCCAGATATTTGGCGAGTTCTTCACGGACCGTGTTCGAATCAGTTTCGCGATAGCGCCGCTCCATGTTGGGAATGACACCCTCAAAGGGATGCTTGCGGCGCTGCGCACCGCCGCGATCGTTCAGATACGTAAAACTGATAAGTTCTTCACCGCTGCCGTACAAAATCGACTTGCGTACATGTGCCGGAAGCTCTTCGTACGGCGCATCGAGATCGAACTTGTAATGCTTGGCCAAGCATTCAAGCATGTGAAAATAAAATGCATTGCGTCGATCCCAGCCGCGGATGGCTCCCGAAGGCAGGCTGAGCGTGGCATCACTCACGACGCGTTGCGGATCGAAGAACTGACGTACGCCGAGGCCGTCGCAGGTCTGGCAGGCGCCGGCCGGGTTATTGAAGGAAAACAGACGTGGTTCCAGCTCGGACAGGCTGTAACCACAATTGGGACAGGCGTAGCGGGCGGAAAACAGATGTTCCTCGGCCGGTCTTGCATCGTCTTCCGGCAAGGTCGCGGCTCGCACCACGCCATCGCCCAGCTGCAACGCTGTTTCCAGTGACTCGGCGAGCCGTTGTTCCTGCCCTGGGCGCACTACAATTCGGTCGACCACGGCCTCGATTGTGTGCTTGTGGTTTTTTTCCAGGTCCGGTGCCTGGTCGAGTTCCACCACCTGACCGTCTACCCGGGCGCGTACGTAGCCCTGCGACCGCAGCCCCTCCAGGAGTTGCACGTGCTCGCCCTTGCGTTCCTGCACTACCGGAGCAAGGAGCATCAACCGCGTTCCCTCGGGCAGAGTCATGATGTGGTCGACCATCTGGCTGACAGTCTGGGCATCGAGCGCTAAACCGTGTTCCGGACAGCGTGGTTCGCCCACGCGCGCGTAAAGCAGGCGCAGATAATCGTAGATCTCAGTCACTGTGCCGACAGTGGATCGCGGATTGTGAGAGGTCGACTTCTGTTCGATGGAGATGGCCGGACTCAATCCTTCGATGAGGTCCACGTCCGGTTTTTCCATGATGGAAAGAAACTGGCGGGCGTAAGCCGACAGCGATTCCACATAACGCCGTTGGCCCTCGGCATAGAGAGTGTCGAACGCCAACGAAGATTTGCCAGAACCCGAAAGCCCCGTGATGACGATCAGCCGATCACGTGGCAGATCGGCGTCGATGTTCTTGAGGTTGTGGGTGCGTGCTCCGCGGATGCGCAAATACCCACTAACATGGGGTGGGTTTTCCATGATCGTTCCCGGTTTCGGTAGAACATGCTAATATAAGCCCAATCTGCAATTCTGCCAAAACTCAAAACATGGCCCTGAAAAATATCCCCATGACGTCGCTTGAGCGCCGCTCGCTCGCTCTTCTCTCCAGTATCTATGCGATGCGCCTGACTGGCCTGTTTGTGATCCTGCCGATATTTGCCCTGTATGCGCACAAACTTAAGGGAAACACGCCGTTGTTGATGGGACTTGCTCTTGGTGCCTATGGTCTTACCCAGGCGCTACTGCAGATACCATCTGGGATGCTCTCCGACCGCATCGGACGCAAACCGGTAATTGCAGGCGGTCTAATAATCTTTGCCATTGGCAGTCTGATCGCCGGCAGTACCGGCAGCATCTGGGGTGTCATCATCGGACGCGCAATTCAAGGTGCCGGTGCGATCTCGGCCGCGATTATGGCGCTCGTGGCGGATCTCACGCGCGAGGAACAGCGCAACAAGGCAATGGCCGTGGTTGGCATGACCATCGGTGCCACTTTCATTCTGTCGCTGACCATCGGCCCCGTGCTCGACGGTCTAATCGGCGTCCCGGGAATTTTCATGCTGACCGCTATCCTGTCAGGAATCGCGGTGGCCGTCGTGCTGTTTCTGGTGCCTAAGCCTGTGCGCGTCCTGAAGCGGCAGAAGCGCTCCGCACGTGCCGATTTCGCCAAAATTCTCACCAATTTCCAGTTGTTGCGTCTGGATGCCGGAATATTTGTCCTGCATTTGGTTATGACAGCCATTTTTGTAGTGGTGCCACAAGTCATCGTGCGCTATCTGGGTCTTGGCGCGAGCCGCCAGTGGGAGCTCTATCTTCCGATCATGGTGGGCGGTTTCATCGCTATGGTTCCATTTCTGATGATGGCAAGCCGCAAGCGGCGCACCCGCGTGGTGTTGACGGGGGCAATCACACTGTTGGTGGTGACGCAGCTGGTGTTTTACTTTTTGAACCAGACGGCCATCGGGTTGATCACCGGGCTTTTTCTCTTCTTCGCCGCCTTCAGTCTGCTCGAAGCCATGTTGCCAAGTTTGGTGTCGCGTATCGCGCCGATCGAAAGCAAGGGCGCGGCCATTGGGGTTTACAGCAGTTCGCAGTTTTTTGGTGCCTTCACCGGCGCGACCCTTGCAGGTGCCCTGTACGGAGCATACGGCATTGGCGCCGTATTTCTCGCAACCACGGGCTTGTTGGTCGTGTGGTGGATTCTGGCTGTGACCATGTCTGAGCCGAAGCTGCTCGCGTCGCGCCAGTTGCGCGTGGGCGAGCAGACACCCTCGGCTGCCGAGCACCTGGCGCGCAAGCTGTCCGGCATCCCAGGCGTGGCAGAGGCCATTGTCATTGCCGAGGAAGGGGTCGCCTACCTCAAGATCGACAGGCATCTGTTGGACGAAAAGAGCCTCGAGCAGTTTGCCGTTTCTTGATCCTTTCGACGCGCGGCGCCTGCACCCGCGCGGGTGGCTGCTGATGCGGATGGTTACGCCGCCAGCAACCGTCGCTGTTTGCCTTGATCCCCAATGAGCGTGAACCCGGTTTAGGACCCGTACCGGACAAGTTGACTGCCGCCGGCTATCCTATTCAACGCCTGCAAGTTCCGCTTTGCGACTTTCGCTTTCAATCCATATTGGCAGCCAGTTAACCCAAACCTGACAGGTGCATGTGTTTAACGCCCGCTATTCGAGCGAATGGCGTTCCGTTTGTCGCTTGTGCTGTCGAAAGAATTGCCGTCATTTTTATTTAAGACTTCCAGTTACCGTTCAGTGGCACATGGTGAATTTGGCGCTATTCGCTGACTTGTTCCTTATCAATCAGTTCGACGCTCAAAGTGTTGATGGTGCGTTGGCCAATAGACCCCCGTCTTGCATCGATGACCCCGCACTCCTGGTGCCTTGCCATCTGTCGCCAATGGTTGACGGCCGCTATTTGCAGAATATGAGTGGGCCTAAAAAGTGACAGGGCGCGTTTGGGCCAAGGGATCATTGGCGCATTTCGATCAGAATCTGCATCCTACGAATGCCTGAAATAGGGACGTTGGCAGTTCTGCCCAGTAGAGCTGGCAAAGGGAGATTTAACTTGCCTTCCTTCGGCCAAACTTACCATCCCGTCAATGGATGCCGACCACGCCAAAGCAGCCGGGTCCGGCACAGCCCGCCCTTCTTCTGCTGTTTGAAATCTGTCGTTGGGTAAGCCTTTATTGAGTCGGCATGAACCAAGTTGAATCAGGCTGCATAGCGAACCGGGTCGTGTTCGACGTAGCGCATGATCCGCTCGGGCTGGCGTTGCTCGCTGCGCAGATGCCGGGCGGTCGCCTCGACGAGCCGCAGCTTCGTGCGTGCGGGCGCCAGCTTGGTGACGGCCTGCTTCGGATCGGCGTTGGCCATCTCGTCCGGGTTCAGGTCCGGGCTATAGCTCGGCAGACAGAAGACCTCGATGTCGTCATGGTGCTTGGCCAGCCACTCCTTCACCGGCTTGCTGTGGTGCGGCCAAAGGTTGTCCAGGATCAGGCAGACCTTGCGGTCGGCGTCCTTGGCCAGCCGCTTCATGAAATCGATCAGGATGCGGGCGTTGAGCACGCCATCGAAGATTTTCCAGCGCATGGTGCCGCGGTTGGTAACCATGGAAAGCACCGAGAGCCCATGTCATTTGTTCTTGACGCGGACTACCGGCGTCTGCCCCAGCGGTGCGTAGCTGCGGCCGCGCACGTCGTCGCTGCGCAATCCGGTTTCGTCTCCCCAATGAATTTCGGCTCCCTCGCGCTTGGCGCGCGCCTCGATTTGCAGGTGTTGCTCGTCGCGCCACTTCCTTACCGCCGTCGCCGACTGTTCGTTGGCCCCGTGCATCGGCTTTTGCGGCGTGAAACCCCAGCGCGACAGGTACAGACCCACCGTGCGAACCGCCAGCCGGATTGCGTAGCGCTGCTCCACGAGTTCGCCGACCGCCGTGCGCGGCCACAGCGCGTAGGGCATCTTCAACTGGTCGGGCGTCTTGTCCGTGATCAGCTGGCACACCGCCAATTCCTGCGCTGCGCTCAGCAGCCGCCTTTCGCCAAACTTGTTCCTGCCCGGCGCGTCGTGCAACGCCTTAGCCCCCCGGCCGCATGGCGCTTGCAGATGTTGAACACGCTTGTGCGCCTCAACCCCGTCGGCTCGGCGATCACGTCGTAGGTTCGACCCGCCCGGCGAAGACGAATCACCTGCACACGCCCCTCACGTCGCGCTTCGCGCGATAGCGATCTCATGCGCAACCGGCACCGGGTTCACCGCGCATGAGTCGGTTTAAGAGGGTGGGCGCGACATGGCAGTCGTGTGGCGGGCATATCACGTTCAACAACCTCGCCCGCCTACCCGAAGCCAACCAGCTGCAGCCATTGACGCGATTGAAACGCTCGCCCGAAAACGCCCGCCCACCGGCAGTCGACCGACTCAATTGAGGCGGAATGGGCAGCTTGACGCCACGATTAGCACTCGCTAACATCGATCCCATGAAACCAGACACCTCAGGCCGCAGCTATTTCGATCCCGACGATGCACCTGGCAAGCGCGCGATCGTCGCCGCGGCGCTTGAGCTGTTCGCCAGCAAGGGCATCGAAGGCACTAGCGTGCGCGCCATCGGCGCCGCCGCCGGCCTCACCAATCCTGCGTTGTTTCGGCATTTTTCCGGCAAGGAGGCGTTGGGTTTATACCTATTTGAGCGCATCTTCCGCCGGTTCCGCGGCAGCTTGCCAGCGGTGAACGAGAGTCCGTTTGCCGATCAGCTGCGCGCCACGCTGGCGGCCTATCTGCGCTTCTTCGACGAGGATTTGCAGGCAGCGTTGTTCTTGCAGGAGACGCTGCGTCGCTTTTGGCCGCAGTTGTCCGCCACGCTGCGGCGTCAGTCGCTGATTGCGCATTTTCGCGCGCTGCTGGATGTCGGCGTCGCCCAATGCGTGGTCGACGCGCACGAGGATCCAAAGCTGCTGCTGGCGGCCGTGCTCGGTCTGCTGGGACAGCTCGCACGTCAGCTGAATTTCAACGAAATCCCGAGTCCGGCGATCAGCCATCTCGATGCCGTTCACCGTCTGGTTCTACGCAGCCTGAGCGCTCCGCCAGCCATGCCCCCTGCACAACGCCGCGCCACCCGATGACTATCCCTACACGATCAAATTGGATGCTCTACGGTGCTTACGGCAGCACCGGACGGCTGATTCTCGACGAAGCCCTGCGCCGCGGCCATCGCCCGGTGCTGGCCGGACGTGACAGCGCGCAGCTATCCGCGCTGGGACAGGCGACCGGCCTGAGCACTCTGCCGCTGCCGCTCGATGACGGCGCGGCGCTGCGCACGGCTCTGTCCCGCGTTAGCGCTGTACTACTTGCGGCTGGTCCATACCAGTTAACTGGGCAACCGATGCGCGCAGCCTGTCTCGAAGCGGGCTGCTCGTATTTGGATGTCAACGGTGAGATTGAGGACTTCAGCGCAGCACTGGCCTGCGACGCACAGGCGCGCACTGCGGGCATTGCCGTCATTGCAGGCGTTGGCTACGGTGTTGTTTTCGCAGAATGCCTGGCTGCGCAGTTGGCGCTGCGCCTGCCCGACGCGACTTGGCTACGCCTTTCGCTTGCCACGCAAACCGGAGCACGCAGCCGCGGCGCGCAGCTGAGCACGGCCGCTGCGATTGCAGCCGGCGGGCGCGAAATCTACCAGGGCTCCCTGCGCAAACGTGCGCTGGCCTTCTCTACCTGGCGCGCGCCAGGTGCCGATGCGCCCAAGATAAGATTCGCCGCAGCGCCACTCGCCGAGCTGCTGGCCGTGCAGCGCTCCACCGGCATCCTCAATATTGTCGCGGGCATCCCGCTATCGCGCGCCGCCGCCGCGCTGATGCGTAGCGCCGGACCCTTGCTCGGCAAGCTGCTGATGCGGCAAGCCGTGCGAGCAGCGAACACGGCCATGGCCAGCCCATCAGCCGCCGCGATCGCGGCGCTGCGCTCGCGCGTGTGGGTGGAGGCCGGCAACGCAACGGGCGAGCGCGTCGCCGCCATGCTAGAGACCGGCGAGGGCTATCGCGCGGCCGCTGCCGCTGCGGTGCGCGCCCTGGAGTTGCAGCTGCAAGCGCCCCGCGTCGGCGCTCGCACACCAGTGCAGGCATTTGGCGCGAGTTTCGCCTTGCTCGTGCCCGGCACGAGCATCCAGGAGCTTTAACCAGCATGGCAATCAACGAGACGCTACTCGCCCAGGTGCTCGGCATTGTCACACTCGGCTTCCTCGGCGGATTCTGGTTTCTCCCAGGTGGCGTATTGGCGCTGCGCCGCCGCGCGCTCGGCGAACTGCAGGTGGACGTGCGGCCGGGATATAGCCCCGATACTCTGTACCGCCTGTTGCAACTTTACGGTCGCGACGGCGTCCGTTCGTTCCGGCACATGCTGATGGCTGACATGATCTTCCCCGCGGTGTACGGGGCTCTGTTGTTCTTGCTCGGCGACCTAGCCGCTGCGGCACACCCGGCAGCCGCCGGGGCCGCCAGCGTTGTGTGTGCGATGGCCATCGCCGCCGCATGCTTCGACTACATCGAAAACATCTTTCTTCTCTATGTGCTGCGTCGCCTGCCGAGACGACAGGCCTTCGCTGCGCGCGCAGCGGGCATTTGCACGACCTTGAAGATGCTTAGTATCGTCGCCGTACTGGGGATGCTCACTATCGTTTTACTAAGTCCCGCCGGGCGCTGATTGTTCCCGGGGCCGCTGGTACACAGCGAGCCTCACAGAGTTCCAGCTGGACTTTCTGAAAACAGCCGATCGCGACCTTCCGTGGTCGGCTGTTGTCGGTCTCCCCAAAAGGATGAGCGGCTGGTTTGTGATGGGCCCACCAGCAGACGCCAAGACACAATCGCTTGTCCTGCTGCATGTCGGGTGGCGGTAAAAGCGGTGGCTGTGCTGCGTAATTGGCTGGCCACCTTGACGGAAACGTCGGGACCGCATGCGGCTGAGCGGCTGCACATCGATCAATCGCCGCTGTCGCGAGCCATCAAGGATCTTGAATATGATCTCGGGACGCAGTTGTTCTAGCGCACGCCGCACGCGATTGACCTGGGTGGGGCAGGTGTTTCTTGACGAAACACGGCGCGTGCTGTCGGCAGTGGAGCAGGCCAAGGCCAGCGCCAAAGCGGCTGCCACAGGCTACCGGGGTACGTTGCGCATCGCGTTGTCAGATGGCGTCGCCTCGTCGCGGCCTGCCGCACTGCTTGCGCAGTGCCGTGAAGAGGAACCGGACACCGATGAGCTTTTATTCGCGCTGTTTGCCGCAGGCTACGGGGCGAGCCTGATCAGTGCGACGGAGATCGAGGTCTGCCGTCGCCCCGGTGTGGTGGCACGCCCGCTGGCCGGGCGTTCATCCATGTTCACGACGTACCAGCTGCGGCCCGACATCGAACCGTCCGCACAGTTGGGCCATTTCATCGACCGGCTCAATCCGGTCGAGACAACAGTTCGGAACGAACCCCCGTGAAGTTCGGCGTGCTCATCCCACTACGCAGGGGGACGTGACATGAAGAGGACCTGCGTGCTGCCGATGATCCTGGCGCTGGCGGCTTGCGGGAAGGCTGCGCCGATGGACCCGGTCGACTCCCTGGCTGCCAACCCTGATCGGCTCAAGGAAGTCATGCCTCTGTGCCAGGAAGGCCACGCGAAGTTGGGCGATGCCACCCGCAACGCGGCGAGTATAGACCGTGAATTTTCGATTGAGGACGCCGCGCCGCTCGTGCCTAACGGGCAAGCCCAGTGCACTTCGGCAAGAATGTCATTACTATGAATGCCGACCACGCCAAAGCAGCCGGGTGCGGCACGGTCCGCCCATCTTCTGCTGTTTGAAATCTGTCGTTGGGCGAGCCTTTAACCAAGTCCGAGGTAAACCCATGATTAATTTGTACACGATGAAAAGCGCCAGCCCGAATGTCCGCAAGATAACGATTATGCTCAGGGAAGTCGGACTGCCATATAGGATCAGGCACGTGGAAAAGGGCGGTGACGGGAAGCACGCAGACGATTTTCTTGCTATCAATCCGAATGCTACGGTGCCGGCAATTGTCGATGAAGACACCGGCAGCGCTGTTTTTGAGTCCGCGGCAATACTTTATTACCTGGCGGAAAAGACCAAGCAGCTTTTGCCTCACGACTTGAGTGGTCGGGGCGAGGTGGCGAAGTGGTTGTTGTTCGAAGCTGCGAACATTGGACCTTCCATGGGGGAACTCTACTACTACATGCTCTACGCCGGCGATGATG
Organism: Pseudomonadota bacterium; assembly: GCA_021783175.1. The sequence goes on from JAJXUF010000015.1 coordinate 23,986, forward strand.
TGCCGGAAATCCATCTTCAGCGCTACAAAGACAAGCTCGCACGATACTGCTCGATCCTGGACTCGCAGCTGACGGGACGGGAGCACCTGTGTGGGCGGTATTCGATCGCGGATATTGCAATATACCCATGGACGATTATTTTGGAAGACATAGCTGGAATCAACTTGAGCGAATATCACCATCTACACAGCTGGGCGAACGCAATAGGAAGACGGTCAGCTGCGAAGTCGGCTGATGAAGGGACAACAGAAGTAGTGGATGGAATTCCATATGCCACCACTTAGGACTTCCTGCGCCAATTGGTTAAGCAAAATCGGGTGCAGAAAATCTCAGTCATGCCCATCGGCTAGTCGACAATTCGAATCAGTGCTAGCCGCAATGCTATCGCGCGGGGTTGCATTGAATTCGATCGTCTGGCCTCAATGGTGTTGATAAGTGTCTGAATGAGCGGGGTTTCCGGCCTTAATGACATGATCTACCAAATCGAGTGCAGGAGTTCGGTACGCACGATGGTCGGCAATGATTGATTCAATCGAGCGCAACATGGAGAGCGCGTTTGACCGTTTCTTGGGTCTGCACCGAGTTGCTTTAAAGTCTGACTCCTTTTGGCATATTAGACATTGTTTTTGTGCCGCCGCCGAATCGGCGACACAAGGATTCGGGCAGTTTGCAGCCCTTTTTAAGGGTCTGTTTCGAGGTTGCTGCTCGGGCTTTTACCTTTTACGACCTTCCGGCTAAGATAGCCTCTCACCCAATACCACAGAGAATCGGTTGCAGGTTCTAATCTCGTTAAGCTCTGTGGTCAACCATAGGAGAAATGGCACATGGCACGCGGCATCAACAAGGTCATACTGGTAGGCCATCTCGGCAAGGATCCAGAAGTCCGTTATTCCCCCAACGGCGGCGCAGTCGCCAATATCACGCTGGCCACTTCGGAGTCATGGAAAGACAAGGTCAGCGGCGAAAAACAGGAGCGGACAGAATGGCATCGTGTTGTCTTTTTCGGGCGCCTCGCGGAAATCGCAGGCGAGTATCTGAAAAAGGGCGCGCAGATTTATGTTGAAGGACGATTGCAAACACGCAAGTGGCAGGACAAGGAAGGAAAGGACCGATACACCACAGAAATCGTTGCTGGTGAGATGCAGATGCTTGGATCACGTGAAGGTCGGGGTGTGCCGGCGGATGCCGACATGGATCAGTCCTCGTCCAGTGAAAGCAGGATGCCGGCCGCCGCTTCGGCGGGTATGGGTGGTGGCAAGAGCGCTCCAGCCGCCGAGGATTTCGACGACGACATCCCGTTCTAGCACCCAACTAGAGTTGAGATAGTAAAAGAATCCCCCGGTAGCTCGTGCTGCCGGGGGTTTTTTGTTGTTGATGTTCTCTTTGCCTGAAGTGATCGTCATGATTCGGCAAAATGCAGCGTAATCAGCGTTAGCCCTCGAACTGCAGCTGCCGCGTAGATGGTATACGCAATCCAGTCCTGAATGGTCTGGTTGACTAATGCCTAAGTAACTAAGTGCTCGCTTACCGCCCAGACAGTTAGGCGATTGGGAAAATCGTCTTCAAAAAATTCTGCTAGCTTTAAATCATGTCACCCAAAAAATGTGGCATGTTTCAACTCAATAATCGACGGGGAGGGATTGCAGCACTATGCAGGTCAAGATGGAAACCTGAGACAAGGAGGTTCTATGACCCAAGCATCACGCCGCTCGATCCTGATTTTCGGCTTTATTCTCTACGCAACAGCAACCATTGCTCTAGCAGGGACCAATACCCCTGGCGTTACCAGTGACACGATCTTGCTCGGCCAATCCGCCGCTTTCAGCGGACCAGCAGGCAAGCTCGGGCAAGCGATGCGCGAAGGCGCGACAACATATTTTGATCTTGTTAACCGTCAAGGCGGCGTCTATGGCCGGAGAATTGAACTTATCTCACTGGATGATGGTTATGAGCCGGATCGCGCCGTCAGCAACACAAAGCAACTGGTCAATAAGGTGTTCGCGTTGTTCGGCTATGTAGGTACGCCCACCAGTTACGCCGTCATGCCGATTGTGAATAAAGCAAAGATACCGTTCTTTGCTCCGTTCACCGGCGCGCAGGGATTGCGTACACCGCTGGATCGGTATGTATTCAATATTCGTGCTAGCTATTTCGACGAGACGGAGAAGCTCGTCGACTGGCTTACCTATCAGCACAAAACCAAGATCGCCGTCTTTTATCAGGACGACTCCTATGGTCAGGCAGGATTGGCCGGAGTTACTCGCGCAATGGACCGCCGCAATCTCAAGATTGTCGCCACAGGCACAGTTGAGAGGAATACCATTGACGTTGCCGACGCGGTCGACAAGATCCGCGCTGCCAGTCCGGACGCGGTGATCATGATCAGTGCTTACAAATCCTGCGCCGAATTCATCAAGCAGTACTCGGCGATAAGCCCGAACACGACGTTTCTCAACGTTTCGTTCGTCGGTAGTGAGCCGCTGGCCAGCGAGCTGGGCGCAATCGGTAACGGTGTGATTGTTTCCCAGGTTGTCCCTTATTATGATGATCTGGCTTATGGCATTACCACTGAGTTCAAACGTGCGCTCAAAGAGATTCATCCAGGAAGCGTGGCTTCCTTCAATAACCTCGAAGGATATATCGCCGCAAAGGCTTTCGTAGAAGGGTTGCGCCGAGCCGGGCCGGATTTAACGCGTGAAGATTTGATTGACGCCCTGGAGACCTTCAATCATCTGGATCTGGGCGGGTTCTATGTCTCATTCTCACCGACCAATCACAACGGATCGAAGCTGGTGGTTCTAACCATGATAGTCGGCGGCACCGGTTCATTTCTGCCATTCTGGAGATCTGATGAGGCAAATGCAGAATAAGTCTGGCCTAGCGCAAATCTGAGACTGGATCCGGCCGCAATGCCACGAGCTCGCTGGCATTGCATCGCGCTCCGAAAAGGAACTTTGAATCAAAACCCGGGGCCGGCGCATGGACGTCGTGCCCTGGGTGTTGGTTTACGCCATCCTTAATCGGATTTGCAGGTTCCACCGCAGCGAATTGGAATGAGCTTAAAAGTTGTTATCGGATGATCCTGTCGCGGCGCGCTGCGGCAGGGCGGCCGGCGCGGCTGTCGGCACCGAAAGGGTCCGCGCCATGGATTTGTGAATCGGATCAATGGGTCGGCGAGGCCGGGCCCGCGCAATGCAGGGTGATCCGCCAGTGCCGGAAAATTGCCCGCGCAATGCGGTGTTGTTATAGTCCTGGCGGCCAAAAAATCGGGTTTACCAGCCGGAATACATGAACGCAGTCACCCTGCCAATTACCGCCGGCCAGCTACGCATGCTAGTGCCGCTCAACTCAATCAATCCGGAAAATCTGGATAAGCTCGCGCGGCAGTCGGTGGTTCAAACCCACGTCGCCGGCACGACGCTATTCCTTGAAGGTGACAGCGATCCGATCTCGATCTATCTTTTATCGGGAGAGGTCATCCTCGAATCGCACACCAGCAGTTTCAAACGAAGCGTCTTGGCGCAGTCGGATGAGGCGAATTACGCCCTTTCCAATCTCAAGCCACGCCAGTTTTCGGGGATTGCCAAGACGGCGGTCACAATCTTGCGCCTCGATTCGCAGATGATCGATACCATGCTGACCTGGGACCAAGTATCCGGTATTGAAGTGACCGAATTCGGCAGTGATGCGGACGACAAAGGATGGATGATGAAAATCCTTCAGACCGACACTTTTCTCAAGTTGCCGCCAGCGCATATCGAGACGCTTTTTGTGCGACTCGAGGAGATCCCAGTCAAGTCGGGGCAGATCGTGATCAGGCAAGGTGAGGCGGGGGATTACTTTTATATCGTCAAACGCGGGCGTTGCCGGGTAGTGCGTATGCCGTCGCCGAATAACGCCGCTACAGTACTGGCCGACCTTGGAGAAGGAGATAGTTTTGGAGAGGAGGCGCTGGTATCGAACGCGCCGCGCAATGCCACAGTTGCGATGTTGTGCGACGGTACGCTTATGCGCCTCGCGAAGACTGATTTCGAAGCGTTGCTCAAGGCCCCGCTGCTTAATTGGATTGATGTGCGCGAGGGTGTGGAAATGGTAAAGTCCGGTGCCGCGCTGATAGACGTGCGGCTCGAAAGCGAACATCGCAATGGCAGCGTTCGCGGCAGCATCAACTTGCCGCTCGCCGGACTACGTGCCGAACTCGCAAATCTTGATCGAAATCGGAAATACGTCGTTTACTGTGACACCGGCAGTCGTAGCTCGGCTGCCGCGTTTATTATGGGTCAACGCGGATTCGAGGTCTATGTGCTGCAGGGCGGATTTAATTCACTCAGCCGCAGGCCGCACGGCGAGCCGCAATAAGACGACGCAAACAAAATTACTTCGGACGCTCCATCAATATGTCTTTGAAACTGGGGAAAGAGCGGTTCATGCTGGCTGCGATTTGCATGGTCGCAGTGTGTTTACCGCGCATGCTTGTGGCTCAGGATCTGTTGCAGCAACCGGCACGCCCGGTACTGGTGCGTTTTCTCATGACTTTCGACGATGGACCCAGTGCAGTACCCAAGGATAATCCCACCGCGTCTATCCTCGATCAGCTCAAAAACAATGTGGTTCAGCCGAACATCAAGGCGGTATTTTTTGTCCAGACGCGAAATTCGAACGGTGGCGGTACTGCAATAGGGCAAGCACTGCTGCGGCGTGAGCATGCCGAGGGCGATATCATTGCGCTGCACAGTGGCAGCCCGCGCGGGCATATAAATCATACGCAGATGCCGTGGCCCGAATTCGTGCAGTCCTTGCGTTTCGGTATCGCAGACATCAAGCGTGTTACCGGCGCAGCCCCACAGTTCGTGCGTCCGCCGTACTGGGCATTCAATGCGCGCACGCTCACCGGGTACCAGGAGCACGGTCTGCGCATGCTGCTCGATGACGTGACGATTGGCGACGGCAAGGTACACGGAGTCATCATTAATCGCCATGCGCGTAACCGCATGCGCGTCGATCTGCGCAACATGTACCGAAGAATTGTAGAAGGCAAAGTCCCGCTAGTTGACGGCCATTACCCGATCGTGGTCACGTTCCACGACACCAATCAGTATACGGCGAGGCACCTGCAGTCCTATCTTGAAATGCTGGTGGAAGAAGCGTGGCGCGCCGGCATGACTCTGGACAGCAAATATTTTTATTCGACGACCGCCGGTGTGGAGACTGTCGTCGCTGTGCGCGCAACGACGACGATGCACACGGCACTGGCAGCGATGAAGGGCGTGCACACTTACAAGATTCAGTAGGTTCGCGGGAATTGCCGCAAAGGACCTTACTTGGAATTGCCGCCAGGCGGTGATTTGATAATGTCGCCTAAATGAAACGACATTTCTCCCCGGCGGCGATCGTCAAAGAAATGCCGTAAAGTTTGCGCCACCACCGGAAAGGCCAATTCGTCCCACGGAACCTGTTCTTCGCGGAACAGCTCGACTTCGAGGCTTTCGCTTCCCGGCGCGTAGTCGAGATTGAGCAATCGTCCACGGAATATCAGGTATACCTGGTTGATGTGCGGCAGATTGAAGAGGCTGTACAGTTCACCGATTTCCACCGCCGCCCTGGCTTCCTCCAGGGTTTCTCTAGCAGCCGCCTGAACCGTAGTTTCACCATTTTCCATGAATCCGGCCGGCAGGGTCCAGAGGCCATAACGCGGCTCGATGGCGCGGCGACATAGCAGAATCTCTTGTCCCCATTCGGGGATACAGCCGACCACCATTTTCGGGTTCTGATAGTGAATGGACTGACAGCGATCGCACACGTAGCGCGGCAGGTTATCGCCGGGCGGGATTTTCAGGCTGACTGGCGCACCGCAATCGCTGCAGTATTTCATTTTCCGAAAAATATATGATGTCTGCCATGCCGTCACATCGGACGGGAAGAAATTCGATTATATACCGCCGGCCCGCACGGGTGGTCCGTGGAATATCTTGCTGTCAGGTCGGAGAAGCGATTGCCGCTACGCCATTGGCCGCAAGGAATGTAGCGGTGGTTGTCGCGCCGTTGATCGACGCGCTTGCTGATCCCGAGCGGCGCGCGTTTCGTCCGGAAATGCGCGCCGCTTCTGCCAGTCCTGGGTAGTGTTACACCATGTCCTTCAGGGATTTCAGCGGCTGCACCTTGATCACATTGCGCGCCGGCTTGGCCTTGAACATGACTTCTTCCTTGGTAAAGGGGTTGATACCTTTGCGTGCCGGTACAGCCGGCTTGCGAACGACCTTGACCTTCATCAAACCGAAGACGTTTACGACACCCGGGCCGCTCTTGAGGTCGCGGCGGATCAGATTGGCGAGTTCATCGAACACCGCACTGACATCCTTGCGTTTGACGTCGGTTTTGTCGGAAATGTATGCCAGGATCTCGGATTTGGTGGTAGGTTTCTTCGTCGCCTTGCTTTTTGTTGCCATGAGTCGCTCCCAGGAATGATGGTGTGGTTTCGGAAAACGGCGCTAAAGTAGCATAATTTCCGCTGAAAATAGAAGGGCCGGTCGTCGTGTGCTTGGCAATTCTTTGTGCGACTCCGAATGTCGAGTCGAAATATTTTACTGCCGCAGCGGGTCAGTGCGGATGACTACGACCAGTGTGTTCGACCCTGACGTAAGGTTTTGGATGCAACAAGATGAAACGTAACATCGTTTGGCTTTCGATTTTCGCCATTGCGATGGCATTGCTCGAGGCCGCCGTCGTGATCTACCTGCGGCGCCTCTACTATCCCCAAAATATTCTGGACATTTTCCCGCCCCGCATGCTCTCCCTTCTCGACCTGAAGCTGGAGCTTGCGCGTGAAGCGGCCACCTTGGTCATGTTGTTCGGCGTAGCGCTGCTCGCAGAGCGCGGGTTTGTGCGCGTATTTGCCGCTTTTGTCTATGCATTTGGTCTGTGGGACATTTTTTACTATGTCTGGCTCAAGATGTTCATTGGCTGGCCTGTGCATTGGGGTGAATGGGATATCCTGTTTCTGATTCCCTGGGCATGGCTGGGTCCATGGATAGCAGCGGTAATGATTGCTGCACTGTTCGTGCTCTGGGGCGGCGCCGTTTTGGCGGCAAATCGGAAATTTCGGGCCCGACCCGCGGCGCTGCTTACGTTCGGCGCTGGCGTTGCACTGGTGTTGACGTCTTTTCTGCAGCCGGCTTATGGTGTACTGGCAGGGGGCATGGGTGCCATCGCCGCTTATCGGCCGGGATCCTTCTGGTGGGCGGCGTATATCGTCGGATTCGCGTCGATGTCGGTGGCACTGGGTTGGGTGTTTTTTGTTGCAAAGCAGGAGGTGTGAAAGTCATGGCAGGTAAATCGGGAAGTCCGCGCAGGCCCCCGGGGGGCAATATTCAGCCAGATCGGCTCGACAATTTGGTGGCGCGGGCGCGCAAGGAACAGGAAGACCGCATGCAGGGTTATCGCGAGCTTTCGCTCAAGATCCACCCCTGGGTGTGCGGGCGTTGCGGGCGCGCCTTTACCCGTGAAAATCTGCATCTACTTACGGTGCACCACAAGGACCATAATCACGACAATAACCCGCTCGATGGTAGCAATTGGGAAAATTTGTGTATTTACTGTCACGACAACGAGCACGCCCGTTACTTGGACCATCAGGCGGGAGCTGGGAAAATCGGCGGGCCGGCAGGCAAAGACGAAGCGACAAATCAGCCTTTTGCGAACCTCAAGGATCTGCTGAAACGCTGATGACTCATGGCGCCGGGGTCGCGCGCGACTATCTCCAGCGAGGTATGGCCTTGCGGCGGTGTCTGGTCGTATGCTCATCCTTCTTCCCGGCGAAGGGAACTAGCATGGGTATCGCCCTCACTGTCCGGCAGTATCTCGAGCAGAACGCAATCGATTACGAAGTGCTGCCGCATCATCGCACCACGTCCAGCCTGGCAACTGCGCATGCAGCGCACGTGCCCGCAGGCTCGCTCGCCAAGTCGGTGATTCTAGAAGACGAAGCTGGATTCCTGATGGCGGTTGTTCCGGCCAATTGCCGCCTTGAGCTCGGGCAAGTACACCGGTTGCTAAAGCGTGCTTTGGGACTGGCGACCGAAGAAACCGTGGCGGCGCTCTTCCAGGATTGCGAAACCGGGGCAGTACCTGCCTTGGGGGACGCCTATGGCATGGAAATGCTCGTTGACGACAGCTTGGTCGGGCAGCCGGAAATCTACTTCGAGGGAGGAAACCATCGCGAGCTGTTGCATATGCCCAACCGCGAATTCCGCCGTCTGCTGACCTCGGCTCAACGCGGACATATCAGCCACCCGATCGCCTGAAGTCCTACCTGCCCAAGCGCGGTGCCCAGGGCCCGAAACCCTGGCATTCGGGAAAAACCTGCTTTCGGGCTATAATTCCCCATTGTTTTTCGAATTTTTGCCCCTATACCGGTGGGGAAGGTACGATTTTTTCGGAGGATCGCTATGCCCATTTATGAGTATCGTTGCGAAAGCTGTGGCTACGAACATGAGGCCATCCAGAAGCTGAGTGACCCGACCCTCAAGGATTGCCCCAGCTGCGGTAAACCTGCCCTCAAGAAGCTGATCTCGGCTGCTGGATTTCAGCTCAAGGGGTCCGGGTGGTATGCGACAGATTTCAAAAATGGGGGCTCCAAGCCGTCAGCCGCCGCGGGCGGGGACAAGACGACAACCGAAACCGCATCTTCCGGGGAGTCCGAAACCGGCAAAAAGCCTCATGGCTGCGGAAACGGTACCTGTGGTTGCGCCAGTTAGTGGTTCTGACGCCGACTCATCCTGGCCGGCTTTGACATGCAGAATCTGCGTCGCTATCTGATCGCCGGTCTGCTCGTCTGGTTGCCGCTCGCCGTGACGGTGCTGCTGCTAAAGTTTTTGTTTGGCCTGGTCGACGATGTGTTGCTTCTTTTGCCGTCGGCACTTCAGCCACAGAATCTTTTCGGCTTTAACATACCTGGACTCGGTGCGCTGCTGGCGCTGATTGTATTGTTGTTTACTGGCATGGTTGCGACCAACCTGTTTGGCCGCAACATGGTCAGGCTGTGGGAGCAGCTGCTGGCGCGAATCCCGGTCGTGCGCGCAATCTATTCGGCTGCGAAGCAGCTTACCGAGACGATTTTCAGTGGCAGCGGCAAGTCGTTCCGCAAGGTGCTTCTCGTGGAGTATCCGCGAGCCGGCTCATGGACGCTGGGATTTTTGACCGGAGAGGGTTCAGCCGAGGCCAATAGCAAGACCGGGCGCAATCTGGTTCACGTGTTCGTGCCGACGACCCCCAATCCTACCTCGGGATTTTTCCTAATGGTGCCGCGCGAGGATACAATTGAACTCGAAATGAGCGTGGACACCGGGATCAAGCTGATACTTTCGGCTGGAGCCATTGGGGCGGACGACAAAAAAATGCCCGCGGCGTAGAATCGCGTTCCAGAATCGCATGCGCCACTGGCACATCGCGCTGACGTTCCTTCCGTTCCTCTGTGATAGGGAAAAAACCTTAAGATGCGCAGTCATTATTGCGGAAAACTGGATCCCGCCCTGATTGGCGAGACGGTGCAATTGTGCGGCTGGGTCAACAGCCGTCGTGATCATGGGGGCGTTATCTTTATCGATCTGCGCGACCGGGCCGGTCTCGCCCAGATTGTGTTTGACCCCGACAATGCGGCGGCCTTTGCCGCTGCTGAGGGCGTGCGAAGCGAGTACGTACTGCAGGTGACCGGTAAGGTGCGCAAGCGCCCACCGGGGACCGAAAATCCGCACCTGCACAGCGGCATGATCGAGGTTGTGGCAACTGACTTGCAGGTCCTGAACAAGTCGGAGCCCTTGCCGTTCCAGCTGGATGAACCGGAACTCAGCGAAAGCGTGCGCCTGAAATACCGTTATCTCGATCTGCGGCGCGAAAGCATGCGCCGCAATATCCTCCTGCGCCATACATTGACCCGTACCCTGCGCCGCTACCTTGAGGATCATGATTTCGTTGAAATCGAGACGCCAGTTTTGACCAAGTCGACCCCGGAGGGCGCGCGTGATTACCTGGTTCCCAGCCGCACGCACCCGGGCCATTTTTTTGCGCTGCCGCAATCGCCACAACTGTTCAAGCAGCTTCTGATGGTTGCCGGTTTCGAACGCTACTTCCAGGTTACCCGGTGTTTCCGTGACGAGGATCTGCGTGCGGATCGCCAGCCCGAGTTCACGCAGCTTGATATCGAGACTTCCTTTCTCGATGAGAACGGCATCATGCAACTCATGGAGGAAATGATTCGCAAGGCGTTCGAGGCGGTGCTGAATGTAGAATTGCCCAATCCGTTTCCACGCATGACTTACGCCGAAGCCATGGCGCGCTTTGGCAGCGACCGTCCGGATCTTCGGATACCGCTGGAGCTCGTGGAAATCAGCGACCTTGTCAGGCAGGTCGAATTCAAAGTATTCGCCCAGGCGGCAAATAACGCTGGTGGGCGGGTAGCGGCGCTGCGATTGCCGCAAGGTGACCAGCTGTCACGCAAGGACATTGACGACTATACAGCCTATGTTGCGGGCTTTGGCGCAAAAGGGCTCGCATATATTAAGGTCAATGACGTGACGCGCGGGCGCGACGGACTGCAGTCGCCGATTCTAAAGTTTCTTCCTGACGATGTGCTTTCGGCAATCATGCAGCGCTGTGGAGCTGCGACCGGCGATGTCATCTTCTTTGGCGCCGACAAGGCCAAAGTTGTCAATGATTCCCTTGGTGCGCTACGTCTCAAACTGGGCCATGACCGCGGTCTGATAGAGCAGATTTGGAAGCCTCTGTGGGTGGTGGACTTTCCCATGTTCGAATACGACGCAGAGGCCAAGCGCTGGCAGGCGCTGCATCATCCGTTCACCGCACCGAAAGAAAGTGACCGTGAACGCATTGATGTCGATCCGGGCAATGCAGTCTCGCGCGCCTACGACATGGTGCTCAATGGTTCGGAAATCGGCGGAGGTTCCATCCGCATCCACCGGGAGGATGTGCAGGAAAAGGTGTTTGCGCTCCTGGGTATCGGGCAACAGGATGCGCGCGCCAAATTCGGTTTCCTCCTGGACGCACTCAAGTTTGGTGCGCCGCCCCATGGTGGCATAGCATTCGGGCTTGATCGTGTCGCCGCCATCATGGCCGGTGCGGACTCAATCCGTGATGTCATCGCGTTTCCCAAAACGCAGAAGGCTTCCTGTCTCCTGACTGATGCCCCGAGCGTCGTGGACGAGACCCAGCTGCGGGAGCTGCATATCAGGTTGCGTAAGCCCATTGAGCAGGCAAGCAGTGGCGACTGACCCAGCCAGGTACAAACGACCGGAGTCTGTGCTGGTCGTCGTCTATACAAGCAACGGGCAGGCCCTTATGCTGCGTCGTGCGGACTTCCCCGAATTCTGGCAGTCGATCACCGGCAGCATGGAATGGAACGACGCGACGCCGCTTGCCACTGCGGTGCGCGAATTGCGCGAAGAGACGGGGATCGATGTGACGCCGCGTGAGTTGCGCGACTGGCACAAGAGCAATCGCTATGTGCTTTTTCCGCACTGGCGCCACAAGTATGCGCCCGGTACCGCGGAGAATACCGAACATACCTTTTCGCTTGAGCTTCCCGAACCGCGACAGATTTGCGTCAACCCCGGGGAACACAGTGAATATCTGTGGATGCCGCTCGGGGAGGCCGCGGAGCGAGCATTTTCCTGGACCAACCGTGATGCGCTTGTCGCGCTCCAGCGCGAGCTAAAAGAAACCCGAGGTATGGAAAGTGCCAGCGACTGACACGGGTAGCAGCGCGCGGCAGGTTTCCAGCGGTTCGACCGGGGCGGCGAGGAGGCACTCACTGACGGCCGCCTACGTTCAGGGGAATGATGTGCGGCGAGTGTTCGCATGAAAGAGGCCAAGGCCACGCCATCGAGCGAATTGCTGCGCGAAACGGTTATTCTGGTAAATGGACTGTGGATGCCGGGGTGGGTGCTAGCCCCGCTCGCGCGGCGCCTGCGAAATGGCGGATTTGATGTTCATGAATTTACCTACCGATCCGTTGCCTCTAATCTGCGGCAAAACGCCGATCTGTTGCAGCAATTGGTGACAACGCTCCCGGGCGGTATCGTGCACTTCGTCGGCTACAGTCTGGGCGGCATCGTGGTGCGCGCGCTATTTCACTTCCATCCACAGCAACGGCCGGGACGCATTGTCACGCTCGGTTCGCCTCACCAGGGAAGTCATGCGGCTGCAACGATCGCTACCTATGGTTGGGGGCGCCGTATTCTGGGACACAGCCTACTGCCGCTGGCTGCGGGTGAGGGGCGGGACTGGCCTTTGCCTGCGCGGGAAATCGGTACCATTGCGGGAACTCTCAATGTTGGGCTCGGACGTTGCCTGCCAGGGCAGCTCAAGCCTTCTGACGGAACGGTTGGTCTGGTTGAAGCGTATCTGGCACAAGCACAGGACCGTGCAGTCTTCAGGGTGTCCCACTTTGGCCTGTTGCTTTCAACGCAAGTCGCGCAGGCCGTCACGCGTTTCCTGCGGACCGGTCAATTCACTGCCGCCAGAGCTTGAAGTGCTGACGGCTTTACCGGGGCTGTGTGGCCGCGCGATTCGGCCCGGGGTGCATATCTTCGTTGTTTGGGAACCAGCGCTCCCGATGTTAGACTTCGCGCTGTTTCCGTTCATTTTACGGGCTCGGAAAACTCTCTAGTAGTCAATGAGTTAGGAGCGCAGAGTTCTATGGCGGGCCACAGCAAATGGGCCAATATCCGCTTCCGCAAAGGCGTACAGGATGCGAAGCGCGGCAAAATTTTCACCAAACTGATCCGCGAAATAACGGTGGCGGCACGCACCGCCGGTGGTGATCCTGCCTACAACCCGCGTCTGCGCGGGGCCATCGACAAGGCGCTTGCGCAGAATATGACCAAGGACAGTATTGAGCGCGCCGTCAAGCGCGGAACCGGCGAGCTTGAGGGGGCCAGTTACGAGGAAATCCGCTACGAGGGCTATGGTCCGGGCGGCGTGGCGGTGATGGTCGAATGCACTACCGACAATCGTACCCGTACCGTCGGCGAGGTACGCCATGCTTTCGCCAAGCACGGTGGTAATCTTGGAACCGACGGATCGGTCGCCTATTTGTTCAAGAAACTTGGCGTGTTGACCTATCCGGCCGGAACCAGTGAGGATAAGGTGATGGAGGCGGCCTTGGCGGCTGGTGCGGACGACGTGGTTACCAACCAGGATGGTTCGATTGAAGTGATGAGCGCGCCGGAGAGCTACGAGCAAGTGCGCAGCGCGATGGAAAAGACCGGCGTTAAGCCTGAGCATGCGGAAGTCGTGCAGCGTGCCAGCACCGACGTAAAACTTTCCGGTGACGAGGCTGAGAAGATGTTGAAGCTTCTGGATGTGCTGGAGGATCTGGACGACGTGCAGAATGTATACTCCAACGCCGAATTTCCGGATGAAGTTCTGGCGCGGCATGCTGGATGAGCCATCACAACGCGCTACCCGTGGACACCATAGGGTCCGGCGTTAGGGTGTTGGGCATCGATCCCGGGTCGAGGATTACCGGCTTCGGCGTGGTGAATGTTCTTCCTTCCGGAAAGGTAGGTTATGTCGGCAGCGGCTGTGTGCGCATTCCAGCCGGCAGTCTGGCTGATCGCCTTAAGGCGGTATATGACGGCGTGCTGGAGATCATTAATCGTTATCAGCCACAATTGCTGACCATCGAGAAGGTTTTCATGGGGCGTAACGCCGATTCCGCGCTTAAACTTGGGCAGGCGCGTGCCGCAGCGATTCTGGCGGCGGCAAATAGCACGCTTCCGGTCGCCGAGTACACCGCACTGCAGATCAAGCGTGCCGTAGTGGGGCGCGGCCATGCGGACAAGGATCAAGTAAAGCATATGGTCAAGGCGCTGCTGGATCTCTCTGGCACGCCCCAGACGGATGCCGCCGATGCGCTTGCCTGCGCCATCTGTTACGCGCACTACGCCTTTAGCGGAACCAACGTCAGGCGCGGTGCGCCACCGCGTCTTCGGGAATTGCGGGTTTTGGGGGGTGAGAAGTGATCGGCAAGTTGCAGGGTGTTCTCCTGCAGAAGGAGCCTCCGAGCCTGCTGGTCGACGTTGGCGGTGTCGGCTACGAGTTGGAGGCGCCGATGTCCGTTTTTTACGATCTGCCTGCGGTGGGTGAGCGCGTCACCCTGTTTACCCATCTGGTGGTGCGCGAAGATGCCCACCTGCTTTATGGTTTCTCGCGCGAAAGCCAGCGCCGCCTGTTTCGCAGCCTGCTCAAAGTGAACGGTGTCGGGCCGCGGGTCGCGTTGGCGATTCTGTCGGGACTATCGGACGAAGAGTTGCTTCGCTGTCTGGCGCAGGAAGACATTGCGCGGCTGACGAAGGTGCCGGGGATAGGGCGCAAAACAGCGGAAAGACTGATCGTGGAGCTGCGCGACAAGATCGATGTTTCGGCGCAGACCACCAACGCCGTCCGTCCGGTCGCGGTGCCGCTCGATCCGGTACAGGAAGCGATCAGCGCCCTGGTTGCGTTAGGCTATAAGCCCCAGGAGGCAAACCGCGCGGTAAATTCCGTTTCCCGCGATGGTCTGCGCAGCGAGGATATCATTCGTCAGGCCCTCAAGGGTCTGGCAGGACTGCAGACATGATTGAAACCGACCGACTGGTTTCGGCGCGGAGCCTGGATTCGCCTGAGGAGCAGCGTCTCGAAAATAAGCTGCGCCCGCAGCGCCTCACCGACTACATCGGGCAGCCGCATATTCACGAGCAGATGCAGGTATTCATTGCTGCGGCGCGCAAGCGCGCAGAGGCGCTGGATCACGTGCTGCTCTTCGGTCCGCCGGGCCTGGGAAAGACTACGCTGGCCCATATCATCGCTAATGAAATGGGCGCGAATTTGCGACAGACCTCAGGGCCAGTGCTGGAGCGACCCGGCGACCTGGCAGCACTGCTCACCAATTTGCAGCCGCATGATGTGCTGTTCATCGACGAAATACACCGGCTGAGCCCGGTCGTAGAAGAAATCATGTACCCGGCAATGGAGGATTACCAGATTGATATCTTCATTGGCGAAGGGCCGGCTGCGCGATCCATTAAACTTGACCTTCCTCCCTTCACTCTGATTGGTGCCACTACGCGCGCTGGTCTGCTGACCTCGCCGCTGCGCGACCGTTTTGGTATCGTGCAGCGCCTTGAGTTTTACGGCAGCGAGGAACTTGCGCGCATTGTCGAACGGTCGGCAGCCATCTTAGGCATCGAGGCCAAGCCCCCGGGCATCCAGGCGATTGCACGCCGCTCGCGCGGAACGCCACGTATTGCCAATCGCCTGCTGCGGCGCGCACGCGATTTCGCAGAAGTGCGGGGCGAGGGTGTGCTGAGCGGTGACATTGCGGAAGGTGCGCTGCGCATGCTGAGCGTCGATGAGCAGGGTTTCGATCTCCTCGATCGCAAGTTCCTGCTGGCCGTGCTGGAGAAATTCGGCGGTGGTCCGGTAGGCGTCGATTCCATCGCGGCCGCGATTGGCGAGGAACGTGGGACGATTGAGGACGTCGTTGAGCCGTTCCTCATACAGCAAGGATTTCTGGCGCGTACCCCGCGCGGCCGGGTAGCTACGCGTGCAGCGTGGCTGCATTTCGGCATTAATCCGCCGCCACCCGAGGCGACATCGCAGCGCGGGATCTTCGACGATGCATAGAAAGATCATGAAACATCCGGCGACGAGAGAAATCTTGCGCCCGACACAGGAATTCAGAATGTTCCGCCTACCGTGCCCGAAATTCATCCGCTTGCCGTGAGTAAGACGTTTTCCATGCCACTGCGTATATATTATGAGGATACGGACGCCGGCGGCGTTGTCTATTACGCCAATTATCTTAGGTTTATGGAGCGCGCACGCACCGAGTGGTTGCGCTCCCTCGGTTTCGAGCAGGATGAACTAAGTCGCGACCAGGGTGTCGTATTTGCAGTTCGCGCGGCGCAGGTGGATTACCTTAGGCCGGCACGTTTCAACGACAGTTTGGAGGTTACGCTGGCCCTGGGCCGGGTAGGTTCCGCTAGTCTCGCGTTTGCACAGGAAGTACGCCGCTCGGCGGAGGTGCTGTGCAGCGGAGAAATCCGGGTCGCCTGTGTCGATGCACGGCAATTCTTGCCGCGATCAATCCCCCTGCCCGTATTGTCCCGCATCAATTCCTGGAGAGAATCTTGAACATTGTTACTGCCCATGAAGGGATAGCGCTGTTCGCGATTGTTCGCGATGCTAGCGTTCTCGTGAAATTGGTGTTGCTATTGTTGCTGGCGGCGTCACTTGTTTCCTGGACCATGATCTTCCGCAAATGGTTCGCGCTCAGGGCATCGAATCAAGCGGCCGACGGATTTGAAGGGCGATTCTGGTCCGGCGGTAACCTCAATCAGATGTTCAAGGACCTCACCCAGCAGGAAAACAGTCTTACCGGTATGGATTCCATGTTCGTCGCCGGGTTCAAGGAGTTTGCCCGCCTTGAGAAACAAAAGAATATCGAACCCATGGATATCCTCGAAGGAGCACTGCGCGCCATGCGCGTCGCATTGAGCCGCGAGGTCGCATTCCTGGAAACGAGTCTGTCATTTCTCGCAACCGTCGGCTCCACCAGCCCCTATGTCGGGCTGTTCGGCACCGTATGGGGCATCATGAACGCCTTTCGTTCGCTTGGCGCATTGCAGCAGGTCACGATCGCCAATGTGGCTCCCGGTATTTCCGAAGCTTTGATTGCGACCGCAATGGGTCTTTTTGCTGCCATTCCGGCGGTCATCGCCTACAACCGTTATTCGCATGACGTGGAACGGCTGGTGACGCGCTACGAGGTCTTTATGGAGGAATTCGCAAGCATCTTGCAGCGCCAGGCATTTTTGGCCAAGGCCTAAGTATGTCCAGCTATCGCAGCCGGCGCAGAAAACTGATGGCAGAGATTAATGTGGTGCCGTACATCGATGTAATGCTCGTGCTCCTGGTGATCTTTATGATCACTGCGCCGCTACTGACGCAGGGCGTGAAAGTCGATCTGCCAAAAGCTGCCGCACGTCCAGTTGATACCGATGACCGGGACACGCTGGTGGTGACGGTGGTGCGCGGTGGCCGGTACTATTTGGACGATCGCGAGATCACACCGACCCAGCTGCAGATCAAGGTCGCCAAGATACTGCGCATTCGTCCGCAAACGCCGGTCATGATACGTGGTGACCGGCGCGCGCCATATGAACAGATCATGCAGGCCATGGTGTTGCTGCAAAGCGCAGGTGCTGCGAGCGTCGGGCTCGTGACAGAGTCACCAACCAGCGGGTCGAACAGCACTTCCGGGAAGTAGCAGTATGGTACGTAACCAGATTCGCAAACCGATAGGCAGAACCAGGGCGCTGGTATATGCAGTGCTGGTGCATGCCTTGGTCATTGGTTTGCTGATAGTAAGTTTTCGCTGGCAAAGCAATGACCGGCCGCGGTCGGCACAGAAAATAGTCCAGGCACATGTGGTTGATGACACTGCTGCCAGATTGGCCCAGGAAAAGCTGAAGCAGGCGCTTTTGCAACAGCAGAAATTGGCACAAGAGCAGGCACAAAAAGCACTGCAGCTTCAGCAACAGGAAATGGAGCGGCAAAAGCAGCAAGAGCAGGCGGTGCAACTAAAGGCCGCACAGGCGAAGAAGCAGCGTGAGGCCGCTGCAGCTGCTGCCGCCGCGGCTGCAGCGGAGAAGAAGCATCTAGCGGAGCTCAAGAAGCAGCAGGAAAAGGAAGCCGCGGAACAGCAGGCGCGGCAACAAAAGCAGGCCATTGCATCGTTGCAGCGGCAGCTTGCCCAGGAAGAAAAGCAGCGCAAGGCAAGCGCGGTCGCTGCGCAAAATGCGGCCAAGGCACAGAGTGCAATAGCCCGCTACAAGGACCTGATCCGGCAGAAGGTCGAGCAAAACTGGGTTCGCCCTTTGAACACACAAAAAGGCATGGAATGCGTGGTAAAAGTAAAGCTCGTACCGGGTGGTGATGTGCTTCAGGCGCGGGTGGTGCAGACCAGCGGCAGCGCAGTATTTGATCGCTCTGTGGAAAATGCGGTATATAAGGCGTCGCCCTTGCCTCTACCGAACGACCCGACCCTGTTTGCCTATTTCCAAGAACTCGAGTTCACATTTAAGCCGGAGAGCTGATGCAGTATTCGATAACCAAAACTGGTAACCGCCTTTTGAGTTACGCCATCCTTGCGGGTCTTTTCCTCGCTCTATGGGCGCAATCCGCAGGTGCGGTGCTGACGATCGAGATCACCAAAGGCCTGGATCACGGTATGCCGATCGCGATCGTTCCCTTTAGATGGAACGGTCCCGGCCGCCTGCCACAGGATGTTTCTGCCGTGGTACAGGCCGACTTGGTGCGCAGCGGGCGATTCAATGCCCTGCCGCAAAAGGATTTTCTGTCCATGCCGCACGCCGACAAGGATGTTATTTTCAAGGACTGGCGCCTGATCAAGGCCGAAGCGCTGGTGATCGGTTCTATTCAACCGGTTGCCCCGGGCAAGTATCAGGTCGAGTTCCGTCTGTATGATGTCTTCAAAGAAAGCCAGCTGGCAGGTTACCGGTACGTCGTCGACGCCAGTCAGTTGCGAATGGTCGCGCATCAGATCAGCGACGTCATCTATGAGAAACTCACCGGCGTGCCCGGTGCATTCAACACGCGCATCGCCTACATCACGCGTAGCGGCGAAAACCATGCAATCGTTTTTCGGTTGCAGGTGGCTGACTCCGACGGCTATAACGCAAAGACAATCTTGAAATCACCGCAGCCGCTCATGACGCCCAAATGGTCGCCCGACGGTACGCGCCTTGCCTACGTTTCGTTCGAACGCGGTCATTCGGTTATCTATATACAGAACGTCCTCACGGGCGTGCGCACCAGGGTCGCGGACTTCCCCGGCATTAATGGTGCGCCGGCCTGGTCGCCTGACGGTACGCACCTGGCAATGTCGCTGTCGAAGGACGGCAATGCGGAAATCTATGTCATGGATCTCCGGGATCGCTCACTTGTACGCCTGACGCACAATTCGGCGATCGACACCGAACCGTGTTTTTCACCTGATGGCCGGTATATCGTCTTTACCTCGGATCGCAGCGGCGCGCCGCAGATATTCCGCATGGACGCCGCCAATGGCGGCGATGTGCAGCGCCTGACCTTCGAGGGCGACTACAATGCAGCGCCGTCCTATTCGCCGGATGGCAAGATGCTTACGCTCATTACCGAATCACAGGGTCAGTTCCACGCCGCGCTGCTGCACTTGCGTGATTCGGCACTGCAGATTCTTACCAACACAACTCTGGACGAGTCGCCAAGTTTTGCGCCCAATGGGCAAATCATTCTTTACGCCACCATCGTCCGCGGGCGCGGCGTGTTAGCGACGGTTTCTGTGGATGGAAGTGTGCGCCAGCTTATAAAATCACCTGGGGGCGATGTCCGCGAGCCGGCGTGGTCACCCTTTAATCATCAACTTTAAATCAACTGAGGAGCAATTACATGAAAACCAAATTGACGCTGTCCGTTCTTGCGCTGGTCGCGGTTACCGTTGCCGGTTGCGGTGGACAGCAGGTGGTGAAGCCGACTGCGGCAGGCGGCGGAGCCGCGGGCGGACAAGGGGCGCAGTCCACCGGCGCCGGTCAGGGCAGCGGTGCTGAAGGCAGCGCGCTCGGGACTGGGCAGAGCGCGACCGCGGAGGTGAAGCACACTGTGTATTTTGCCTTCGACAGCAGCCAGATCGACGATGCGAACCGCGCGATCGTCGAGGCCAATGCAGCCTACATGAGCGCCAATCCCCAGGCCAACGTGACGTTGCAGGGTAACACCGACGAGCGCGGAACCCGTGAGTACAATCTTGCGCTGGGCGAGCGCCGCGCCAAGTCAGTCGCCCGCATGCTGGAGGTTCTGGGAGTATCGTCGGACCGCATCAAGACCGTGTCATTCGGCGAGGAAAAGCCAGTGGCGCTCGGCCATAACGAATCGGCGTGGCGCCTAAACCGCCGTGTAGACTTCGCGTATAACTGATGCGCGCCATGTGCAAGCGCCTGGCTGAGGTTGGCCTGTTGGCGGCGATCGCAATGATCGCCGCCGCATTGGTGTCCCCCGTGTCTGCCCAGGAGCCGGCGCCCAGTCAGCGAGCCACCCAGGTGCCGATCATAACGGTGCCGGTCGATGGACCGGTGAGCGACGACACGCAAACGGTGCCGGACTCGAATTTACGCAAGACGGTGCTGGGACTTCTGCAGCAGATCGACCAACTGCAGTCGCAGGTGCGGCAATTGCGGGATTCAGTCGAGGTGCAAGGACATGACCTGCAAGTTCTGGAGTCGCGCCAGCGGGACCTCATCTCCGATCTTGACCGGCGTGTCACTGCGCTTGAAGCGCACGCTGCGGCACCGGCTGGTGCCGCCGGCGGGGCGGCACAAGGTGCAACCGCGTCCGCTCCTGCGGCGACGACGCCAGCCCAGCAAAAGGACTACGATGCAGCCTTCGATCTGATGAAGCAGGGCTATTATGAGCGCGCCATCAAGGCCTTCCGCGCTTTCATCGTCAAATATCCGGATGCGGCGCTGGCGGATAATGCGCAATACTGGATTGCCGAGGGCAATTACGTGATGCGCAACTACAAGCTGGCGCTGGAGGAGTTCCAGAAGGTGCTGGCCAAGTATCCGAATAGCACCAAGGCGCCAGACGCGGCGCTCAAAGTCGGTTACGTGCAGTACGAACTTGGCGCCTTTGGCAAGGCGCGTAAGTCACTGAATGCCGTGATAGCACAGTATCCGAACAGCACGGTTTCACAGCTGGCTGCAACCCGGCTTGCCAAGATGCAGAAAGAGGGGCATTGACGGTAGGTCCTGACGGCGCGGCGCTTCGTGCGGGTACGCCCATTTGGTGGGAGCGGCATGAAGGTATAAGATTTAGGCGTCGCGAGGTTGCATGCCGGTGGTGCTGCGTGTTCGAGGCGGTATCCTCCTGGCCAGATTTGCGACGCAACTTTTGAAGCCGTATGGCAACTGCAAGCAGGCCTGACACTGATCATTCCGTCCCCGTAACCCGCCCGGGTACGGCGCGGCTGCGCGTCACCGAAATCTTTTATTCGCTTCAGGGTGAAAGCCGCACGGTCGGTATCCCCACCGTCTTTGTGCGCCTCACGGGTTGCCCACTGCGCTGTGATTACTGCGATACGCAGTACGCGTTTCACGGCGGGGAGTGGATGTCGATCGATGCCATAGTCGGCCGCGTTGCCGAGGACCGGCCGTATTTTGTAACCGTCACAGGCGGTGAACCGCTGGCCCAGCGTTCAACAATTGAGTTGCTAGGCCGTTTGTGTGATATCGGTTATGAAGTATCTCTGGAAACGAGCGGTGCACTGGATATCTCCGCTGTAGACCAGCGCGTGAGCGTTGTAATGGACCTCAAAACCCCAGGGTCGGGTGAAGAGACGCGCAATGACTACGGGAACATCGAGCATATCGACGCCAATGACCAGATCAAGTTCGTCATCTGCGACCGCGCTGATTATGAGTGGAGCCGATCCAAGATTTCCGAACTTGAATTGGTCGGCCGCTGCGAGATCCTGTTTTCACCTTCCCATGGATCGCTTGATCCGACAAAACTTGCCGAGTGGATACTGGCTGATCACCTGCCGGTTCGCATGCAGGTGCAATTGCACAAGCTCCTCTGGGGCAACCGCGCGGGGCACTGATCGTGGCGCGTGCTGTGGTGCTGCTCTCAGGCGGGCTCGATTCCGCGACTCTGCTTGCGATTGCCCGCGATCTTGGTTTGGAATGCCATGCACTCAGCTTTGATTACGGCCAACGCCACCGTGTGGAGCTTGAGGCTGCGCGCCGCGTCGCGAAGCAGCTTGCCGTGGAGGATCACCGCGTCGTTCGTCTCGACATCGGCTGGATGGGTGCCTCGGCCCTGACGGACAGTGCCATTCCGGTGCCTCGCACGCCGAGCGAAGGCATTCCGGTAACCTATGTGCCGGCGCGCAATACCATTTTCCTTTCTATCGCGTTAGGTTGGGCCGAAGTGCTCAAGGCGCGCGACATTTTTATCGGCGTTAACGCTCTGGATTATTCCGGTTATCCCGACTGCCGGCCGGAATTTATTCAGGCTTTCCAAAATCTTGCCGATCTCGCTACGCGCGAAGGCGTCGAGGGCCGCGGTTTTCGTATCCATGCACCGCTTGTCAGCATGACGAAGGCCGAGATCATTATGACCGGCTCCAGGCTGGGCGTGGATTACGGACTCACTCTTTCCTGCTACGATCCCGACGCTGCTGGCGCTGCCTGCGGGACTTGCGATTCCTGCCGCCTGCGCGCCCAGGCGTTTGCCGCTATCGGCATACCGGATCCGACACCTTACCAGGCAGGGGTAAAATAATAAGTAAAGTGGCACCGGCGCGCCCCGGGCGGGCAGAATAAGGGCGCGAAACCTGGGGATTTTTTGCGAAATGCCGAGTCTTACAGGTGCAACCCAGAGGGAATAAACCCCCCGGGCGAGCCGTCATTGCAATGCAGTCACCAGGACGAACTGAGGGCCTGGTGAATCTAACTAGATTAAGCTGGTCCTAGGAGGCCTTTAATGCATTTGAACAACGTCGAGCTTGTTGCCCTTCTGGGTTTTGGGCTGGCCGTGGGGTTTGGCGCCGTCGGCAACAAGACAAATTTTTGTACCATGGGAGCAGTAAGCGACTGGGTCAATATGGGCGACACTGGCCGCCTGCGCGCCTGGTTTCTGGCGATTGGTATTGCCATTCTGGGATCGCAGACATTGCAGGGCCTGGGTTATGTCGACCTCAGCAAGTCAATCTACCTAACCACGAATTTTGGCTGGCTCGGCCATGTGATCGGAGGGTTCCTGTTTGGCGTGGGCATGACGCTCGGCTCGGGATGTGGTCAGCGCACCTTGGTGCGCGTTGGGAATGGCAATCTGAAATCCCTGGTAGTCATGCTGATACTGGCAATCACGGCAGCTACGACCCTGTACGGCGTGCTTGCACTGGTGCGCATTCACTATGTCGAAATTACCAACGTTGATTTGTCGGCCCATGGCCTGGCGAATCAGGGTATCGATTCCATGATCGTCGCGCTCACCGGCATCAAAAATGCCACGGCCGTGCACTGGGCAGTGACCGGCGTGATGGGGTTGGGTCTTGTGCTGTTTTCTTTTGCGAATCGCGATTTCCGCCGGAGTTTCGACAATGTGCTGGCCGGCGTTTTTATCGGTCTGGCCATCGTTGCTGCCTGGTATGTTACAGGCAAGATCGGTTATGACGATTTCAACCCGATACCGGTTGAGTCTTTCTCCTTCGTTGCGCCGATCAGCGATGCCCTGCAGTATGTAATGACGTTTACCGGATCGACTATCAAGTTTGGCATAGCGGCGGTATTCGGCGTCATCGCCGGATCTTTCTTGTACGCAATATCAACCGGCAAGTTCCGCCTCGAGACTTTCACCTCGCGCCAGGACATGGTAGGTCATATCTTCGGTGGAATATTTATGGGCTTCGGAGGCATCCTCGGTCTGGGGTGTACTATCGGGCAGGGCGTCACCGGCGTGTCTACGTTGGCCATGGGGTCTCTCATTACCTTGATCATGATCATATTTGGCAGCGCCCTGACCATGAAGGTGCAGTATTACATGATGGAAGAACAGGGCTTTTTCCGCGCAGTATTCTCAGGTCTTGCTGACTTCCGCCTGTTTCCCCGCGGAAAGACCGCCTGATACGGATGTTACCCGGGCAACGGAACCTGATCCGTTGCCCGGATCTGCTTTTCCCGGTGCTGTATTATTTGACAGTCCAGCAAGGGGCCCGGATAATCTCGCCCTTTCCCATCGCGGGCCGTTAGCTCAGTCGGTAGAGCAGCTGGCTTTTAACCAGTTGGTCGCAAGTTCGAATCTTGCACGGCCCACCAGTTAATCAACAACTTGTAGCTCCTTCACATCCTGACTGTTCGGGCACTGTGCCAAATTTGTGCCCGGGATCACGCCTGCGGGGTCAATCCTCTCAGCATAGGGGGCCAGATGCTCGGCGGAGAGGTGCGCGTAGCGGCGTACCATCGACTCCGATTCCCAGCCACCCAATTCCTGGAGCACATCCCTGGGTGTGCCTGCCTGCGTGTGCCACGAGGCCCAGGTGTGTCGCAGGTCATGCCAGCGAAAGTCCGCGATACCCGCACGCTTGAGCGCCTCCTTCCATGCCTTGGTGTTGACCTGCTTGATCGGTTTGCCCCGGTACACGAACACGTGGTCCGGGTGCTTCCCCGCTTGCCGATGCAACACCAAAAAGGCTTCGCCGTTAAGAGGCACCGCGATCGCCTTCCTCGCCTTCGCCTGATCCGGATGAATCCAAGCGATACGTCGCTTGAGATCCATTTGCGACCAGTGAAGGTCCGCGACGTTACGTTGTCGCAGCCCCGTGGCCAGACTGAACCGCGCCATCGCCGAAAGATGCGCCGGCAACAGTGCCAGGAGTTTCTCGGCTTCTTCGCGCGTCAACCAGCGCACTCGCCGCTTTGGTTCCGAGAGGAGACGAACCACTGGTGCGCGTTCGATCCACTCCCATTCCCGTTCAGCTTTGCGCAACAGTGCCCGCAATACCTGCAACAGCCGGTTCACCGTCGCGTTACTGACGCCTTCGGCTTGTCTCGCCTCGATCAGCCGGTCGATCACATCGCGGTTGATGGAGGTAAGCGCCTTGCCGCGCAAGTGCTGATCCAACCAACGGAAGTGCATCTTGTCGGCATGGATCGAGGCTTTGTGCGCCTTTTCCTTCATCCAGCGCACCACCGCTTCCTCCCACTGCCGTGTCGGTCTCTCGCCTAGCCTCTGGACCTTCCAGAGTTCGGCTTTGAGGCGGTCGCGGAATTCCTGGGCCCGCCTTCTGTCGCCAGTCCCAGTAGAGCGGCGTACTCGTTGTCCGGCAGGGGTGGTGAATCGGACCCACCAGACAGTTTCACGTCGGTATAGTGACATATGGAAACCTCCTTAGTGCCACTTGACGACGCTTGCCGAAGGCAAGCGTAGCGCGAGCGTAAAAAATCGACAAGGTCGGATTTGAGAAAACACCAGCGCTTGCCGACTTTGACGCCCGGGACCTCGCCGCACTTTGTTTTGCGGCGCAAAGCCTCGGCGGACAGCTTGAGGAAGGCCGCCGCTTCGTGAAGATCCAGGGTCATATCGTCGATCACGCAAGGGTGAGCACATGCTGCATGATCAAAGTCGTTGTCCGCGCGACGTCGCCAACGCAGCTGCCGCCACCAGCGCGCCCCCGACCCACAGCAGATACAACCCCACCGTCCCGGCAACATACTTGGTCCCGGTGAGTAACAGCAGCAGACCGGGAATGCCGCATACGGCGATGACCGTCGAGAGCCGGTGCCGCTTTTCCTGTCTCGCCCGCTCGATGCGGTAGCCGCTCAGATTGAAATGACACTGCGTGCATCGGTCTGAACGCCGGTACGTCAGCCCCTGACACTGGGCGCAGCGCATGGCATCGGGATGATGGGGATCGACCGGACTGCCACCAAGTAGAGCGAGGTCTCCACCCACCTGGATATTCCGGCTGCCGTGGATCTGTTGTCTTGGCGGGTTGTCTGCCGTCTTTCCAGGTTCCGAGCTGTTATCTGGATCTTGTTGCTGTTGCGTCTTGATTGATTCACCGAGGCGCGAGAGTTCCTGATCGACCGTCCATGGTTCGTGAGGCACGGGATTTCTCCTTCATTGAGATTGAAATGTCTAGGCCACGAGTTTCAAGAGACTCCGCATCTTGGCCGAGCTCAATTGTTGCCCGGCGACTTCGGTCAGTAACTGAGATTTCTCATAAAGCAGCCCGATGAGTCTCGACTTGTGCTCGACTGACAGTCGTTTCTTGAGCCCTGATTCGAACTGCTCCACCGCCGCGACCACCCGGTCGAGCAGGGTTTGATCCAGGCATTTGCGCGCTTCCGTGGCCACGATCATCGATCCTTCCCCCGTCAGCAGCCACACCGGGTCGATCTGAAACGCCTGATAGAGTGCGTGGACCAGGACGACCGGGATCTCCCGCTCGCCGCGCTCGTAGTTCTGATAGGCGCGCAAGGACAATCCCACGCGTTCCGCCATCACGGTCTGCGATAGCCCGAAGTGCGATCGCACGATTCCGACGCGTTCATGGTAGGAGAATCTCTCAGTCATGCTTGACAGCATACCCAGACGTGCCTATCGTGTCAACGCCATGCGCGGATAGGGCGCGGCAACAGGAAATCGGTGGTGCGGCTTGGTTGGCGCCTGCGCACCGGGAACGGACAGGGATAGGTCCATGCGCAAAGACAATGGGAAAAGTCAGTTCCTACGTTTCGGCGCAGTTTGGTGCCGAACTGGTCTCTACCGAGCCTATTCATCCAACGCCCGCAACAGCTGCGATTGCTGCCGTCAAGCGAATGGTGATGAACCGCAAATGGCGCGGCAGGTTGTCTTAGTTCAGGAAGCAGTACGCAGGGACGCAGTAATCTTTTTCGGAAAGCGCTTGAGGTCGCGCCGGGATGACCGATCGGCAGGATTCCATTGAGCATCGCCGCCATGAACTGGGCCTGGGGGCTGCCCTTAACGCCCTCCGTCAAGTTCGTGTTGCTGGCGCTGGCCGATGCCAGTGACGATTCCGGCTACTGCTGGCCCAGTATTCCCACGCTGGCGAAAAAGACCTGTCTTAATCCCCGCAGTGTGCAGCGCATCCTG
>JAJXUF010000327.1 GCA_021783175.1 Pseudomonadota bacterium
CGCGCTGCTGGCCAATGCCATCACCGAAGCGTTTGCCGAAGATGCGACGCAGGGCGAAGATCGCGGCCGCCTGGAAGCGGAACTGAATTTGTTGCGCGCCGAGATTGGCAGCTTCAAGTTTGCTACGACCAAGCCGTACTGGACGCAGAAGGAGAAAAAAGAAAAGGGCGCCGGCGGCCTGTTCTCCATCACCATCAATCCGTATACCTGCAAAGGCTGCGCAATCTGCGTGGCGGAATGTGGCGACAACGCGCTGAAGATGGTCACGCAAACTGCGGAATCCATCGAAACCATGCGCGACGACTGGAACTTCTGGCTCGACCTGCCGACCACGCCGCCGCAATTCAGCCGCATTGACGATCTCGATGAAAAGGTCGGCGCGCTGGAAACGCTGTTGCTGGACAAGCACAACTACCAGTCCATGGCCAGCGGCGACGGCGCTTGCCTGGGGTGCGGCGAGAAATCGACCATCCACCTGTTCACCAGCACCGTCACTGCGCTGCAACAACCGCGCGTGAAAAAATTCCTGGGCAAACTGGATACGCTGATCTCCGGCCTGGAAAACCATGTGCGCATGAAGCTCAGCAGTTCGGTCGATCTCACCGATACACAGGCGTTGATGCAGGCAGTACAGGCCAACAAGGGGCACGACCTGACCCTTGCCAACCTGTCGGAAAGCCTGCTGGCGAAACATCCGGGCCAGCCTATCGATCCGCAATGGCTGAAACGCGTGAGCGAGATGCTGGAAAAACTCAAAGACCTGCGCTGGCGCTACATGGAAGGCCCGAGCAAGAACGGTCGCGCTGAGATGGGTATCGTCAACTCCACCGGATGCACCTCGGTGTGGGCGTCGACCTTCCCGTTCAACCCGTATCCGTTTCCGTGGACATCGCACTTGTTCCAGGATTCGCCGTCGGTGGCGATGGGCGTGTTCGAAGGACACATGGCGAAGATGGTGGAAGGCTTCAAGATCGTGCGCCAGGTCGAGATGGAACTTGCGGGCGGTTACGATCCGGCGGAGAAGGACGACTTCTTCGCACGCTTCAACTGGGAGCAGCTCAGCGACGAAGAATGGCATCTGTGTCCGCCGGTCCTCGCCATGGGTGGCGACGGCGCGATGTTCGACATCGGCTTCCAGAACCTGTCGCGCGCCTTGATGGCGGGCAAGCCGATCAAGATCCTGATCGTGGATACGCAGGTGTATTCCAACACCGGCGGTCAGGCCTGTACCTCGGGCTTTATCAGCCAGGTGGCCGACATGTCCCCGTACGGCGCGAGCAAGCACGGCAAGACCGAGAAGCGCAAAGAGATCAGCATCATCGGCATGGCGCACCGCACTTCATTTGTAACGCAGGGTTCGCTGGGCAACACTACGCACTTGCTGGAAAGCTTCATCGACGGCCTGAACAGCCGCCGTCCGGCACTGTTCAACGTGTATGCGGTGTGTCCGCCGGAACACGGCGTGGGCGACAACAGCGCAGTGGCGCAAAGCAAGATGGCCATTGAGTCGCGAGCCTTCCCGCTGTTCCGCTACAACCCGGACCTGGGCGTGACCTTCTCCGAATGCGCGACGCTGGAAGGCAACCCGTCGCTGGATGCCGACTGGCCAACCTACAACCTGAATTATGTCGACGACAAAGGCGACAAGAAGGCGATGGCGTTGCCGATGACGTTTGCCGATTTCGCCCTGAGCGAAGGACGTTTCGCCAAGCAGTTCAAGAAAGCGCCGCCGGAAACCTGGAACGACAACATGGTGCTGCTGGGCGACTTCCTCAAGCTGTCCGAGGACGAGCGCGAAGGAAAGTTCCCGTTCATCTGGTCGGTGGACAAGAAGAATCGCCTGATGCGCGTGTTGACCTCCGTGGAGATGATGCGTGCCTGCGAAGAGCGTCTGCAGTTCTGGCATCAGCTCAAGGACGTGACCAAAACCGGCGCTGTTGCCCAGCTCAACGAAGAAGCCATCGCCAGCCGCGTGCGCCAGGAACTGATCCAGAAACTGTCGTCCGGTCTTGGCCTCAGCTCCAGCGATGCGCCGCAAGCGGTAGTTGCGACGGCAACCGCCGCCAATGCGGACGGCTACGAGCAGGCCTGGGTCGACACGCCGGAATGCACGGCGTGCGACGAATGCATCAATATCAACCCGAAGGTGTTTGGCTACAATGAAGCGAAAAAAGTCGTCGTCCTCAACCCGAAGGCGGGCAGTTATCTGGACCTGGTTAAAGCGGCAGAAAAATGCACCGCCGGCGTCATCCACCCCGGCACCCCGTGGAACATGAACGAGCCGAACCTGGACAAGCTCAAACAACGCGCGGCCAAGTACAACTGAGATGAATATGCGATTGCCATTTCTGAAACGGGCCGCGACGTTTGAGCACGGCATCCATCCGGCCTATCACAAGGAGACTGGCAGCTTGCCGATACGTCGCCTGGCTTTCGCACCGCGCCTGATCGTGCCGCTGTCGCAGCACATCGGCAAGGCTGCGGTGTGCTGCGTCAACGTTGGGCAGGAAGTATTGCGCGGCCAGGTCATCGCCACCGCGGACGGGTTCGTGTCCCTGCCGGTCCATGCACCCGCCACCGGCGTGGTGGAAGCCATCGGCCTGATGCCCGCCGCCAACGGCAAGATGGTGGATTCCATCACCATCCGTGTCTACGAGGCCGACGGCCAGGAAGTACAGGTGCGCGCGCCACTCGATGTCGATTCACTGGATCAGAAAGGCCTGCTGGAGGCAATCCAGCATACGGGCATCTCCGGCCTGGGCGGCGCGACGTTCCCTGCGCACGTGAAACTCAGCGTGCCGCCGGATACCGTGATCGACACCATGGTGGTGAACGGTGCGGAATGCGAACCGTTCCTGACCTGCGACCACCGCATCATGGTGGAGCGTACGCAGGACCTGATGCGCGGCATCCGCATCGCCATGAAGGCCAGCGGTGCGCCGCGCACCGTGATAGGTGTC
>JAJXUF010000328.1 GCA_021783175.1 Pseudomonadota bacterium
CATCGAGTCCTTACCCCCCATGTCCCAAGCTGAAAATCACGCCGACCTCCAGATCGTCGGCATGCGTTGCGCCTCCTGTTCCAGCCGCCTGGAAAAAGCATTGAATCAATTACCTGACGTCAGTGCGGTGGTGAATCTGGCGACTGAAAAGGCCAGCGTCACCTTTGATCCCAATCTGATGGATGTGGACAAACTCATCCAGACAGTGCGCGACACCGGCTTCGACGCGCATGTAACGCGCGATTTCGCGGCCGAAAAGGCGGACCGCCTCAAGGCCTACCAGCAGGAAAAACTGCGTTTCTTCATCTCGCTGGCACTCATCACGCCGATGGTGCTGGAGATGCTGCTCATGCTGTTCGAAGTGCATCTGTCGATTCCGACCTGGATGCAGTGGGCGCTGGCGACGCCCGTGCAGTTCTGGATCGGCGCACGCTTCTACCGCGGTGCCTGGGCCAGCATCAAACATGGCAGCGGCAACATGGACCTGCTGGTGGCGCTGGGCACCAGTGCCGCCTATTTCCTGAGCGTGGCCATCATCCTTCTCGATATCCACCAGCCGGTCTATTTCGAATCCAGCGCAGTGCTGATCACGCTGGTCTTGATGGGAAAACTGCTTGAGATGGGGGCCAAGGCCAAGGCATCGAGCGCCATCGAGAAACTGATCCAGCTGCAGCCGAAGATCGCGCATGTGGAACGCGACGGACAAGTGCTGGACGTCTCGGCAGGGCAATTGCGTCCGGACGACATCTTCATCGTGCGTCCAGGCGAGAACGTACCGGTGGACGGTGTCGTGCTGGAAGGCACGTCCACGCTGGACGAGAGCATGCTCACCGGCGAGAGCATGCCGCAGACCAAGCAGGCGAACGACAAGGTTTATACCGCCACGCTCAACCATCAGGGCATGATCAAATGCCGTGCGACTGCCGTCGGCAGCCACACGCAGTTGGCGGCAGTGGTGCGCCTGGTAGAACAGGCGCAAGGTTCCAAGGCGCCCATCCAGCGGCTGGCCGACAAGATCTCCGGCATCTTCGTACCCGTCGTGCTGTTGCTTGCCGTTGCCACGCTCTTT
Source organism: Pseudomonadota bacterium (assembly GCA_021783175.1). The sequence goes on from JAJXUF010000328.1 coordinate 1,070, forward strand.
ATCTGGTACAAGGTCGACGGCGACCTGTCGTATGCGATCATCAATGCAGTCTCGGTGCTGGTCATCGCCTGCCCCTGTGCACTGGGCCTGGCCACACCCGTCACCATCGTCGTCGCCAGCGGCCTGGCCGCGCGCGAAGGGATACTGGTCAAGGATGCGGCAGCGCTGGAACGCGCGCACAAGCTGTCGGTCCTGGTGCTGGACAAGACCGGCACGCTGACCGAAGGCAGACCCACCCTGACCGACCTGCGCCCCAGTGCGGCCAGCGGCGTCGGAGAACTGCTGCGCATCGCGGCCAGCCTCGCACAACATTCCACCCATCCGCTCTCGGGCGCCGTCGTGGAATATGCCCAAACACAGGCGACAACGCCGCTGCCGATCGCCGATTTCGAAGAATCGCCCGGAAGCGGTTTGCGTGCGAATCTCGAAGGTGTTTCCTATCTGCTGGGCTCACCCGCTTTCATCGCGCAACAGGGGGTCATTGTGGACGACGCGTCGATTCTGGCCTTGCAGATGCAGGGCAAGAGCGTGATCGCCGTTGCGCGCCAGCAGGTACTGCTCGGTTATATCGCCTTCGCCGACAAGATACGTCCCAGCAGCCGTGCCGCCGTTGCGCGCTTGCGCGGGATGGGTATACGCGTGGTGATGCTGAGCGGCGACAACCAGACCACCGCCCAGGCGATCGCGAGCCAGGCCGGCATCGAGGAATTCATCGCAGAGGTGTCGCCGCAGGACAAGGCGCGCTATGTCGGCTCGCTCAAGGACAAAAAGACGCTGGTCGGCATGGTCGGCGACGGCATCAACGACGCGCCCGCACTGGCGGCTGCGGATGTCAGCTTCGCCATGAAGAACGGCAGCGACATCGCGATCGAAGCAGCCGACATCACGCTGATGCGCAACGACCTCAACAGCGTGGCGGACGCGATCGACCTCTCGCGCGTAACACTGAGCAAGATCCGCCAGAACCTGTTCTTTGCCTTTGCCTACAACGTGCTCGGCATCCCTCTCGCCGGACTGGGCATGCTCAACCCGATGATCGCCGGCGGCGCGATGGCGATGAGCTCGGTGTCGGTGGTCAGCAATGCCTTGCTGTTGAAGCAGTGGCGGCCGGGGACACCCGTACCGGACTTGCATGATGAAGCTACAGCGAATCCCGCCAACGCGACATCACAACTCAAAGCTTAAGCAATCATGCTGGAAATGGGTTGATAGATTTGGACTTGGAAAACAATGCCGCCTTGCTGACTGAATCGGCATCTTTCGACATCGGTCGCTTTGCTTCTCCAGCTTCCGCTTAACGCCACCCGAAAATGCAAAAAAAGACTTGCAGCATTTCTGTTGCAAGTCTTTTTTATTACTAAACGGAACCATACCAAGTCCCGCCCTGCCCCGTTAACAGGAACTAGAATCGATAACCTACTGACAGCGCGGTCGCAACCGGATTCAGAGTCAGATCAAGCGTTTGACCAGTTGAATAGCGCGCCGTAGTTTTCAGGTAGGTCTTGGTCACCACCAAATCGGCAAACCATTTTTCGTTAATGTTGTAAATCACCCCTGCTTGGGGAGTTAGACCCCATGCAGAATCAACGGAGAAAGTGGTCGGCGTCGAGCTGCCGGTATTGGTCAACGCAGTCAACGCACCTGAGCCGGTTTCACCGTAGAAATAGGCGTATGTCAGCCCCAGTCCAAGATAAGGACGGAACATCGCTTTCTCTTCCAGGAAGTGATATTGAGCAAATAGCGTGGGAGGCATCGATTTCACCGTGCCCGATTTTCCCGTTCCGGCAAGCCCGCCTGCACCAGAAATATCGTGCTGGTACGGCGTACCCAAAACCAGTTCAGCCGAGATATGGCTGGTGTAGGCATAGGCCACGGAAAATATC
>JAJXUF010000081.1 GCA_021783175.1 Pseudomonadota bacterium
GCTCGCGGGCATTGGTCTCCAGGCGCTGGCGGTTGAGGGTATAACCCCGGGTCAAATGCTCGCGCAGGATACGGGTGGCCCATTGGCGGAAGCGGGTGCCCTGCTGGGATTTGACCCGGTAGCCCACCGAGATGATGACATCGAGGCTGTAAAACCTGACCGACTTGTCCGAGCCAGCAATGTGCAAATTTTGCACATTGCTTTCTTCCTCCAGTTCCCCCTCGGCAAAGACATTGCGCAGGTGCTTGGTGATAACCGAGCGCTCCCGCCCGAAAAGCTCGCTCATCTGTTCCTGCCGCAGCCACACGGTGTCCTGCTCCAGCCGGACTTCTACCGTGCCGTTTTCGGCCTGATAGATGGTGATGTCAGCCATGAGTGGCTGTCTCCCTGGTGGATGGACTCTCATCCTTGGTCAATTGCCCCGTGAAGGCTTGGTGGAGAAGCGACTTCTTCAGCTCATCGAGCGCAGCGAGTTTGCGCTGGTAGAAGGATTCGAGGCGTTGGATTTCGGCAGAAAGTGATTCTATACTCTGAACGACCTTGGCCTGTGCTTTAACAGCGGTAGGAATCGGAATGGGTATCGAGTTCAAAGCTTTCTGATTCAGCTTCGGCTGGGCTGCGCCGGTGATGTATTCGTCCAGCTTGATACTTTCCAAGTAGAACTCGACAAACCGCTGTGTTGCCATGTTCTCAAATTTCAGGATGTGTGCGTGATTGTTCACCCAGTATTTGCCTGACGCGGAAAACGCTATGGGTGTAGATCTCATCAACAAGTTGGCACCGTCTTCGGACACGAGGAGCGTATCGCCATCGAATATATAATCTGCGACATAATCGACGATACCCGATGCGCCGTAATATGGATACTCGCCCGTCTTGCGGTCGCTCTTCGTGATCGGCACGCGCTTGCTGTCAAGATTTGTCGAAAGCTGATCGACCGTCTTCTCCACCCACCCCTCACCTCGCTGGGTGAAGACGGATTGCAGATGGCTTTCGAACAGGGCGCTGGCGTTTTGGAGATTCTTTTCGGCGTTGGCTTTGGCGGTGGCGATGCCGTCGAATGCTTTGTCGAGGATGGTGACGATGCGTTGCTGTTCGGGGAGTGGAGGGATCGGAAAGTCAATGTCGAGAATCTGCTTTGAGGAAATATGCTTTACCGTCGCATAACCAGTCACATCCTCAATCGCCTTCAAATGGCTATTCACTCCATAGAACAAGAAACGCGGAGATAGTTTGGAGGCGAATCCTTGCAATCTGCATACTCGCTGGTTTAGCAGGGCATGAGGGCCTTTCCACTCATAGCAACCAAACTCACCGTCCATACCGATCAACAAGTCTCCTGATTTCACCACGTATTTCTTGTCATAGCCTCCGGTGAAACGAGTTTCCGTTTTTGCACCACCTTTTAGATCGCGAATCCGAATTAGGGGCATGCCTTCTGACGGCGTGAATGCCTTCGCATCAAATGCGTAGCCGTTCTGAATTTCGAGCAAGTCCCTCAACTTATGTTTCTGCCAGCCTGTTTTCACAACAATCCCCGAATAGTTTTCAGCACCTTCGCGCTCTCCGCATCCAGGGCAGCGATTTCTTTCATAATCTCCTTCGGGGTGCGGTGAGTAACTTCTTCACCGCCGTTCGGGTTCTTCACCGATAGGTCGAAGGTCTCAGGATCGATGTTTTTGACATCCGCGCTCCATGATTTGGGAGAATCAGCCTTGGTCTTTTGCAGTTTGATGAACTCGGCCAGATCAGTGTCGTTCAGCGGATTGGTCTTGCCCATGTTGCGGCCAGGGTCGAGCTGGTAGTACCAGACCTTGCGTGTCTTGCTACCCTTGTCGAAGAACAGCACCACGGTCTTCACGCCTGCCCCCTGAAAGGTCCCGCTGGGGCAGTCGAGCACGGTGTGCAGATTGCAGCTTTCCAGCAGCAGCTTACGTAAAGAAACTGAGGCATTGTCGGTATTGGAAAGAAAGGTATTCTTGATAACGATACCGCCGCGCCCACCCGCCTTGAGCATCTTGATGAAATGCTGAAGGAACAGGAACGCTGTTTCACCAGTGCGGATCGGGAAGTTCTGCTGCACTTCCTTGCGCTCCTTGCCACCGAAGGGCGGATTGGCCAGCACCACGTCGAAGCGGTCCTTGTCCTGGATGTCGGCGAGGTTTTCGGTAAGCGTATTGGTGTGGATGATGTTGGGGGCCTCGATGCCATGCAGGATCATGTTCATGATCGCGATGACATAGGCGAGCGATTTCTTTTCCTTGCCGTAGAAAGTGCGTTCCTGAAGGGTCTTGACATCTTTGGTGGTCAGACCCTTTTTTGCCTTGAGGTAATCAAACGCCTCGCATAGGAAGCCGGCCGAACCACAAGCGCCGTCGTAAATGCGCTCGCCGATTTTGGGCTGGATTACCCGCACCATGGCGCGGATCAGCGGGCGTGGCGTATAGTACTCGCCACCGTTGCGCCCGGCGTTGCCCATGTTCCGGATCTTGGCCTCGTAGAGATGCGACAGCTCGTGCTTTTCGGCCTGGGATCGGAAACGCAGCTCGTCGATGTGATCGATGATCTCACGCAGATTGTAGCCGCTGTGGATCTTGTTTTTGATCTCGCCGAAGATCTCGCCGATCTTGTATTCGATCGTATTGGGGCCACTCGCCTTCTGTTTGAAATCGTGCAGATAGGGGAAAAGTTCCCGGTCCACGAAGTCCCGGAGGTCGTTGCCGGTCAGCGCCCTGTTGTGGTCGAGTTTGCCGTCTTTACCCTTGGGCGCGGCCCAGGACTCCCAGCGGAAGGGTTTATCGAGGATAAAGCTATATTTCTTGCCCTCCAGTTTGGCCTCCGTGGCCTTGTCCTGTTCCAGACCGTCCAGGTATTTCAGGAAGAGCAGCCACGAAGTCTGCTCGGTGTAATCCAGCTCAGTAGTACAGCCAGCCTCTTTCCAAAGTACGTTGTCGATGTTTTTAAAGGCTTGTTCGAACATGGGTGCTTCCTGATGGTGCTAGGTGCCGTTGGACCGGCACATGATTGGCATCGCCGCTCCGGCCGAAATAGTAACAGGAAGCGCAATGGATGGAACACCGCGGCGACTAGGGGCAGACGCGAGTGGAGCACCCCTGGCGCAAGGGCTCGCGTCCCTGCCGCGCCGCATCCTGGATCGGTCACACCGACGGCTGTTGCAGCGGCCCACGCCAGTTTCTCGGGTCCAGTCCGGGTGCGTACCGGCGCGAATGCCGTCTCCCGGTAATTATCGCGACGCTTATCGACGTCACTGGCGAAATCAAAGCTCTTTCCAATGCACTGCCCCTTCTCGCCCGGCCTGCTGACGACATTGATGCGCATGTCTATCCTAGCTTCCGATTCAACGGCGGTAGCTGGCCGAATTCTTGTTGACACCATGTGAGGGCAACAATTTCAAATAGCCCTGCAACGTGGTTTGGCTGCAATTCCAGTGCCTCTATAGTCAGTTCGCCTTTCTCAACCGTTTCGACGGCTTTAGCGTCGAGTCCCTGGTCCTTCCATTTGTGGTTAGGGTAGAGCTTCAGTCCACGGCGGTCTCCGGATTGACTGCGCCCAGGATCAGGTTTTTGCAAGTGGCCCCATATACGTTTTTCGAATGGGGAATCTTGTGCTTTTCCGATGTACAGAATTTCGTCGTCCTCCGCGGCATAGACATAGACCCCAAAACGTCCGCTGATCGAATCTGCACGCTCATCCAGCCAATGTGCGTCGACACTTGGCCTCCAGTTGCATGATTCAAGCGGTATCAGTGAACCAGTTGCCCGTTCAAACTGTGCAAGCGCGTCACGTAATTCCGATAGCTTCATATAGGTCCTCTTGGTACTACCGTGTCATAAGTGTTTGTCGGAAAATCGGCTGTTCCCGCAACACGGGCACTTGAACTGAGCCCGGATTGGGTTTTGGGAAGCATGCGGTGGCCAGCCGTTAGCAGGCCTGCGTCATCGATGGTTTTGCCCCATTATAGAGTTCATTCAATTCCTTCAACTGCCGGTGTGAAAGCCCGCCTGTGTTGCCCTCCGTGAATTTCGCGCCTTTGCTGTAATCGCTGATTTTATTATCATTGATGAACTTCTTAATGGCCTCTTTAAATTTCGGATCCAGCGTAAAGGGGGGATGTTTGGAGTTCTTATTCATTTGAACTGCATAATAAGTTTCGTAGGGAGCGAGATAGTATTCATCCGTATTTTTCATGCGGACTTGGTTATCGGCCATGCCCCACGTCACCTTAAATTTCCGCTTTTCCCCGATACCAACAAACAGTATCCATTTAGAAACTTGCGTGTACCATTTCGTGCCACTCCAATAGTCATGGCAGTTCTCAAAATCAAGAGAAGGGCGTTCGACGAGCACCTTTGGGTATTTTTTAAAATTCTCATTGTATTTGTAGACAAACAGCCTCCACTCTGGAAGTCGGCTGCCAAGCCATGCATCAAATGAAAACCCGGAGCCCTTCGTCTTACCGGTGCGCCCCTTTTTATTGAACACGTCCCGGCCCTTGTTCCGTCGACGAAAGTCGGCTGTTCGATCAAACAGATTTCTAAGCAGTGAGCGCGTCACCGGGCGGCACTCGAGGCCGTTCAGAATGGCTTCGATGTCCACGACACCATCCGGGACCCGTATGGCGAGCTCATGGAGCCCTCCGTCCCCCAGACCGTTATCTGACAGATTGGCTGACCCGATTACCGCGCCTTGACCCGACCCCCAATACAGCTTCATGTGGAGATCAGAGACAAAATCGACCTGTACCTTATTGTCTTGAAGCTTCCTGACCGTCTCGGGACTCGTGCACCCTTCCTTGTCCCAACAGATTACTCGCAGCCCTGTTGCTTTTGTCCCACGTCCAAGAAGATAACGATCTGCCCCTTCCCCGACAAAAGCGACGATGGCAATCTTTCTTTTTGCGTTGCTCACCATGATCTCCTGAACGGCGGTCCGGATCGCTTTATTTCCGACAAGTATTTTCGTCATCTTCGTTAGATCCCCTGATATGAGAAAGGCCATTGCATACGATGCATTCTTTAAAAGCCAAGGCAAATGTCGCCAGACCTCCACAATGCTGGTCCGGTTGGCGGCGCCCAATCAACAGTTCACGACCGTGCGCTAAATTCAGCTGCTACATATATGGCTGCGATATTTCCAAAGGACGTGGAAATCTTGTCATCCCGCGCCCCGCCAGAAATCTGGCAAGGACAACCAATGCTTCCGTATCCCGGCCGCAGTATCGAAGCAGCGCCTTGCGTAAGGCTGTCCTGCGCCGGGCAGTCGTCTCTTTCGAAATCGCCTCCAGATAGGCCTGCTGGGCCCCGCCCCCATCCTGTACCTCCTTGAGGTCGGCGTAATCGAGCTCGGGCGCGATCGTCGGCAGCACATCCTTGATCGACCAGGAACCCTTCATCTGCGGGTGGTAGTAATTGTCGCGCGCGATCGGCAGGAGATCGACGAGGCGCGGCAGGAGTGATTGCAGGTCCGGCGCGAGGTCGGGGTAGCGCGCCGCGAGCTCCCGGATGATCCGACCCTCGAAAGCCTGGTTGTACACAAAAATCGGACCGCGCCGTCCGAGTGTTTCGATGAGCTGCGCTGCGAATGCGCGCGTCGGGTCTTCCCCGGAGAGATCTAGAAACCCTGCATGCTGGATCGCACCGCTTGTGCGCTCGATGTGGCAAGACCACTGGAACGGCAGTTGCTGGTAGGGACGGGTCCCCGCCCAGATCGGCACCGCGAATCCGATTGTCTCGAAGTCGAGGTAATAGCGCGGATAGGGACGCTTCGCGAGCGCCGTGGCGGCACCCGGGCGCAGTTCAGACTTGCCGCCCACCGTCAGCCGCCGGACCCGCTCGTGGTTCGGGTTCTTGAGGACCCCGTCCGGGATATCGCGGATGTCCTGATACCCCTGGGCACGCAGGGCCTCCACCTGAGGGTTCCGGATGCGGGGCAGGCACTCGAGCGGATATTCGGGGCCGTCTGCGTAGCAGAAGCCCTGAAACGGACACTCGGTGGGCGCATGACAGTGGTCCGTGGGTTCCGGCAGGGAGCCTGCGAGCGTCTGGCGCGCCTGCCGGATCCAGTGCGGCACGGCCTTGCGGACAAGGGGCGCAATCTCTTTGTCGACGTGCTCCTGGCGAAAGAGACTGTTGACCGCGCCGGTGCGCGTCACCTCGTGATAGCAGCCATTGCCGGGATAGACGAAATCCTTATTGATGACCTGGACGGCCACGTGCTTCAGTGCCACCCCGGCGCCCTGCAGCACGAAGGCCTGGATCGCGACATCCTCGTAGTAATGTTCCTTGACCGAAGTCGCTGACTTGACCTCGGTGAGGTCCCAACCCTTCCGGTTGGGAATGAGAAGATCCGCGCGCACGAGTACCCCGTCGTGGCAGACCGTGGCCTCGAAGAGCACCGGGCGGTCCGGGGCCTTCAAGCGCTGCGCCGTCTGCCTGAGTGCCGCGGCCAAATCACCACTGGACCCGATGAGACAGCCGTCGGGATAAAAAGAGCGGGCGACTTCACCGACGATCGTGCCCACCGCCATGGCCGCCCCGCCCGCATCCGACGCCTCGGCGAGTGCCGGACGCGTGACCTCGAGATAGAGGCGGCGCGGACACTGCCGGTAGGCCATGAGCTTCGACTTCGAGAGCCTCGCCGTCATGACGGCTTCCTGCTGGGGACTTCGATGGTATGGAACGGCCGCACGATCCCGCGGTCCGGGGAACGGGATCCCCGGCCTTCGCCCCGGCCGGGGCGCGGCGTGTACTGCGGGCGATTCATGCCGACACGTACGCCTGTATTCAGGTTCTTGGAGTGTGGCTGCTTGTTTTTCTTTTTGTTCATGGTACGCCGTTTCCGGCCTGTGACAAAGCTCGGTTTCTGGGTTAAGTTTCGGAACATAAGCCCTCCTCAGTTCAGATCAAGGTCGCACCATTCTCGCGCTTGACCGCAATCAGCATTGTTCGCGTCCGGCACGGACCGTGCGGGATGCTGCCACGCGCGTCTCCGCGAAATGAGGTCTATCAGGAACAGGGTACGACCGGGTAGCGACAGAATACGTCGCAAAGAAACTGGACGGGCTACGGGGTCCTGCGGCGGTATTTCCGGGCCAGGGCGGCGGCGGTTTGCGCCAGGGAGTTCCGCAGCGCCTTGGGCTTTGTGACTTCCACCTTCGCACCAAAACCCATCAGCCACCAGGTGAGTTGCGGGGTGTCATTGACGGTGGCGGTCACGCGCGCCTTCCCGGCGACAAGCACACCGATGCGCTGGTCGGCGCTTAGACGCACCTCCTTGAGGTGCTCGGCGATGTCAGAGTCGACGAACATCTCGAGGCGAATGCGCTTGCCGTCTCCGAATTCCAGGGCCCCGGAAGCGATATACCGGTCGAGGCTGAAGTCCTTGGGATAAAGCACCGGGTCTTCGAGCGGAAGCGCGGACAACATCCGGTGCAGGGCGAACAGCATGACTTCCGGATAATGAAAGAGCGTGCACACGAGGTAGGTCACCGGCCCGCGCTGGATGATCCCGAGCGGGTGGACCGTATACTCCGTGGGCACCTGAGCTCCGCGCTTGCAGTAGACAAGCCGCGCCTGGCAGCCCTGAAGGAGCGCCTCATAGACTGCCTCCTGGACCTCGGTCTTGACGGTAGGCGGGATGAGCGGCTGGGTCGGCGGGACCACGCGGACCTTGTCGACCCAGGAAGGAAGACCCCGGCCTCTGGGCAGGGTATTGAGCAGCCCATCGGCGGCAGCGAAATAGGGACTGAGATCCTTCAAGGCCGAGACCGGCAGAAGCGGCTCGAGAAAGCGCTGTACCAGCGCGAACGTCAACGCCTGGGGGCCGGTCAACCCAGGCACATCCATCATGGGGGCGTCTTTCTTCCAGCTCCAGCCGTAGGGTTTGCTGCGATCATCCGCAACAATCGCAAACACGGCCGACAAGGACCCCAGATCGCGCTCGATTGTGCGCGTCGTGGTCCGAAACCCTAGTCCGCCCAGCTTCGACCTGAGATCCGTGACGGTGATTTTTTGGGGGTAGCGCGACAGAAGACGCAACAGCTGCCAATGGCGTTGCAGCGTATCGTGCGCGGGGGATTTGCCCATAACCGGTCACCGGTCAGCTTCGGAAGTGATGAAAAGCTGACATCAGGGTGCCATCAACGTCCAGGATTCCCCCAACGCCTGCGCACAGATCTGTCCGATCCGCTGCCCGAAAGCGGCCAGCTGCATATCGCTATGCAGGCCGTGCCATCCGCCGAGAAACGGCACGATGGCCAGTATCGTTCTTCCATCATTGATGGGCAGCCATTTCAGGGACATATTCGATACCGTCTCCGTCTTCGTCGCTGCGACTGACTTGAAAAACTTGCTGACCCCATCAAATGCCATGACAAAATCCTTGTCATGCGACAGTCCGGTACCGATGATGAGCTTTGGCGCGTAGTGCCGCGTCCACTCCGTGAACTTCGCAAACCGGTGAATCTGGCACCACGCGCGGTAGAGCGGCTTCGTTGGCAGGCCTGTCTTCTCGAAATGCCATTCTTCCCACAGGTTGTCATCCTCAGCGGGGAAGGAAAGCGGATAGAGATTGAGCTTGAATAAATCCGAGTCCATGTCGAACACGCTCTTTTGGAGCGCGACTTTTTTATAGTTTCCCGGATCCTCACCCACCAGCGCCGCGTACAGCTTGACCATGTTCTGACTGTATTTATGTTGGAGAAACTCCGAAAGTTTGCCGGCACTGATCGAATTCAGAATTTCCGCATCGCCGAACACGAAACCATCCCCGCTTTCGTTACCACCCCACTCGATCCCGCAGAACCAGATCGGACCGCGCGGATTTCCGCCTTCGAATCCCGAATATCCGGTTGCCCACCGCTCAAAATCTGCCTTTACCTCGATCATTATTGTTCTCCAATCTTCCCGCGCTCTGGCGCGAATTAGTCAGCGTCCCGGGTGACGACGCTTCCATGCTCGATCCAGTGCCTGTGCAATTGCTGCGATTGCCTTCTGTCTTGGCTGCTAACATTGCGCCCTGCTGAATATCTTGTACAGCGACAAATGCGGCAGACGCAACAAAGCGATCGACCTGCTGCCCTTCGAGAGCCGCCCAAACGTATAAGCCGCCCTCCCCCAATTGACCCGCTTACAGATCTCCCCAATATTCGTAAATCCTTGATCGCGCAAAATCTCGCTCATGTGCGCGTACGGTTCTTTCGCAATACTGATGATGACCCGCGGCTCGCAGTAGTCGAGTATTGTTGGCCAGAATGAACGGAAAAATTCGAGCGCGCGGGACTTATTATCTAGAGAATTCCAGTTCGGCGAACGAAAGGTAATGTAATTGGCGGCAAGGGATTTATCCATCAGATCTTGGTAATCCGTGCCGTTATTCATTGCTTCCGCAAGCTCGCGGTAAAACTGTTGGACCTGGATCTGAAGCGGACTTTTGCCGGCTCCCGATCCCCAGTCCTCACGCAAATAAGCATTGCCCGCTTCGAAACTCGGCGACTCGTGCTCATAAACGTCGCCACCGGGGTTTAGCCAATGAAAAACAACCTCTGTGCCCTCGTCAGGGTGCTCTTCGGCGAATACAGTAACTTCCGGCCCAGCGTGTAGCCCAGTTCCTTGTACGCACGCTCGATTTGAGCAGCTAGCCCGTCGAACGAAAATAGTGCATCCGGCATGTCTTGCCTCCATGACGACCCCGGCTCCGGGGCAATTCAATGGCATCTGAAATCAGGTTGGCGCACCCTGCACGGAATCACGACTCCGCCGAATCCCTCGGCATTCAGGGTCGGAGTCGATGCGCCAGGCCCGTCGGAACTTTGATATCACGCTGCACACCCAGTGTCATCCTATCCGGCTCCCGGCACGTGAACCAGTTGACGGGACGTGCGCACCGCGGTGCACAAATTGCCGACAGCACACAACGCGCCTCGATCATCACCGCCCAAGATTGACCGCGCTGTCACGGATTATCGAAAAAAAACCGGGTTCACCATGGCATCTCGGGGGGAGATGTCTTCATCATAGAATGCACTATGGCATCACCTGGACGGTGGTTTTCCATGCCGGATAGATTCAATCGTGGCCTGGAACGATACGCGAAGGCGCGATTTGACGAAGATGGTGGGTCGGGCACACCGGTCGATGCCACCGCGATAATATCCCAGCCGCATTCGCTCCGTCGTCCAGGCAGCTGGCGTGGCTGCACACACGGACCACAGAGGTTTCCTTTTTTGATGGTGCAGCCGCACGGCACTCACCGATATTCATGCCTTACCGCTGTCCGGAATCCCGGATTTGCGCTTGCTTCTTTAAGACTGGATTAACCGGCGCGCTGAATCCGATCGGATGGGACCGCCGGCCGGACAGTTTAAGCGCGCATTCGGATTGAAGCGCTTCGAACAGAGTCTGCGCTGTAAACGATGCCGCGCGCAGCGACAGCCCTCGCAGCGCCGCCTGGAAATCTCCCGGAGTAAGCGCCTGGAGCTGCGCAAGGCGCGCCTGCCAGTGCGAGTGCTCGGCCGGCGACAGCGCGCAGCCTTCGCCAACCAGCACCGCGGCAAAAAGGCCGGCGGCCTTCTCGGGCCGAAGCGGCGGGAATTCAAGCTTCACATCGAAGCGGCGCAGCGATGCCTCATCGAGCGCATCGAGCCGGTTGGTCGTCGCAACGAAGATGCCGGCATAGTCTTCAATCTGGGTGAGCATCTCGTTCACGAGGCTCACCTCCCAGCTCTGGCGCGCGTGGGCGCGGGAGGTGAGGAACGAGTCGCATTCATCGAGCACGAGGAGTGCGCCCTGGGCGCGGGCGCGGCGGAACATCGCGCGGATCAATTGCTCCGACTCCCCGACATAGGGGCTCAAAAGATCCGAGGCGCGTTGCTTGAGATAGGGCAGCCCGAGTGCATCGGCCAGGTGGCGGGCGAGCGCGCTTTTCCCGGTCCCGGGCGGTCCGTAGAAGAGGAACCGCCCCTCCAATCGCTGCCGCAGGGCATCGATGAGGGCCGCCGGGTCGGTGGCGAGCGTGAGATACTGCAGGCCATAGGGCAGACGAATACGGGGGGGCTGAGGCAAGGGCGTGAGTCCGAGCGCTTCCAGGTGTCCGTTCAGGGTCGCCTCGAACATCCGCGCACGCTCCGCAGGACTTGCCTCCGGGGCGAGAGCCACGGTCTTCGCCGCGCGTGCGATGAGCCCCGGGGTGAGCCGCTCGTGGCCGGCCAGCCGGCTCCGAAGTGCCGGGTCGTCCATCCCGAGGGGCGCCAGGTAGTGCGCGGCGATGCGCGCGCGCACTTCGGGCGGTGGCGGCGTGAGTTCCAGGATGAAGTCGAAGCGGCGGCGAAACGCCGGGTCGATGCCGTCGAGGTCGTTTGTGATCCAGAAAGTCGGCGCGGGGGCGGATTCCAGAAGATCCACGGTAAAGCCCTTTCCCGGCCCGGCGTCCGGACGAAGATCGTCCCACGAATCGGGCCGCCAGCTGCGCCCGAAATAGTCCTCGACTTCATCGAAGAGGATGAGCGCGTTGCCGCCACTCGCCCCCAGACGCCCGACGAGGCGCAGCGCCTGGATGCGGCCGATGCGCCCAAGCGCATCACCGTCTTCATCGGCGACCGAAACTTCCAGAAGCCGCGCCCCGATCTCCCCGGCGAGCGCGTGCACGAGGGCGGTTTTCCCGGTGCCGGTCGGCCCGTGCAGCAGCACGTTGACGCCCCGGGCACGGACCGACAGCGCGCCGGCAAGCAGCGGCTTCAGCACGGTGATCATTCCCTCGATGTGGGCAAAATCCCCGAGTCCGCGCGCGGCTTCCGCCGGCGGCTTGAGGTAGCGCTTGAGGAGAATTGCGGCATTGAGCCCCGGCTCATCGAGGTGTTCGGCGATGCCTGGGAGCACCTCGAGCCAGTCGTCCACATCGCCGAGCGGGGCGACCGCCGGATTGAGGCTCACAAGCCCCGAGGCGGCGAGCCCACCCCCACGCCCGAAGGCCGAGGCGACCTCCTCGACCGGGGCCGCCAGACAGGTTGCGATCGCCTCGAACACCGTATCGGCGCAGTGTATCGCGCCGAGCAGGGCGAGTCCCGACTGAAAGCTCTTCTCGCGCTTGGCGAGCACCGCGAAAAGGACAAGATCCGCTTCGAGCGCGCTCAACCCGATCTCGGCGGTAAGGCAGGCGTGGTTCTCGAACGCCGGCAGGCGCTTTACGGCGAGCCGGCGGTAGTGGGCACGGAGCTCGCTGCGGGCTTTTTTGGGAGAAACGTCCGTCAGCGTCCCGGGCTCGATGCCGAGAAAATCATGGACGACCGCGGTGGATGCCGAAACGTCGATGAGCTCGAGGTCGTCCAGATCGTCGGACGCCTCGATGAGAAGCCGCTTCCAGGCGCTGCCGGCCAGCAGGCCGCGCAGCAGCCAGAGCCGCCCGCGCGCACGGAGCGCCTGCGACAGCGTGATCCGGCTCAACCGGGACTTGCCTCGTGCACCCCTACGTCTTTGCCGTTGTGTCATGCGAGCACCTCTTTCGTGAATTACCCCTGTGGTCCCGGGTGGTCAGAAACGGGCCGGCGACGATCGAGAGCGTCATCGACCGACAGCAGCTTCTTTGTGGCCGCGGACCCTTTCGCACCGGCCCATGCTGCCACCCTTACACCACTTAGCGTAAACCATCTATGCGACAGATTATGTCGCATATGAAATCAATCTGGCTTTGCCGGGAAAATCGCAGGGCACCGGGAGTGGCGAGTCATTCAGAAGGACCTGCCAGGACCGGTCATGATATGAACGAACGCCGGAACTCAAGACACTGGATGCCATGCTTGACAGCCTGACCCAAAGGCATGCCAAGCGGCTTCGTGAACGATTCGGTGTGGGGCCTCAAACAGCAGCGGAGTTACTCGCAGTCGCAGGCGACAATCCAGAACGCTTGAAAAGCGAAGCGGCGTTGGCAGCACTCTGCGGTACAAGCCCCCTACAGGCATCATCAGGAAAAACAATCCGACATCGACTGAACCGGGGTGGTGACCGGGCGGCCAACAACGCCTTGTGGACCATCGCGATGGTAAGGATGCGGAGCGATCCCCGGACACGGGCTTACGCCGATCGACGAACTAAGGAAGGCATGTCGAACCAGGAAATCAGCCGTTTCCTGAAGCGCTATATCGTGAGGGAACTGTATCCGCTCATCCTGGCCGATCTGGTCGATTCTCGGCGTACCGGTTGACATAGGAGCGTCAACGCTGTGGCGGAATCGTTCTTCAGCAGCCTTAAGACC
>JAJXUF010000329.1 GCA_021783175.1 Pseudomonadota bacterium
GGTTGTTGCTGGATGTGATTCCGCTCAGTCTTGGCATCGAGACAATGGGCGGACTGGTGGAGAAGATCATCCCGCGCAACAGCACGATACCCAATGCGCGCGCGCAGGAATTCACGACCTACAAAGATGGCCAGACCGCGATGAGCATCCATGTGGTGCAAGGTGAGCGGGAACTGGTGAGCGATAGCCGTTCTCTGGCGAAATTCGAGCTGCGCGGTATCCCGCCCATGGTGGCCGGTTCGGCGCGCATCCGTGTCACCTTCCAGGTCGATGCCGACGGACTGCTCAGTGTCTCGGCACGGGAGATGGCCAGCGGAACGGAAGCCAGCATCGTGGTGAAACCATCTTATGGCTTGAGCGACGAGGAGATCACCCGCATGCTGCAAGAATCTGCCCGGCATGCACGCGATGACATGGTCGCCCGCGCATTGCGCGAACTGCAGACCGAGGCGGCGCAATTGCTGGAGGCAGTCGGAAATGCCCTGCAACAGGATGGCGACGCGTTGCTGGATGAAGTCTCGCAGGCACGCATCCGCAGCAGCATGGATGCACTGAACGAGGCGCTGGCGGGAAACGATCAGCAGGCTATCAAACGTGCTGTAGAGGCATTAAACTTGGCCTCCACCGAATTCGCACAACTCCGCATGGATAAAAGCGTGAAACATGCCCTGACCGGGCACAAACTATCGGAGCTCGAGGACTGATATGCCCCAGATCATTGTCTTGCCGCATGTGGAGTTGTGTCCCAAGGGCACATTGTTCGAGGCCGAACCCGGCACATCCCTCTGCGATGCGTTGCTGGCGCACAATATCGAGATTGAACACGCCTGCGAAAAGTCCTGTGCCTGTACCACCTGTCACGTCATCGTGCGCGAAGGCTTCAAGAGTCTGGTGGAAGCAACGGACCAGGAGGAAGACCTGCTGGACAAGGCATGGGGGCTGGAATCCAACTCGCGACTGAGTTGCCAGGCCATCGTCGGCAAAGAGGATATGGTGATTGAGATACCCAAATACACCATCAATATGGCGAAGGAGGGTCACAGCAAATGAAATGGATAGACGTGCGCGATATCGCGATCGCACTGGTTGAGAAACATCCGGATATCGATCCGAGCAAAGTGCGCTTTGTCGACCTGCATAACTTTGTTGTCGATCTCGACGGATTCGATGATGATCACAGCCGCGGCGGCGAGAAGGTGCTGGAAGCCATTCAGACTGCGTGGATGGACGAGGCGGAATGACATGCTGAAAATCTGGGACAGCATTTCCAAACGCTGGCTGTATCTGCTTGGCGCATTGATCGTGGCCATCCTGTTCTGCTCGGCGCTTTACCTGCAATATGTGTTGCGCCAGGATCCGTGCCCGTTGTGCATGGTGCAGCGCGTCATTTTTATCGCGATCGGTGTGTTATTCATTATTGCGGCTTTGCACAATGCAAAACGCGTCGGCGCAAAGGTCTATTCGGTATTGATTGCTTTTGTTGCACTGGGTGGCATTGGCGTCGCCTCGCGTCACATCTGGATACAACACCTGCCCGCAGATCAGGCTCCGGCTTGCGGTCCGGGCCTCGATTTCATGCTGAAGCACTTCCCGATGTCCGATGTGTGGCAGGAACTGATGCACGGCTCGGGCGAATGCGCTGCGAAGGGCTGGACGTTCCTGTCGCTCGGCATTCCGGAATGGGCGCTGGTCTGGTTCGTGTTGCTGGGGATATTTTCCATTCTGGTCGGTTGGAAAAAACGCTGATCAAACGGTGATCCGGGCTACCACACGTCGTACGAAGGGTGCGACCACCAGCACGGAAGGAAAGGCGACAGGCCACGCCGTGATGAACCCCCTGAACCAGCGCGCGAAAAATTGCGGGTCATACCCCTGATTGATGAATGTCACCGTGCCCGAAATGATGGTCACCATGATGATGGAGAGCATGCCCCCGAAAAGCAGATTGCTGTAACGCGCCGGTATTTTCATCTGGGATTTCCTATAGAGCTTGCCAAGGTGCCGGGTCGTGCGTCACGGCCACGCTCACTATGTAAAAGAACGCCAGTTGTGCCGCCAGCCAGGCAATGAGCCGGATGCGCTTCGATTTGCCGTATTTCAGCGCGAACGCGCCGATGACGATATAAAACAGCAGGGCGATGATCTTGGCACCCAGCCACGGGTTGGAGAGTGGCGAAATGCCGAGCTGCCACGCAAGTGCAATAGCGCTTGCCAGCAGCAATGTGTCGACCATATGTGGTGCGATCTTGACCCATCGCTGTAGCAGCAAGGAAGAGTCGCGCAACATCCATATTCCGCGCAGAAAAAACAGCGAGTAACTGAGAGCCACACATGTGATGTGGATGTGTTTGAGCATGGAGGTATCCAAATTACCGAAGGGTGGCGATCATGCCGCCCGGTGCCAAATGTGCAAGTACGGTTTCTAGAAGCGCCTGACCATGATGCGGCGCAGCAGATTGTCTTTCACGACGAACTGGTGATACAGCGCCGCGACGACATGGAATGCAACCAGTAACAGCATGATGCCGATGAACAGCTCGTGGAATTCCTTGGCATCGACCTTGTCGAAATCCGGAATCAGATTGGGGTCGCCCTTCTTCAGCGCTTCGATCACCCCGGAGGTCGCGGCAGTTGCAACGCCTGAGACCGCAACGGCAATAAGCGAAAGGTTAAGCAGCACGTGGGTTCCTGCAGCGATCTTGTTCAGCAAAGGATTGGCGTTGGCCGGAGCGGGTTCGCCGTCCTTTTTCCTGAAATAGATGCGCAACAGGACAAGCAGCAAAACCAGATCGCCGATCAGGAAATGTACCGGAAACATCGAAAGTTTCTGCGCGGTATTCATGCTTTCATCCAGATTGTGGCCGAGATAGAGGGCTGCTATCACAAGCAGAAAGATCAGCCAATGGATGAAGGCACTGCGTTTGCTGTATTGCTTCATG
>JAJXUF010000330.1 GCA_021783175.1 Pseudomonadota bacterium
CGGTGAACATCAGCGGCAAGCTGTACAACGCCATCCAGTATGGCCTGAACGACAAGGAAGAGATCGACTACGACCAGGTGCAGAAGCTGGCCAACGAGCACAAGCCGAAGATGATCGTGGCGGGCGCGTCGGCTTACTCGCTGGTCATCGACTGGAAGCGTTTCCGCGCCATTGCCGACAGCGTCGGCGCCTACCTGTTCGTGGACATGGCGCACTACGCCGGTCTCGTCGCCGCGGGGTACTACCCCAGCCCGGTCGGAATCGCCGATTTCGTGACCACCACTACCCACAAGACGCTGCGCGGCCCGCGCGGCGGCCTGATCCTGGCCAAGGCAGAACACGAGAAGGCGCTCAATTCCGCCATCTTCCCGCAACTGCAAGGCGGCCCGCTGATGCACGTCATTGCTGCCAAGGCGGTCGCGTTCAAGGAAGCGGCAAGCAAGGAGTTCAAGGAATACCAGAAGCAGGTCATCGACAACGCCCGCGTGATGGCGAAAGTGCTGACCGAGCGCGGCGTGCGCATCGTGTCGGGCCGTACCGACAGCCATGTGTTCCTGGTCGACCTGCGTGCCAAGAAGCTGACAGGCAAGGATGCAGAGGCTGCCTTGGGCAAGGCACACATCACCGTGAACAAGAACGCCATCCCGAACGACCCGGAAAAACCCTTTGTCACTTCCGGCGTCCGCATCGGTTCGCCGGCGATGACCACGCGCGGCTTCAAGGAACTGGAAGCCGAGAAACTGGCGCACCTGATCGCCGACGTGCTGGACGCGCCGAACGACGATGCCGTGATCGCACGCGTCGTCGGCGAAGTGAAGAAATTGACCGCGCAGTTCCCGGTGTATGGTGCTTAAATCATGAGAAGGGAGAAGAGGGAAGTGGGAAGGGAAACGGCGGTTTCTCTCTCTTCTCCCTTGACCCTTCACCCTTCCCGATGAAGTGCCCCTTCTGCAAACATCCCGGCACCCAGGTCGTTGACACTCGCGAGAACGAGGAGGGCGACAGCATTCGCCGACGCAGGCGCTGCGTATCCTGCGACAAGCGCTTTACGACTTACGAAATCGTCGAGCTGCGGATGCCGCAAGTGGTCAAGCAGAACGGCATGCGCAGCGAGTTCGACGAAGAAAAGTTGCGCACCAGCTTTACCCGGGCGCTGCACAAGCGTCCCGTACCAACCGAAATGGTCGATGCCGCCATCGATAATGTCACGCAAAAAGTATTTGCCATCGGCGAACGCGAGATCGGTTCGCGCCAGATCGGCGAGATGGTGATGAAAGAGCTGCTCAAGCTCGACAAGGTCGCCTACATCCGTTTTGCCTCCGTGTACAAGAGCTTCCAGGATGTCGGCGACTTTTCGGACGCGATCGATGCGGTCAAAAATACCCGGCGCCGCCAGAACGACAAAAAATGAATGCTGCCGACAGTCAGTGGATGGCCCGGGCACTGCATCTTGCAGAGCGGGGGCTGCGGACGACGAGTCCGAATCCGCGCGTCGGTTGCGTGTTGGTACGCGACGGCAGGCTCATCACCGAAGGTTGGCATGTGCGTGCCGGTGAACCGCACGCAGAAGTTCATGCATTGCGTGCGGCCGGTGACGCAGCACGCGGCGCAACCGCTTACGTCACACTGGAACCGTGCAGCCATCATGGGCGCACGCCTCCCTGTGCCGACGCGCTTATCGCAGCGCAAGTGAAGCGCGTGGTGGTGGCGACACAAGACCCGAATCCTCTCGTGGCGGGGCAAGGCGTCGCCCGCCTGCGTGCGGCGGGAATCGATGTCGAGTGCGGTTTGATGGAAGCCGCCGCGCGAGAACTGAACATCGGTTTTTTTTCGCGCATGACGCGCGGTACGCCCTGGGTGCGCAGCAAGATCGCCGCGAGCCTGGATGGCCGGACGGCGCTGGCGAACGGTAGCAGCAAATGGATCACCGGCGAGGCCGCGAGGCAGGATGTGCAGCACTGGCGGGCACGTTCCTGTGCGGTGCTGACCGGTATCGGCACGGTGCTGGCGGACGATCCCCAGCTCAACGTCAGGGAGCCGGCAGCGCAACGCCAGCCCTTGCGCGTGGTGGTGGACAGCGGGCTGCGGATTTCTCCCCGCGCACGGATATTGCAGGACGAGCCGATCCTGATCTTTACCGCCTGCACTGATGCGGCAAAACAACGTTCCCTGATCGCATGCGGCGCGGAAGTGGTGACGGTGGCCGATGTCGGTGTCAAAGTGGATCTGGCCGGAGTGATGCGCGATCTAGGCAGGCGCGGTATCAATGAAGTGCTGGTGGAGGCGGGGCGCACCTTGAATGGCGGGCTGATCAAAGCGGGGCTCGTGGATGAACTGGTCCTGTATCTGGCGCCGCAATTGCTGGGCGATGCGGCGCGCGGCATGACGGATATCGGTGAACTTACGCAATTGCATCAGCACACCGCCCTGCAGTGGGGAGATGTGCGTCAAGTGGGCGGCGATCTGCGCATCGTCGCAAGAATATCAAAGGAGAAATGATCATGTTCAGCGGAATCGTGGCCGATGTCGGTCTCATCAAACTGGCGCAGGACCGGGAGGGCGGCCTGCGGTTGACCGTGGCGACCGAAGCACTGGGCATGGATGACGTGCAGCTCGGCGACAGCATCGCCGTGAACGGTGTCTGTCTTACCGTGGTGAAGATAGCCGGCAGCGATTTCACGGTGGATGTTTCGCGCGAGACTTTGAATTGCACAACCGGCCTGGAGTCGCTGGGAGGTCATGTCAACCTGGAAAAGGCGTTGCGTTTGTCCGACCGCCTGGGCGGCCATCTCGTCAGCGGGCATGTGGACGGCGTGGGCACGGTGATCGCGTTCAACGATATCGGCGAGAGCTGGAGACTGATCGTGCGTGCGCCGCAAGTATTGGCAAAGTACATCGCGGTGAAAGGCTCCATCACCATCAACGGTGTC
>JAJXUF010000331.1 GCA_021783175.1 Pseudomonadota bacterium
CCAGCGTGTCGTCATCCACTACCAAGACCTGCAGATTTTCCAGCCTGTCATGTTTGTACAACGCCGCAATGGGCGCTTTCGGCTCGGCAAGCAATTCATCTATGCCGAATACGCGGGGGACGGTAATTGAAAATGTCGACCCCAGGCTTGGCGCCGAACTCAAACTCAGCGGGTGATGCAACAGCCTGCAGAGCCTGTCCACGATCGCGAGACCGAGCCCGATTCCCTTGCTGCGGTCGCGTGCATTGTTCGCAAGCTGAACGAATTCGCGAAAGACATTCTGTTGCTCTTCCGGCGGAATGCCGATTCCGTTGTCGCGAACCTCGACGCGAACTGTATCGCCACGCAGTCGGCAGGCCAGCATCACTGTGCCGTTCTGTGGTGTGTAGCGAATCGCATTGCCCAGCAGGTTGAGCAGAATTCGCTCCAGCAACACCGGGTCGCTCAGCACCATGACGCTAACGCTGCGGAAGCGCAAAGTGATATTTTTCCGCTGCGCGACAGTCACAAAATCCTGAGCCAGACGCTTGATCATCGCATCGATATCGACATTTTGTATCTGCGGAATCACTATTCCGGCATCCAGTTTGGAGATATCCAGCAACGAATCAAGCAGACTGGACAGTGCCTCGACCGATTCCTCGACCTTGTTCGCGATCTTCCGCTGTTCGGAGGTATCCAGTCGGCTGTGCAATTCGCCGATGAACAGCCCAAGCGCATGCATGGGTTGCCTCAGATCGTGACTCGCTGCCGCGAGAAAACGGCTCTTTTCGAAATTGGCTCGCTCCGCCTCATCTTTTTTCCGGCGCAGTTCTTGCGTAGCGTCGTCAATGCGTTGCCGCAAGGTATTGCGGTCTTGCTGCAACTGGCGCGCCATTTGATTAATGCCCGAAGCGAGCGCGTCGAGTTCCTGTATCTGGTTTCCGCCAATCTGTGTATCCAGATGCCCTTCCCCGATGCTACGGACACCCTTGTTCATCTCCATCACCGGCAAAATGATACGGCGCGACATGCGCATTGCGACCAGCACGGTAGCCGTCAACACAAGCAACAAGATGAACAGGTCGAGACTCAGCATCTCGAATTTTTCGCCATTCAGCCGGTCTTTCCCGATCTCGACGAAAACGCTGCCCAATAGCTTGTTGGGCAGATTCCCCGCGTTGCCGCTACCCAGATCGTCGAGCTTGATCTGCGTGGCCACGACCGGTTGATAGAGCCATATGGCATTGTTGTCTTCATGATAGACAATGAGATCGCTATCTCCGGGCTGCAATTTCTTCATAAACTCAAATTCGTTGACATTGGAAATGTCACCCGCACCAGCCAGATATTTCGAATCGGTATCCAGCACCGCAATGGAATGGACATCCTTTTGTTTGAAAGACACACCCACTTGCTGCTGCAACAGCCCATGATTACCTGAAAAGACCGGGTACTCGGCAGACAATGCCAACTGACGGACGATCAGTTTGGCGCGCCCCAGCAGGGCACGGTCCCGATCTGCAAATCGTGCGTAGGTGAAATAGCCTTCCAGCAACAAAGCCAGGATCAGGATAGGTATGACCGCCACGGCCAGCATTTGCCTTTCAATTCCATCTCTCTTCATGGGGCTCTCCCGATCTCATCGTGCAGTTGACTTGCGTCCTTGATATGAATTTCAAGTGAACGCGCCACCTGCGTGTTGATTGAAACTTCGAATTCGGAGGGATATTGCGCCGCGGGAAGTTTGCCCGATTCGGCGTAACGTTCAATCAGGCGCGCTGCCTGCCTGGCGACCTGTTCCGGCGTGCTATATATCGCGCACAAGGCGCCCGCCCTGACATAGGCCTGCGAGATTCCCACCAGCGGAACCTGCTTGCGATATGCAGCCAACAGGATATTGCGTATCGTCCCTGCGTTATAGATTTCGGAATCGGCAAGCACAAAGAGAACTTCACTGACGTCCAGTATGTTTTCCAGCGCATCGTTCAGCGACTGAGTCTTGTCGACGATCTGATCATGCAATCGTATGCCATGGTCCGCCAGCAAATGGCGCAAATTCGGCAGTTCCGGTTGTGGAGCAGCGTGAAGCACGCCAACTTGCTTCACGTCAGGCAAGGCGGCCAATAACAATGCCACTTGCCGTTGCACAGGCTGATCAAGAAAAACCGCCGAGCGCGGTTTGCCATGTCGCTCCGTGGTCTTCAGCAATTGTTCATATCCTGCCCTGGGGACGAGCACGCTCAATATGGGAACATCCCTGGAAGCCAGATCCGAGGCCGCTTTCATGCCGACTGCGATGTACAGGTCAGCTGCGCCCAATGGCTGGTCGGCGCGTTGCACGTACAACGCGACCCTGCCAACCTGCAATTGGCTGCGCAAAGAATCGCCGAATGCCTGGTACGCGCCGCCTTCTTCGCTCAACACCACCGTGACTCGCAGCGAAGCGGCTTGCGCTGAAGGGAAACAGGAATACAGGCATACCAGCAGCGCGGAAAGCACGCTGCCGGCAAGGCGGGAGAACAGGGGCTTGAAGACTGCCCGGCTAAGAATTGAAAGTCGCTGCAAGATAAGTCCGCCGATTGATCAAGGGATTCACTCGCCGATGCATATCCGGGATCCCGTCCGGCTATCCTGGAATGCATTTTTCGGTACCGCATCCATCTGCCCTCCCCCTGGTTTTCGTACGGTCCCCAATGCGGTATTCCGTGTGATTCTTGAAATGATAACCGATGCCGTGCCGGAATTTTTCCAAAGGCGTACGGCCGCTGCCGAAGCGCGGACTTATTTTTGGATATTTTGTATCGACGAAGATCCAGCATGTCCGCCAAAGGCGGACATGCACACGGGTCTTCTTTGGGTTGACGTTACACAGCAGTCAGAAATATTGGCGACACTATTAACACCCCTCTCCCTTCGCTCTGCTCCTCCCTCTCCCGC
>JAJXUF010000332.1 GCA_021783175.1 Pseudomonadota bacterium
TTCTCGCCGAGGTTGGCCGCTGGCAGAAGTTGGGCGGACTGGGATGGAACGACGAAGATATTTCGGCGGTTGCACGATACCTGAATACGCTTCACTACCACTATCCGGCGCCGTAACACTTCATCACCATTCAGGGACACAACGATGCGTATACTTCACACGATGATCCGGACCGGAGATCTTGACCGCTCCATCGATTTCTATACAAAAGTAGTGGGTATGAAACTGCTGCGGCGGCATGAGTATCCCGACGGGAAGTTTACCTTGGCCTTCCTCGGCTACGGCGACGAAAGTGAGCATGCCGTGATCGAACTGACCTACAACTGGGGTGTCGATCGATACGACCTGGGTACAGGCTACGGCCATATCGCCCTTGAGGTTGACGATGTTTTTACCGCCTGTGCCGAGATCAAGCAACTGGGCGGTACAGTGGTGCGAGAAGCAGGTCCGATGAATGGCGGGACGAAGATCATCGCGTTCGTGAAGGATCCGGATGGTTACATGATCGAACTCATCGGCAAGAAAACCTGAGCTGCCGGCTCAGGGCAGGGTGGCGACGAAGTCCCCTTCAAATTCGCCGACCTTCTGTCCACTGCATTTCAGAACCGACGGGATGTTGATGCGGGCGCGTTTGTATCTCAACAGCATCGCCACAAATCGTTGCCAATTTTCCGGCGCGGGCGCCACGGCTTCGGCGGTGAACTCTCCCGTGATGGGCTGCTCGTAACTCATGCTGCTCTTCTGGACCACGAGGTCTGCACTGATATCGGCGTCGGCCAGGGAGACATGAAGCAAGCCCCAGGCCGAAAGAACGGCGACGGCAGAGGCGCTGCCGCCGAAAACGGTGCCATGATGGTTGGTGTTGGGGGCGAGCGGCGCAGCCAGGCGCACGACTTGAGGTGTGGCTGTTTCGACTGCCACCGCCATCGCCCTGGAAAGCGGTATATGGCTGTGGAAGTAATCCTGTAACGCTTGCGGTGTCATTGCGGGAGTTGCAGGCACAAACAATATCCTCCGGTTTTGATATTTTGCATCAGGCACTCATCATCGATGAGTCGCGAGCCCCATCAGCAATTTAACGAATCGGGCACGGCTATCCACACCGAGCTTGGCATAAATCTGTTTGATCTGGGTGTTCACCGTGTTCGGGCTGGTTCCTAATGTATCGGCCACTTCCTTTGCTGATCCTGATTCCAGCAGTGCCACGGCGACCGTTGCTTCGGCGGGTGTCAGACCGTAGGCGCTTTGCAGCAATGCCGGATCAATCTCAACTTCCTGTGCCCCATCGGCGATGAAGATGATGGCGGCATAGGCACCGAATTCATTGTGCCTTCCCAGTGCAGAGAATTGCAAGGCATAACTTGTCACTCCGGAAGTTTGTGGCACCGTGATGCATTTGGAGAAGTGCGGCGTCGCAAAGGGATCACGATTCAGGGTGGCACTGACCGCCTCGGCAATCGTCTTGTTGAGCCGCGCATTCTCTGCAACCAGCTCGCCGAGTCCCGTGGTGTCGGTGAGCTTGCGCAAGCGCAGACCGTTGCCACTTTCCAGCATGCACTGTGCAGCATGATTGGCAAAAACCACCGCGCCAGAGTTATCTGTCAGCAACACACCGGTGAGCAGACGATCGAGTGCCGCGAGGCTGGAGGCGACGGTAAGTTCTGCCGATCGGATGCGCTGCATTACTCCGATGGAACGTGACAGATGCGGCACCAAGAGTCTCAGCCGCTCTCGCTCCTGCTCGGTGTATATCGGATCGTCGATACCGCGCCATAACGAAAATACGGAGATAGATTCCTTGCTGTCGGAACCCGGGCCAAACACGATTGCAGCCATCAGCTGCCCCATGTCTTCACGCGAAAGATATTCCTTGTAATATTTTGATTCCACCAGTTGTTCGCGCGTCAGATATTTTTGGTAAGTTATTACGTTGCCTTCAAATATCAGGCCGTTGCTATTGGCGATTGATGCATTGATATCCTCAGCGTGATAGCGGCTGGCATATAACTCCATTTGCTGCTGCGATATACCATGAACGTGAAGGTATCCTCCGTCTCGTGGCATTTGAAATGGGGAGAACAACACTGCCTTGGGAGCCTCAATGTAATCCGCCACAGAAGGCAAGATGTCTTTTGTCCAGCGGCCGGGATTGGTTGCTCCTTCGTAGATCAGCCCGATCACATCGCTCAATTGTGTAAGTTCCGAGTTGCTCATCTCTCCCCCTTTTTTTCACACATACCCTGTTTGGGTGATGCGTCTTTTTTTTGGAAAGATACCATGAAGTTGCTGCATTTTGTCTAAGGAATCTCTGATTAAGTCGTGAACGATTTCGATTCATAATGTCAGAAGCGAAGATCGAACAAACGGAAGCGAACGATGAAACAAACGACACTCTCTGCGGGCAGCTTTGACCTCTACGGCAAGACGACGCGACGCGCGAAGTTCCTGGCCGATATGGATCAGGTCGTGCCGTGGGCTGCTCTGTGTGCCTTGATTGAGCCCTTTTATCCTAAAGCGGGAAACGGGCGTCCACCGGTAGGGCTTGAGCGCATGTTGCGCATCTACTTCCTCCAGAACTGGTTCAACCTTTCCGACCCCGCGGTGGAAGAAGCCCTCTACGACTCCGTCTCCATGCGTGAATTCGTTGGCATCGATCTGGGCCGAGAAGGTGCACCGGACGAAACCACCGTGTGCAAGTTCCGCCATCTGCTGGAAGAACATAAACTGGGCCGTCTCCTGTTCGAGGAAGTCGGCCGACATCTGCAAACCCAGGGGATGAAGGTATCGACCGGCACCATTGTGGATGCGACGATCATCAGTGCGCCGTCCTCGACCAAGAACCAGGACAAGGCGCGTGACCCGGAGATGCACCAGACCAAGAAGGGTAATCAGTGGTACTTCGGCATGAAGG
>JAJXUF010000082.1 GCA_021783175.1 Pseudomonadota bacterium
GCCGACTGCGGGCAGCCGGCGATGGATGACGCGCACCGCATGGATGAAGGACAAATCCTGGGCGGCTTGGCCCGTTTGCGCTGCAGCGTCTGTCATCAGATGACGGATGGCGGCATGGACCAACAGGAGGGCGTAGAACTCCTGTTTGACCAGTTCCGGGCGTTTGCTGCGCAGCACGACGCGGCGATGCGCAAGGCGGTGGGTGGTGGGTCGTTCAGAACTATGTGCGCGACGACACGTTGATCGCCTGCAATGCCGTGCTGGTGACGATGCAGAACCGTATCGCCCTGGCCGCTGGGGCAGAGGCGACGTGACCTCGGCCAACGGCATGCGCTTCCTGGTGCCGGCGCGCACCATCCACGCTGCGCCGAACCCGAAATACTTCAATCGCGGGCGAGGTGTCACCTGGTACAATCTGCTGTCTGATCAGCGCACCGGGCTGAACGCGATCACCGTGCCTGGCACGTTTCGCGACAGCCTGGTGCTCCTGGCCGTTGTGTTGGAACAGCAGACCGAGTTGCAGCTCACGCAGATCATGACCGACACTGGCGCACAGCCACGTGGTGTTCGGCCCGTTCCGGCTGCTGGGCTACCGCTTTAGCCCGCGCCTAGCCGACATCGGCGGCACGCGCTTCTGGCGCGTCGATGCGCAGACCGACTATGGCGACCTTAACGCGCTGGCGCGGCAGCGCGTGAGTCTCGATCGTATCACGCTGCATTGGGACGACGTGCTGCGCTTGACTGGCTCGCTCAAGCTCGAGCCTGGTGCCGGCAATGGGCATCATGCGCACCTTCCAGGTTGATGAGCGACCGACCAGTCTGGCGCAAGCTATCGCCGAAATCGGCCGCATCGACAAGACCATCCATACACTGAATTTCATCGACGACGAGGCCTGCCGCCGCGCCACGCTGCTGCAACTCAATCTCGGTGAGGATCGCCACAGCTTGGCGCGCGAGGTCTTCCACAGTAGGCGCGGCGAGCTGTTCCAACGCTACCGCGAAGGGCAGGAAGACCAGTGGAGCGCGCTCGACTTGGTCGTGAATATGATCGTGCTGTGGAACACACTCTACATGGATGCGGTGCTGACGCAGTTGCGTAGCGAGGGTTATCCGGTATGTCCCGAGGACGAGGCGCGGCTGTCGCCGTTCGGCCACGAGCATATCAACATGCTTGGGCGCTATTCGTTCTCGGTTCCGGAGGCCGAGGCGCGCGGGGAGTTACGGCCATTGAGCAAGGGCAACGACACTTGAACTCCTTAGCTAAGGTCGCCAGCGCTGCACATGCATATTGCACGGCGCTGGCGAGGTGTCTTCGTCACTCCGCGCCATTATATGCAGCTTTGCGGCACGGATTTGGCGACTTTGTCTGGTGGCCATTCAGGGCTTGGAACCGCCCGGCAGAATCACTATCTCCAAGAGTTTCTCTGTTTTTGCATCAATGGAGATAGTGTACATCAGGTCTTCGCGACTAACGTCCACAACATAACGCAGGCCACTACCGCCAGGGGCTTTTTCCAACTTCATACCGGTGACTTTGGCAGTATTCGGGGGGCAGGTCTGTTTGGCGATGGTCTTTGCCTGCAGAGGATGAAAAAAGCCCTTGCTTAGTCGAAATCCGCAGGGCCTACTGGCATTCATGGCGATGGTCTCCGCCTTGTCTGGGCTGATGCGTGCCTCCTGAGCATACTGCTGGCCCGCATAGGCCCAAGCGGCGGTGCTGCTTATCAAACCGATGGTACCGGCGAGTAAGGCGGTAGCGAAATAGCGTGACGTGAGTTTCATGATGCCTCCTTGTTTATCTGTAGCGTGATTATAACATCATCCCTTATTCCCTGGATGGTAAATATAAGACCAATCCCCACGAGACTTTAGTATAATAGGAAAATTTTTAACGTAAAGAGGATCGCGGCGTTTTTCTGAGGCGATTTTACCCAAAGATGCTTCGCTCCAACAAATGTTGGGCAATTACTTATACTGCCGTCGTAGGTAATGCGTATATGCAAAGGCCAATACCAAGGTCCGCCTTTCAACGTTGGACGCGGTCATCAGAAAATAATCGACAAAGAGGAGGGCTCAGGCTGGCAAACCATGGGTGTAGTATAATCGCGTATATGGTTGTTGCTAAAATCCTCGGTGGCCGGGCCTACCCCGGCACCGAAAGTAACCGCCAATACGTGTGGCGATACAATACCGCTGTGCATTCTTGCTGACGATCGAATTATACAGTAAACCTTTACAGATTGCGGCCACTGGACCTTTCGCCATTACCCGATCCCACAAGATTATGGACTCCGCCTGAGCGCAAAACGACGAAGCTCATGGCGGTACCCGTGATATCCGGGGTAGTCCTGGGGGAGGTCGTACAGCGGTCGAAGTTGGCCCCACATCTTGGCGGGCGGACAAATGCTGTTCATAATGGCGTTGTCAGGGAACACCGGTTTTTGCCGTCTGGAGTTCGGTGGGCGCTGTAGCATGGGTGGGCACATGGGGTCTCGGGACATGGTGGCTGGCGGGAAGAGTTCTAGCCTGATGCTTTAACGTACATGATCTTCATAAAAATAGATAACGCACCGGATCCGCTGCCTCACGAACACCAGCGGTCATGTTACCTGTTCCCCTATCATCTTTGCGCGACTGCGGGGGAATTACTGCCCCCCGGCACATCCGACGTGGAAGACGGCTGTCCTGGTTTGTATGGAAAAAGAGCTCGTGCTATAAAAAGTAAATTGTGCAAGGCCGACATCGCCCATGATGTCCTACGATGTCAACCTGTTCTGAGCGCGTTCTATGTCGTATCCCACAAGATGAAGCAGCGATGGCCATCATGCGGAGTATGGACAGTCGGGTATATCCATGAGTAGGGGAGGGTGAACAGTTGATCAGGATGCGTTTTATTGTGGCCATATCGCTATGGGCTTGGCTCGGAAGCGCGATGGCTGCGCCTCTTTTGCTTTTTGGGGTTCCTCTGCAGGATGCGACGCGCACGACACTGACACCCGCCTTAGAAAAAGCAGGACTTCCCCCTATTCCGAATGGCCCCCAGCAATGGTTCGATACCTACCGGATAAACGGGCAGATGCCACAACTGCAAGGCGCAAGCATGTTTTCTGTGGAGTATGACAGACATAACCGGTTTGCGCTTGCCGAGTATAAATTTCCCAGCTTCGACGACACTGGGCAGGTCCAAGATATTATCACCATGGTTACGTATAAGTATGGACGGCCCAGCAGTATAACCGGCAAGATCAACCATGGGCCAGTCATAGCACGCTGGAAAGAGGGCGGCGGCATGGAAGTCAAAGTCTGGCGAGGGTGGCCGATAACCACCACTTACTTGGATTTGGAGAACGTCGCCATTGTTGATGCGATGCGCGCGGAAAAACTCACCGGCATGCACGGTTCATTACCTGCCCGGATGGGTACAGCGCCCATCAATGAAAACAAAGAATGGGAACCCCCATCACCGGTAGAACAGGTTGCGCAGGCTAACAATCAAACCGTTCCGGAGCTGCTCGTATGGGGAGTCATTGCGTTCTTTCTCGTGCCTGCGGTAGGGATGGTCATTTTCGGTCATTTTCTTGCCAGGGTGACCCGCATCCCGCGTTTTAACGTGGCCGCACGCGTTTTCTTCGCCAGACTGGCTCAGTTTTTTCGCAGGCCTGGATGGTTTCTTAAAGGACGGCAGAGCCGCTAACTGGTGTTATGTCTTCTTACAAAGAGTTATCGTCGTCACAGTTCGTGAATTTATGTCTGGTCGGAGCTGCGGCCTTGAAAAGTATTTAGTCATAGTTTCAAACCAATGATAATGCCCCAAAGAAGACCATTCGCTGCCGCTGCCAGTATGTCCAAGGTATTATGGGATAATACCAGATAGGCAGCACTACCACAGAGCACCGCACCGGCAACCCCATAAGCCGTCAAGTCGCGCAACTCTCTGGCACCAGGAGTGAACGACCAATTCCATAATCTGCGCGCTATGGACAAAAGGTAGTGGATCAGGCCGCAGCGCATGCACAGATCACTCCATGGCGGACGTCAGATATCCAGTATCTCCCCATATTCAATGGGAAAGTTCCACAATGGCGATCGTGATAAAACGCTCCACATGCCTAGTCTAAGTGTAGTGACCCGGAAGGTATCATAAGCGGCTCGTAGCCTCCTGAACAGGAGAATGTCACGTTTTCCCCGTTGAGACCACCCCGGCACCTGCATGCCCGTGAACGCCGCTGTCACTGTGCAGCATCCGGCGCCCACCGACCTACGGTCATCAACCTTGTTCAACCTGTCAAAATTAGTATACCATGATCAATGGTGGGTAAATTAGTGCATACGGTCAGCCAGGTATGACGTGTTAATAAAATTTAATGTTGGCGATATTAGTGGAGGCATTGCCTGGTTGGACAAACCAGAGTAATGGCATGAATCAACCAGTGAGGACATGACCATGGATATATTCAGTCTTCCACATTTGATCATTTTGTTGTTGATTGTTATGGCGCTTTTCGGAACATCAAAAATAAAGAATATAGGGGGGGATCTAGGCTCCGCTATAAAAAGTTTCCGGCAGGCGATGAAGGAAGAAGAACAGCAGGGACCGCCAAAAACAGCCGGGCCCATGACTAAGGCGATCGAGCACAGCGCGGAAGCAGAGGCAGGGGAAACAATCGCAAAAAGCCTTCATACCAAATCATAGCATAGTAGCTAAACGATATATTTCACGATGTGGGTGATCAGCGCGAGGCACATAGCCGCGCCCTGCAGCTCCTTTAATGAATCATATTTCTATGCAGATATAAGTTTCGCTAATTTCCTGTGCACCAGGTTGCCAGCTCTCCAGCAGCCATGCGCAGGGACACGTCAGTAACGAATGGAGTACGGTGGCAGCCACCCTCGCCCAGCGCTCGCAAAATATGCCCGGAAACGCGCTTTGCCAGCGATGCGTCTGCCAAGGGTACGAACGGCATGCCTCATCCGGCATTTGAGGAGGGGTCTGTAGCTTTTTAGTAAACAAGCGGTGACACTTCATGCGCTAACATTACCGCCGCGATAAAGGTTGCTGGGCGAGCACCCGGGCTGATGACGAGCCGTCTGCTGAAACCGGCAGGACGACCGGGTCAGGTTATAGACTACCCACGGAATAAGCAATGGAAAATGAAAAATTAGTCGTGAACCATACCGAATCTGCTGATGAACAGATAACCCAACACAGTTGGAAAAATATACTAGAACTGCCTGCAAAAGGTAAAAACAAGGCGAGATATTTTATTACGCCGGTTATTATCGGACTTATTGTTGGGACGTTATCTCTAGTTTTTATTGACATAATGGATTTTTTTACAGGATTGTCTTTGGGTATTGTTGCGCATTTCATCCCTCCGCGCTCGTCAGGTTTTGGTGGGGGAGTCCAGTCGCCCTATACCTCCGCCCCGGGTTATCCTTTCATGATTCCTCTTGTTGAAGGAACGGCTGGGTTCCTTTCCGGGGTAGTGTCCTATTTTATGATTAAAAATCCGGGGAGTCTTGGTGCCAACAAAGCGATTCGCGCATACCATGAGAACCCGGAATCCCTCACCTTAAAGGAGGCATTTACCACGCTTTTTACATCAGCTATGGTTCTTGGTTCCGGTGGGCCTTCTGGCCGCGAGGGCGCGGTAAGCATGGTGGGCGGCAGCGTCGGCGTATTCATCGCCAAGCTGCTCCGGCAAAAGCCCCACGAAGTGCGCGAGGCTTTAGCTGTAGGGGTCGGCGCGGGGCTGGGAGCAATGTTTAAAGCGCCTCTCGCGGGGGCAATCGCTAGTAGTGAAATATTTTTCAAACACGATTTCGATATCGAAACGATCATCCCCGCGTTTGCCGCATCGGCTGCAGCTTACCTAGTAGTAGCCACCAAGGTAGGATTTTCGCCGCTGTTCCGCATAGGTATTCTGCCGGTACACAACTTTGAGTTGAGATATATTCTGTGGTTTTCCATTTTTGGTATTTTTTCTGGTCTGATTGCCCGTTTTCTTCTGTGGGTATTTTATTATATTTCTGATTTGTTCAAAAAGATGGAGCGGCCGATCTATATCAGTGCCCTGATAGGCGGCGTCCTGGCTGGCTGCATTGGTTTGTTATCCTCTTATGCCATAGGCAACGGCTATGGCTGGTTGCAGTTGATCATGGACCATAAAATCTCTCCTGGGGTATCCGAATTAACGCTTGGTATAATTTGCGTCATTCTGGCCATGTCCCTGATTGCCGGCTCCGGGGCATCCGGCGGGGCCTTTAGCCCAACGGTGGTTATCGGTGGGCTTTCGGGCGCTTTGTTCTGGCACTTTGCGAAGACGGTTTCCCCTAATCTCAATATACCCATTGCCATGTTTGTGGTGGTCGGTATGATGGCGGTCTTTTCCGTAGCGGCCAATGCGCCCTTGTCTACCATCGTCATGATCACCGAAATGACCGGGAGCTATGGTGTACTTCTGCCCGCCATGCTCACGGTAGGAATAGCAATGATGTTTGGCGGTGAGCATTCGTTATTCAACGCACAGCACGACCACCGGTCGGCGTCAGGCCATGCCAACCCATAATGTGATGAACTTGTGACGCTATATCCGGATATCGATGGCATCGCTGCCAATCGTATGGACATGCAATATGTTGGCAGATGTTTGGGACAATAGTTTCTGCTCATAGCGTGAAATGGCTTCGCGGTCATCACATATCTGTAAGGTGATGGAAACGCTTCCGGTAATAGCTGCATGTATCGGACACTGGTGCAGCATTCTGATCAGGATCACTTCATCATCAGAAGATAATTGCAATGGTAATGTCAAGGTGATATTTATCTCATCAATTCGCACCGCGCCTGTGGTTTTTACAGCCGTGCAGATGCTTATCAGGCAGGTTGCCATTAAGTCCCGTCGCTCTAGAAACCGTAACGTGAGTTCCGCGAGGCATTGGCCAAGAGCCATATTGAGCAAATGCAATGGGGTGAGCTGTATATCAGGCAAGCGAAAGTTTAAGGATATGTTCTCGGAATCGTCCAGTCGGCATGCCGTAGTATTACGCTCACCGTCCTTAAAAATATGAACTACCGCTTCTTTCCTGCTCATTGGATGCTCCTGGTTCCCGTAATAAGACATCAGGTCAGAGCAGTCAAAGCTGCCCGCAACACCTCTTCATTGAGTCCCAATGGCCCGTCCATACGGATGTGCATACCGGGGATCATCACCGCATCAATCAGACGCGGAAGATCTTCCCGGAGATGGCGTCCACGGCTCCAGAACAGAGGGGATATTCTGAAATTTCTGATACCTCGGCTATATTCCTCCTGAATGGCGTCCGTCAGCATGGGGCGCCACAGTTCTAAGTAGCATAACCGGATAGGGCGTTCCGGATGGATTGCCTTCAAGTCGGTCTCCAGGGTTTCAAACGGAAGGCGCCACTCTGGATCACGGGACCCATGCGCGAGCAGCAAATGGGCTTCCCTGGTCATGCACTGCCAACCGCGGATAAATACCACTGTCTTTGGCCAAAGGCGTCATCAGAAGCGGTATTCATTCCGTGTGATAACTCTTGCGACAGGCGTACCGCCTCACCCACAATGAGGATTGCCGGGCTACCCAGATCCGCATCGTGAATGGCATCGGTCAGATCGCTTAACCTGGCGTACACATGGCGCTGCTGTGGCAAAGTTGCCCATTGCATGGCCAGCACCGGCGTATCCGGGTGCCGCCCACCGGCGATCAAGGCGTTCTGAATCTCCGTTATACGGGCTATTCCCATATGGATGACCAGGGTGTCTGCTGCCTTTGCGATATGATGCCAGTCCACCGGTGGGGCATCCGCAGCCTCGTGCCCCGTTACGAACAGGACGGATTGGCTGATGCTTCGGTACGTCAGCGGTACGGCGGCACAGGCTGCCGCCGCAAGGCCGCTGGTGATGCCGGGCACTATTTCGTAGTCGATGTCGGCCGTCCACAATGCCATGCACTCCTCACCACCACGTCCAAAAATAAACGGGTCACCCCCCTTGAGGCGCACTACACGCATACCTTGCCGCGCGGCGTGGATCATCCGCGTCTGAATACTCACCTGAGAAGCAGAGGGCCTGCCGCCCCGTTTGCCTACATCCACCAATTTGGTGTCCGGCCGTGCCATGTCCAGAATGCGTGGATTGACCAGGGCGTCATGAAAGATGATATCGGCCGTACCCACAAGGGCGGCCGCCTTCAGGGTCAGCAGGTCCGGGTCACCCGGACCCGCCCCGACAATCCAGACTTTCCCGCTGTTGCCGTAACCCCCCCCGCTCATAGATGGGGTCCTCCGGCGGTCGGCAGCCGCCATTGACCGGTTGATCCGGCATCTTGCGCGGGAGGCCGCGCCAGTCCATGCCCCATACTCCGGGAGGTAGTATTCTTAACGTTCGGATACATTCCCCACCCTGGAATCGTCGAGACGGATCATTCCGGCCGCAACAGTTTGATGTGTCACTTCGTCGATCAAAATAAACGCTCCGGTTGCGCGGATGGTGTCATATGCATCCGCGGCGAGCGGCTGCTGCACCTTCAGCGTGATGCTGGCGATGTCGTTCAGCCGCAAGGCATCGGCCGGGTGCTTCTGTTGCGTGTTGATATCGAGCAACGTATTGATTCTTATGACGCGCGCGGTGACTTGCCGGGTTGTGTGTTTCAGCCAGTAGTTGCGACGCGGATCGAGCGGATCTTCCGACAACCAGCAGACGTCGGCGGTGACGGTTTTGAGCGGGCTGGCCGGACGATCGGCGGACGCGAGCATGTCGCCACGCGAAATATCCAGGTGTTCCTCCAGCAACAACGTTACCGATTGGCCGACGACGGCCGATTCCAGCGACTGGTCGAGTATCCGAATATCTTTTACGGTCGCCGCAGATCCTCCTGGTTGCACCACCAGCTGGTCGCCCCTGCGGACTTTTCCGGCTTCGATACGGCCCATGTAACCGCGGAAGTCGTTGACTTCGTGGCCGTTGTGGCGCGCCACCAGTTGTACCGGAAAACGCAGCGGCTCGTCATGGCATGCGTCATAGACGCTCAGGGATTCGAGCAGTTCGATCAGCGTTGGCCCCTGATACCATGGCATCCTGTCGCCCGCAGTGACCACATTGTCGCCCGCCAGAGCAGACAAGGGAATCGTGCGGATATCCTTCAGGCCCAGCCGTTGCGCGAATTCCCGGTATGCTTGCACGATGCGGTCATACACCGCCTGGTCGTAATGCACCAGATCCATCTTGTTGACCGCGACTACGACATGCTCGATCTGCAACAGGTGGGCGATGGTCGAATGGCGCTTGGTTTGCACCAGTAATTCCACGCTGCCATCATCGCCCATTTTCACTTTCGAGACATCGATCAGGATGACGACAGCGTCAGCGGTGGATGCTCCGGTAACCATGTTGCGCGTGTACTGTTCATGGCCCGGGGTGTCGGCGATGATGAACTTGCGCCGGGGCGTGGCGAAGTAGCGGTAAGCGACGTCGATGGTGATGCCCTGCTCGCGCTCGGCTTCCAGGCCATCCGTCAGCAGCGACAAGTCGATCGCGTCGCCGATGGTGCGCCGGTGCCTAGCGTGCGATATCGCGTCCAACTGGTCGGCAAAAATACCCTTGCTGTCGAACAGCAGACGGCCGATCAGCGTGCTCTTGCCATCATCCACCGAACCGGCAGTAATGAAGCGCAGCAAGCCGCGCTCTCTAGTCAGTTCTTGCAAAAACTGTTTGGGAATGGTCGCGCTCATCAAAAATATCCTGCCTTCTTGCGTTGCTCCATCGATGCTTCCGATGTCCGGTCATCCATCCGGGTTGCGCCGCGTTCGGTGATTTTGGTCACGGCGGTCTCGGCGATGATGGCCTCGACGGTAGCGGCATCCGACGCCACCGGGCAGGTGCATGAGATATCGCCGACCGTGCGGAAACGCACGACTTGGGTCTCGATTACCTCGCCTTCTTTGGCCGGTGTCAGCGTGGTCAGCGGCACCAGAAAGCCGTTGCGCGGAATGACCTGGCGCTCATGGGCAAAATAAATCGGCGGCAGCGCCAGTTTTTCGCGGGCGATGTATTGCCAAACGTCCAGTTCGGTCCAATTGGAGATCGGGAACACGCGCATATTTTCGCCAGGATGAATGCGGGTGTTATATAAATCCCAGAGTTCCGGGCGCTGCGCCTTCGGATTCCACTGCCCGAACTCATCGCGGAATGAAAAAATCCGCTCCTTGGCGCGAGCCTTCTCTTCATCGCGACGGGCGCCGCCGATGCAGGCATCAAACTGAAATTCAGCGATGGTCTCCAACAGCGTGACGGCCTGCGCCGCATTACGCGAATCGCTTGCGGGATTACGCAGACGCACGGTGCCGCGCCTGATCGACTCCTCGACTGAACGCACGATCAGTTGCTCGCCCAGCTCAGCAATGCGTCGGTCGCGGAATTCGATGACTTCAGCGAAGTTGTGGCCAGTATCGATATGTACCAGCGGAAACGGGAACTTGCCGGGGCGGAAGGCCTTCTCGGCGATGCGCAGCAGCACCACCGAATCCTTGCCGCCGGAAAACAGCAACGCCGGTTTACCGCATTCGGCCGCGACCTCACGCATGATGTGGATTGCTTCTGATTCCAGCCAGTCCAGGTGGTGATTGCTAGCGGCATCGAGAACCTGTTTTTCGGCTGTAGTATGCATCATATTTGTCCTGAAGTTTTTTGTGGTATTGCTGGCCTGGCGCGAATCAGTTTGCCGTCAACGACATGCAGGCCACACTCTCTGGTGGCCGGATTCTCCCACCACCAACGACCCGCGCGGATATCCTGGCCGGGGGAGATGGCGCGCGTGCATGGGGCACAGCCGATGCTGGGATAGCCCTGATCATGAAGACGATTGTAAGGCACCTCAAAACGACGGATATAGTCCCAGACATCTTCGCCATGCCAATCGGCCATGGGATTAAACTTGGGCAACTCGTGGGCCGCATCCCATTCCCGGACGGCGAGGTCCTGCCGCGAAAGCGTCTGCTCCCTGCGCATTCCTGTCACCCAGGCACCTTTACCCCGCAATGCGCGCTGCAAGGGTTCGACCTTACGCATATGGCAACAGGTCTTGCGCAATTCGTGGCTTTCATAAAAGGCGTTGGGCCCGTGTTCCCGGACATAGCGCTCCACTGTCCCGTGTTCCGGGAAATACACCTGGATGGGGAGGTGGTAGTGCTCCCGGGTTTCCTGCATCAGCCGGTAGGTTTCCTCCGGTAAACGACCGGTATCGAGGGTGAATATCTCTATCCATGGCGCATGCTTCGCAATCAGGTCCGTGAGCACCATATCTTCCGCCCCAAAGCTGGTGGCAAAAGCCGCCGGTGCGTATGGCGCGTTGCGCAATTCCCCGAAAAGGAGGAGCACATCCTGTATCCTGATTCCTACACTCATGGATTCCTCACCGTTTCCCTGTATGCGAAAGGCCAGGATCCGGCGGCAACAAATCCTGTCGTCGGACAAAGTCCCCGAATGTCTCGCCAGCCCAGCGCTGGCCGGCAAACCGTTTCAACAGAGGGCGCAGGATGTCCAGCAGGGCTTCTTCGCCCAATGCCTCCCGGTAAAGTGCGTTCAGGCGCATGCCGGTCCGATCGCCGCCCAGATAAAGATCGTAAAGGCCTGGCGCTTTGCCGACCAGGCCGATCTCCGCGAGATAAGGCCGGGCGCACCCGTTGGGGCATCCGGTCATACGCACCGTCAACGCTTCTCCTTCCAGACCGGCCTCGGCAAGCAACGCCTCGATGCGATCCAGAAAAACCGGCAAATAGCGCTCGGCCTCGGCC
Organism: Pseudomonadota bacterium; assembly: GCA_021783175.1. Next base: position 11,815 of record JAJXUF010000082.1, read on the forward strand.
ATCGCCAGGGGGCAGGTGGGCAGCGCCACGCATGCCATCGCGTGGGTACGGACAGGGGCGAGATTCAGCAATCCGTTAAGCCCATATTCAGCGAGCACCGCTTCGATAACGGGGCGTTCCGCAGAAGAAATGCCGGCGATCAGCAGATTCTGATTGCAGGTCAGCCGAATTTCGCCATGGTGCAGACGTGCGAGTGCATCCAGCCCGCTGAGGAGCGGAATATCACCATCGGCAACCCGGCCACCGGGTATGAAGAGGGTAAGACAGGCTGTTCCGTCATCATTTTCGAGCCAGCCGAAACGGTCCCCCGAAGTCTCGAAGTGGAACGGGCGCGGCGGGGCCAGCGGAAATCCGGTGCGTTGCTGCACCTCTTCCATGAAGCGATCCAAACCCATACAGTCTACCGTGTACTTGAGGCGGGCGTGGCTACGATTGCTTCGGTCTCCGTGATCACGCTGGGTAATGAGCACGGCTTCGGCTATGGCCAACACCTGCCCGGGGGCGCAAAATCCGCAGACATCCGCCAGCCTCGGGTAGGTTTCGGGTTTGTTGTGGCTGCGACCAAGGCCTCCCCCAACGCAAACATTGAATCCCGCCAGTCGCCCCTCCTCGTGTATGGCGATGAACCCAAGATCCTGCGTGAACACGTCGACGTCGTTGTGTGGCGGCACAGCGATGGCAATCTTGAACTTGCGGGGCAGATAGGTGGGCCCGTACAGGAGATCCTCCTCCGGCGTGGTTATCTGTTGGCCGTCCAACCAGATTTCATGATAGGCACGGCTCTGCGGCAGCAGGTGCTCGGCAATTTTCTGCGCCCAGCCGTATGCCTCGGCATGGAAGGCGGAGACCTGAGGAGCGGAACTGGCGATGACGTTGCGGTTAACGTCGCCGCAGGCACTGACCGTATCGAGCAGTGCCCGGTCGAGGGCTCGCAGCACCGGCCTGAGATGCGGCTTGAGCAGTCCGTGAAATTGTATGCTCTGTCTGCTGGTGATACGCAGGCTGGCGTTGCCGTAGGTGCGGGCGATGTCGCCCAACGCCAGCCATTGCGCTCCGCTTAATACGCCGCCCGGCAGGCGCAGCCGGGCCATGAATTGATACAGGGGCTCCAGTTTCTGATGGTGGCGTTCCGCCCGCAGTTCGCGATCGTCCTGCTGGTAAATGCCGTGGAACTTGATGACCTGAACGTCATCTTCCGCCAGTGCACCGGTGACAGGATTGCGCAGACTCTCCCGCAACGTACCGCGCAGCCCCTGGCTCTCCGCCTTGATCCGTTCCACATCGGAAAGTGC